>NZ_JAQGMM010000143.1 GCF_028292365.1 Caballeronia sp.
TGCGGGTGGTGCCAAGCGCTGCGCCGATGCTGCGCAGATCGCGCGCGCCGCCTACTGCGGCTTCGAGAATCGCCAGGCCGCGCAGCAGCGTTTGCGTGCCGGCTTGCTGCGGTGTGAGATCGAGCAATGCAGCCGCCGATGCCTGTGCTCCGCTCGGCTCGTTCGCTTCGTTCGCTTCGTTCGCTTCGTTGGCTTCGTTCGCTGCCGCCGGTTTGCCGGCCGGGCGGTCCATCGACAATTCATGCTCGACGGTGGGATTCAGGGTCTTGGTCATGGCACTCGATGTTCGCGGCTTGAGAATGTTTGTGCGTTCGTTCACGACGCGAGTTACCGGGCCGATGGCGCGCGGCGAAGCGTCGCGCAGGAAACGGCGCAGGGAATCATCGATAAGGAGTGCGAGACACGCGGATGCGAATGCAGATGCGAGCGCGCTAGTTGCGCTGATGTCGCTGACGTTGGCATGACTTGTCTCCGAGTGCTTTTGTCGTTTCACGCGGTCTGCGGGAAAACCCCGAGCCGGGTGAAACTGCCGTTTTGGCTGTGATCGGATTTTAGAGCGGGGCGTCTGGATTATTCAATATGTGATTGATGTGTTCACATATTGGGAGATTTCTCGGCGCGTGCAATCGATCGGAAAAGAGGCAAGCTTGACGTCCCGGCCGACATGATGGAAGTCCATGCGGTTTGACCCGAAATCATCAGCGGGAGCGCCTGGCGCCTTTGTTGTTGGACTTTTCGGTATCACGCACGGTCGCTGTGGCTGTCTGTTCTACAACAACGACCGGTCAATCCTGGGCGCCTCGGGCGCCAATTGCAGCAGCTTGCCAACCTGGATCATGACGAAATCGTGGATACGTTCCACAAGGTCCCGCTCCTCCTCCACGTACACCTCCGATTGCGCCAGGTCCCTCGCAACGCGCGTGATCGCCTGCGCCATACGCGTCAGTTCCCGCGCAAGGAGAGGTCTGGGCGTGCCCGTATGCTGGGCGAAGCAAGCGAGTTCAAACGCGTTGACCTCTTCCAGCCGGAACGCGTCGCCGTAAGCCAATGCCATGTCCTGCTCGACGACGTCTCCGTAGACATTGACGGAGACAAGGTCGTAAAAGGGTGCGGGCGACAGGCCGGCGGGCCGCACATGGAAAGACAGATTCTTGCCGTGCGCGTCACTGTTGCCGATGAAGAGCTGGAACAGAGCCCAACGCAGCATGACTTGGCGCGCATGGGCAGGGTTCTCGAAATGCGGCCCAAGCGCGAACAGCTTTTCGAAGCTCGCGCCCTCTCTGATGTCGCGAACTGCCCGGGCGTTACCGAAGTTGCGCTCGTACTTGAGGTTCACAGGCAGGTCCAACGCTTGGCAGCCGTCAATGACGTGCGTGCGCCGAACGCGAAGCGCGGTCACACCGTCGGCGGGGTCAAGCTCCACCTCACGGTCAAATCGCTCGATGAGCAGTATCGCCTCGGGAATGCGGCGAATCCGTACTGCCGCCGTGGGTAGCCCGATGCTTGCAGCGAGCGTCATGCAGTAGTGCTCGTTCGCCACCATGAAAGCGGACGCAGGATTGAGTGACTCCGGCTTAAGGATGTGCGTCGAACTGATGGGCCCGCCGTCTACGAGCGAAATCGACTCTCCCTCAACGAGCACCTGCAATTTGTCCTGGAAGCCTGCCACCGAAAGCCGGAGCTGGCGGTCCCAAACCGGAAAGGGAATCTCATCCCGACGACGGATACGCTCGCTTAACTCTTCATTCGGCACAACGCGGCGCACGGGTGGCGCGTCTTGCTCTTCGGCGGCCGTGTACTCTGGTTCCGCGAATTCGGCGCCATCCTCGCCGGGCGCCGCCGCTTCCGCTGTGGCCGTAAAACTTAATGCGCCGACAGGTTCTTTTCCCAGCATATGCACCAGACCGAAAGTGTTGTCCTTCGACATCTGGTACATCATCGAGGCGACCTCGAGTGCGCGCCCTTCAGGAAGCAAGTTCGCGAGGAAGCGATGTACCGTTCCAAGTTTCGGCCGCTCACCCGACAGCGGAATGTGTGGCGAAAGCGGGAAAGCGACGTCTCTGGCCTGCCAGGTTTCATCGTAGGTAAAGCTGTAGATGTCCTGCTGCGACTCGAACCCAAGCTCTCCTACCGACCCGACCTGAGTTGAAACTTTGAGCACGTGCGCCATCAGGATTGGTCCGTCGAGAGCGACGCCTTCGCATGGCTCGCCGTCACGCCCAACGCTCGCAGCGCGGTCGTTGACTCACTCCTTGAAAGCACCAGCATGGTCAGCCCGAGACCTTCGAGCACGCGCAATAGCCGGTCAGAGCCGACAGGATGGCCATTTTCAAGCCGGGAAAGCACGTTGGAGGACACACCGAGCAAGTCGGCCGCGTCGTCGATACGCATCGACTGCTCTAACCGGCGATTGCGCACGAGCGCACCGAGCCCGACCATGTCCCGCGCAAGCGGGTTGATGTGCGGATTATGCGGTGACAAAGTTCGAGCCATAGTTACGCCATAGGGAAACAATAAATGTCAGCTCGCATTTGAGCCAATAGTTTCTCTATAGGGAAACTATCTTCTATTGAACTCTGTTGACCAGATAATTGCGTTATGTGTAAACATTATATAGCAGACGCTTTTAGGTGCGATAATTTCCTTATTCTCACAATTATCTCTTTCCCCGGACAAATTGATGCGGCGACATTCCTGAAATTAGCGAGGACATGAGCAAAGGCGACGAGCCTTTGCCGACAATTTGACGCTCTCTTGCGGCTCGCTGATCCTTTGCTGCCTTCAGGCTCGATAGGTGACATCACCCCGACCCGTGCGCAGGCTCCAAGCGTAAAAAAACCCCGGCGAAGCGGGGTTTTGCGGATGAAACAAACACTCACTGCGGCAACTCCGCCGCCCCCATCCGCCTCGCAATCACCCCCGCCCGCTGCGACAAATACGCGGACCCGCGATGTTCATCGAAGTATTTCGGCCTCGGCAACATCACCGCGAGCCGCGCCGATTGCCACGCGGTCAGCTTCGACGCCGACGTCTTGTAGTAATAATGCGCCGCCGCTTCAGCGCCATAAACGCCATTCCCCCACTCCACCGAATTCAGGTAGATCTCGAAGATGCGTTCCTTGTCCATCCAGAGCTCGAGCATCGACGTGATGACGAGTTCCTGCGCCTTCCTCACATAACTCTTTTCCCGCGATAAAAACAGGTTGCGCGCCAGTTGCTGCGAGATGGTCGACCCGCCCGCGACAATCTTGCCGCGCGCCTTGTTCTTCTCCCAGGCTTGCAGGATGGCATCGGTTTCGTAGCCGTTGTTGTTGACGAAATTCGCGTCCTCGGACGCGATGATCGCGCGCTTCAGATTGCGAGAAATCTGGTCATACGGCACCCAGGCACGCTGGATAGAGAGATCGGGACGATCTTGCGCGAGGCGCCACGCGTCGGAGCGCATGAATGCCGTCGATGACGGGTTGACCACCGTATAAATGCCGACCATCGCGAAGAAGTAGACCTGCGTGGCAATAGCGGCAATCGCCATCACCGAGACGCCGTAGACAATCCATCGAGCCGGCCCGAGGCGAACGGGCGATTTTGTTCTTGTCATCGTGCTTCTTCTATTTGGAACGGAACGGAACGCAACGTCGTGCGAAACCACGCGCTCAACTAAACCTTCGTCGATAACTCCAGCCGCAACGCGCGCAGCACCGTGCCGCTGTCGGGGCGCACCCCGCGCCACAGGAAAAACGATTCCGCCGCTTGCTCGAAGAGCATCCCGAGGCCGTCGGCCGAACGCGCGC
>NZ_JAQGMM010000165.1 GCF_028292365.1 Caballeronia sp.
TAGTATGGGCATATCCGACTTCTCATCGGCGTCAATGGCTGGATTACGGTCATGGACCTTCCCAGCCCTGTCCGGCCACACGACGCCGGACACCGATGAGATCTCGCTGCTTCCGTATGAAAGACTTCCCGACATGCTCAGGGTCTCCGACCGCGCAGGATCAGCGCACGACTTGCGATTATCGTCGTGCTCCGTGTTGCCTTCCGCTTCGCTTAACAGCGTCGGCATCCCAGAAGAAATATTTCGCGGCTCAATGGCTGGCCTGTCGGTTTCCCCTGTCAACGCTTCGACATGTACCTCGCGATGCATGCCGCATGACTCGGGGCCAGAGTGATTCGCCACTTCTTCTCCGTATTGAACTTTCATCAACTATCTTTCATCGGCTTTGCAGCCGCACTAAGCGGTGTTTTCTCCACACTACGGAAGAAGCATGAAGGGCGGCGCTCCCCTAGAACTGCATATCGTCGAAACGCGGCGTGGCTAATGACCGTTTCACGGACTTTAGCCAGCCCTTCAGTTGCTTGACGTCGTCGAATACGAGCAGGTCATGTTCAAGGGCGTGGAGGCTCTCCTGCAGCGAGAAGATATCAGCGGCAAGATTGCGCATGATGGTGCCGGGCGACACCTCGATGAAGGGCGGAATTCCGTAGCTGTGCTTGAATCCGTTCTCGACGTGCAGGATTTCGTGGTCGAGTTCACCGACCTGTTCCTTCAGAATCTTGTTGTAGTGTTTCAATCGGTCTTCGCCGATGTTGTTGATGACGCTCTGGTCAATGTGTTCTAACTCCAACTGCAACTCAAGCAATTGCAACAGGCTATTTTTGCTATACGCCTGATTGACCCTCTGCATCAAGGTGGTCTTGCGCTCACGTTCCTGCGGATCGGTCTCGCGGTCCGGATGCAAGGCGCTGGCCAGTTTGCGATAGACCTCGCGGATAGATAAGCTCAGTTCGGCTTGCTCAACTTGTTCTCGTGCCTCTGCTGCGAGTTGCCTAGGCGTCTTTTTCCGTTTGGCGCGGCGCGCTTCCCGAGCCTGGTTTTCGAGTGCATCTTGTGCCTGCATCTGTTCCATTTGCGCATGGGCACGCTGCAGTACATCCTCGGGAGAACTCATATCAACGTCGTCGCCCAGCTCGACCCCGAGCATCGCCTCAAGCGCCGATTTCATGTCGTCCAGCTCGGCGGCGGCTTCACTGTCAAAGTCAGATTCGCTGTACCGGTTGTAAATCGTTTTAAGCTCCGGATCATCGTCCTGCGCGACCAGCTCGCCTGCCAGGTCGCTGATCAGGTCTGCAATCGTGCGTTGGTCGGATTTGGTCAGCCCCTTCTGACCGTACACCTGGTCCAGGCGATGTACGAGCTTGATCCGCAAGTCGACGGAAGTTTGCTCAAGGGGAGCAAACTCGCTTAGGTATTTTCGGTGAAAAGCAGGCATTGCAGCCTCCCAGGCACTCAGCCGGGCGCGCCGTTTTTCGATCTGCTTGATCAGCGTGTTGAACGCCTTTTGCCCCTTCGACAGAGGAGACTTGTTATGGTCGGGAGCAATGCTGATGGACCTGGGATTTGTCCTGGTCATGGGATGATTTCCGCTGGTTGATGCGAGAGCGAGCACCCTGCCATTTTAGCCGAGTGGTGCGCGACAATCAGGAAGTCCGCCGCGCGACATCATAGTTGTCGCGCACCATGCGACTCTTTGATAACGGAGGAGATCGTTCGACCGGCCCGCTCGGGGTATATCGACCCGGCTGGAGCAACAACTTTCCGCTCAAAATTTTGGCGCACCATCTCAGGGCGTGAGGGAGGGCGGTGTCCATTCCATCTCGGCCAGCAAGCGACCGCTCGCGGGCCGACTGATCCTGGGCGTCGATCAGGTGACCGTCATCATGCCGGAGGACGGGCAGGGCGCTGTGCGGCGCTGCATGTTCCCGACGTGTGATCATCGGCGGCTGGCTGGTGACCACTCCGGAAAGCCATCAACCCGAACATCACGATTGCATAGACCACGATGGTGCCCATCGCCAAAAACACCGTGTGGTGCACGCTGCGGCGTGTCGACGCAGCGGTCTTTCTGGCTGCGTCCTCCACCTTAGCCACTGCCGCATCGGCGGACGCCACGAATCGCTTTTGAGCCTGTTCTAGCGCTGCGGCGTGCTCAATCGCGCTACGTGCGAGCAGCCCGTCTTTTCCTGTCAGTTGCCGCGTCATATCCTGCACGATGCCATTCGCGCTTGTTTCGACAAGCTGTCCGATCTGTTGGACTGACAGTTCGGACAGCAGCGTCCGGTACTCGATGGCTGATTCCCGTTCGATGTCCAGTATCGTTGCCCGCAATTCCTGAACAGCTTTGGACTGCGCTTCAATGACGGTATGGGCCTGATTGCTGACCACCCGGGCGCTATTGCCGATCTTGCGCAAGGCGAGATCGGCCGCTTTTTTTATTTCATCGGCCGCATCCTCGACCTGAGCCTTCAGTTCATCCAGGGTTACCTGTGTGATCGCAAACGGTACCCAGGACGGATCGTCGAAAGTCAGCCCATAGGCCATCGCCATTTCGCGAATGCGTTCCCGGTCCTCGCTGGCGAGCCGTGCGAGCAGCATGTCGAATGCCTCCCGGCTCATTCTCTGCTTCCTGTCAGCCCCAGGTACTCGGCTATCTCATCGAGCTCCGCATCGACTGCCCGCATCCAGCGGTGCAGACGCGATCGCTGCGGTGTCGTGAGCCGGGTATCCTCGCGTGCATCCGAAAACGTCAGCATCAGATCGTCGATGGCGACGAGGACGCCCTCCTGGAGCTTCGGCAACGCGATTTCGATCCCGCCGAATTCCTGCAGCATGGCTTTGCCGGGATTCGGAGCATTGTTCGCGTTGCCATACCACATGAAAAAATCTTCGCGATCGCCAAACCACTGATTGATCGCCACCACGTAATCGGCTTGTTTCCCGGCCATTTCGATCATCTCGCGCACCATTCGGGTACTGGCGCTGAACGGCGACAGGACGTTGACGAGTGTTGGCCGGTAGCCGTGATGCACTATTTCCGCAAAGAACCCGGTATCGCTATCGAACTGTTTCAGTTGCGTGAGCGATGCCGCTGGCATGTCTGCGACGATCAACGGACGGCCGAGATCGACGGCCGCGAGTAGCTGGTCGCGTTCCCGTTCCGGGCCGGTGAAGCGGATCGGCACGACGCCGTTCTCGATCTGGTCGGGAACCGGCTCGCCCTGTTCATCGATCTGCGCATAGAACTGGTACAGATTGCCGATTTCTCCGTCGCCGTCGATCACCAACACATCGCGTTGCTCGCGCCGGAGCCGGTCGGCCAATGCCCTTGCCATGAGGCTTTTACCCGTTCCGCCTTTGTCACCGCAGACCATCACGAATCGTTTCATCGCTGTCCTCGTTTCGTTGCGCCCTGGGTCAACGTTGAACCCAGTGGCGTGATTAACCGGGAGCGTGGTGCATCCGCCTTTACTTCCATTGCGGCAATGGGTTTTTCTGGTGGACGCGGGATGCCAGCTTCCGCCTCGTTTGTTGCCTGTGCGTTCTTCGGAGCAGACTCCTTACCGGCCGTGCTTCGGTTGCGCGGCCGCTTCGCGCGCGGACGCTTGGCACCTGGGTTGGTGTCGATCAGCGCCTGCCGTAGCGCCGTCTGAATCGTGCTGGGCGACACGTCAATACCTGCGGCCTCCCTAAAGAACGCCGCGAGATCGCGGATGCGCCAACCCGATTCCAGCGCCGCGCGCAGGGCGTCGGCGCGTTGGGTGATCTCCCGTGACAGCGGTGGCGCCGTGCCGGGTGGTGTGCGTTCACGCAACCCTTCCAGTGCTGTGTCGAGTCTCGCCCACTGATCGGGCGAAGGCCGTTGCCGTTTCGTGGTCATCGTGCGTTCCTGTCGAGGTCGTTTCCATTCGGGTATGGCTCAACCGTACACAGGAGTTGCCGCGCACCTGTAACAGGCTTGAGTGCTTTTCGTTACGGATGCACGCAGCTTGATGCGAGGTTGTTCGCCGTTGTCTAGACATGGAATTTCCGCTTTCAAAGTTTTTGCTTACGCACGCTGGTTCGCCATGCACACTGGCCTTACGCCCGAGTTGCGTTGCTGTCTGCTCTGCCGATGGCCGCGCGATACGCGTCATGCCCGAACCCACTGCGCCAGTACAGGCGATGGCTGTGCGGTGTTCGTGCCGAAGCATTTGACGTCCGCGAAGGCGGTCATTAACCGTGGGGGCAGGGTGAGGGTTGTGCAACCGCGCGACATGCGCGCTGTTGCCCACCACCAGGCAGCCACTCGCTTGTCGCTCGTTTTGCTTGGCTACCCCCTTGCTCAGGGCGCTGCCCCGAGACCCCGCACACCGCGCGCCAAGGACGCGCATCAGCTTCAGAGGAGGCATCACATGACCACTGGCACGGAGAACAGGCAACGCACCATTGTCATGGGCGTGCGCATGACGGGCGACGAGCACGCCGCCATCATGCAGAAGGCAAGTGATTGCGGCTTGACACTCTCAGCCTACTTCCGCGCCTGCGCGCTAGGCCGCAAGACGCGCAGCGCCACCACGAGCCGCGTGCTGGACGCGCTGACGATCGTGGGCAACGAGCAGCGCCGAATCGGCGGGCTGATCAAGCACCTGCGTGGCGAGGATTTCCTTTCGGCCGGTGAGCGTGCCGCGCTGATGCGACAAATTGAAGTCGCCCAGCGGGCCGTGATTGATGCAATCCGGCGAGTCGATGATGCTGGCTAAGGTCCCGAAAAAACGCAGCGACGGACGAAGCAATTTTCGGTCGCTGATCGAATACGTGACGCGAGCCGACGACGGGCATGCGCACGACATCGAGACGATCACGAACTGTCTGTCGCTGGACACCGCGTATGCGGAGATGCACGCCGTGGCGGATCGCAGTGCGCGTGTGCGCGACCCGGTATTTCACTTCGTGATTTCGTGGCGCGAGAAGGAGCAACCGGACAAAGCTCAGGTGTTCGAGGCCGGCTACGCTGCACTCGATGCTCTGGGCATGTCCTCCGACGGGCACCAGTACATATTCGCCATCCACCGCGACACGGACAATGTGCATCTGCACGTTGTCGTAAACCGCGTGAACCTGGAAACGGGGCGCGCGGTGCATCCGGGTCTGAGCTATCTGAAGCTGGATCGGTGCATGCGCGAGTTGGAACTACGCCACGGCTGGGAGCACGACCACGGGCCTTATGCCATCGTTGAACGCGATGGCCAGCGGGCCATCGAGCGCAATCGCGCGCACGGGAGAGATCAGAAGTCGCGGCCGGCCCGGGCGCGCGACATGGAAGCGTTCACGGGTGTCGAAAGTCTGGCGACTTACGCCGATGGAGAACCTCGACGCAATGTGTTAACTGTGCTGGAAAAGCCTTCGGCCACCTGGCAGGACGTTCATGAAACGCTGGCCCGACACGGATTGGAGCTGCGCATAAAGGGACAGGGGCTGGCAGTCTACGTGAAGGGCCGGGATGACCTGACGCCTGTGAAGGCCAGCAGCGTGCATGAACAGCTTGGCCGGGGTAGGCTGGAAAAACGTCTTGGCCCTTGGGTTGAGCCGATGCGCATCATCCGGGTATCCAGCGCCGAGCGCAGCTATGTGGAACGGGAAATCGACAAGGTGCGCACAACCCGTCGCGAAGCGCGCGCCCGGATGCGCGCTGCACTACGCGCACGGTATGAGGGCGACCATGCGCGTGCGAGGCGCGAACTCGATGCAGCACGGCAACAGGTGCGCACCCGGCACCAGAACGAATACCGAACATTGCTAGAGCGGCACCGGCACGCGCGCGAACGTATTCGCAGCAGTGGCATGGCATCGGCCGAACGCAAGGCGGCGTATTCGGTATCGGCCTTCGAGCGGGCGCGTGAACTCGAAGCCCTGCGCGAACAGCAATGGGCTGAACGTAAAGCCTTCATGCGACCGCAAACCTGGCGTGAATGGGTCGAGATGATGGCGCGTCAGGGAGACGAGGCTGCGATTGCCCAACTGAGGGGCTGGGCCTATGCCGATCGTCGCAGGCGGAAGCCGGCCCAGGAACCGGAGCGCCGCAACCGGATCACTGGCATGTTCGGGGATAACACGGATCCCTTGCCGCCGAAGCGGGCACAGGTGATGGAGAACTGGACCTGGAGGGTCGACACGGTGACCGGCAATGTGGACTATCTGCGCCGGAGCGCGCGGCAGTTTACCGACGAGGGCTGGGCCGTGGTGTTCGAGTCAAATGCTGCACAGTGGGACACCATGTTGGCGGGCCTGCTGCTTGCGCGCCAGAAATTCGGGCCGCGCATCGACGTGACCGGCAGTGAGGATTTCCGAGAGCGGACAGCCGAACTGGTCGTCACGCAGCGCTTGGACCTTACCTTTGGCGACGAGGCGCTGGAGGTCAGGCGGCTGCAATTGATTCACTTACAACAACAGCGGACACAAGCGGATACAGCACACCAAGTCCTTGCTGCCATGTCGCCGCGACGCACCACTGACGGACCCCATATGGCTGGGCCAAGATCAGAGCCGTCACCTGATGGGCCGGAGCGATAGCTTGGCGTGAACTTGATTTTTTGTATGTTCAGACATAAGGTCTTTTTACTATGAGCGCGTTCCCCTATTCCCTTGAATTGCAACTGCGCTGCCAGAACAGCGATGCAGTTGTAAGTCTGGTACATGCCATCCGCATGTGCTGCGAGGGATTTCGCCTGCAGATAGACAGGGCGGCACGTGAGAATCGCTTAGCTCCTGCTGTGGTATTCGGGCCATTTGTGGCGCTGGCTATTTTTACGCTGCTGTTCAGCTTCCGGGCTCAGTCAACTCCCATGCTGGAATGCTTCATCGGCATGATCGCGTGGGTCGTGCTTTTCTACGGTCTGTCCGGGCAGATGCGATGGGAGCAGGCCCGATCAGCGAGCCTGCTTCAGGGTAGTCGCATCAACGCGTGGCTCGCAATGCTCAGCACGTTCATGTTGTCGGTCCGCGACATCGTTGAGCAACGTATCCGGGTAATGGTCGCCATGCTGGCGCTCATTCTGAACCGTCTTCGAGCCTGCCTGCGCATCCGGCTTGGTCTGACAGATGTCAATCTCACGACATTTCGTCTTGTTCCACCGGAGTCCGTGCACGCCTGAGCGTTGCGCGGATTTCCTCGCCTCTTGCCGCGCTCGCGGCGTGTTTCCACTGTTGATCCTGAAGAGGCTGCCTGTTATCTGGAGGCAGTCTGATGGCCCGGAAAACTTCCATCCCTTGGCCGGCCGCGCCGCTCGCGCCGGGATACCTGCTGCGTTTCGTTGATCTGCGTCCACACGTTCGCCTGTCCCGACAAACCGTTCTGACATTGGAGCAGGCCGGGCGTTTCCCGCGCCCCGTAAGGTTCGGCCCACGCTGCACCCTCTGGCGTTCGGCCGACGTGATCAAGTGGCTGAACGACCCAGAGCACTATCGCACGCCGCCGCTGGTGGAGAGCCGTCATGGACGATGAACGTGCCCTCACGCTGCGGCAGGTCGCCGAGCGCTTCCAGCTCTCCTACAGCACGGTGTTCGCCGTGCGCCACCGCATTGGCTTCCGGTTGCCCGGCTCGCGCGTATGGCGGGTCCTGCCTTCCCGGCTTGCTGAGCTTTGCGAAACCCAAGACAATAGACCTCGGCTACCGCTGCGGGTCGGTGGAGAAATGAAATGCCCATCCGCAAAGATAAAAAATCCGGTATCTGGCACCTCGACATCCGCTCACCAAGCGGTCAGAGAATTAGACGCTCTGCTGAAACTACGGACCGGAAGGCGGCGCAGGAATACCACGACCGCCTGAAAGCCGAGCTGTGGCGACAGCACAAACTTGGCGACTTACCCGATCGAACTTTCGAGGAGGCCGCTGTTAGATTCCTGCACGAGTGCGAGGGCCAGCGCGACTATGCCACCAAGCTGCGGCATATCGCGTACTGGCGCGAGAGGTTCTCGGACCGGCCGGTTCGCTCTTTAACAGCAGACGACATTATTGATGCGTTGCCCACGCATCAGATCGTCAAGGGAAAACCAACTGAACCGCTTACTGGCAGTACGCGCAATCGGTACGTTTCCACCATCAAACGGATGCTGAATCTGTGCGAGGAGTGGGAGTGGATCGACCGCGTACCGAAGCTCCCGCGCTACCACGAACCTGATGTGCGTGTGCGCTGGGAGCCGCCTGAGGTCATCACGGCACTCATCCTGGCGCTACGGCTGGAGTGGATGCGTGATGCGGCGATTGTGGCGGTTGCCACGGGCATGCGCGAAGGAGAGTTGTTCGGGTTGACTCCAGCCCAAGTGGATTTGGCGCAACGCAATGCCTGGATTACACACGAGGGAGCAAAGTCCAAACGGGCGCGCCCGGTGCCACTCAACGAAGACGCCACCAGTGTTATCGAGCGTCGGCTGAAGACGGCGCGCCGCCTCGTGTTTACGCGCGGCGAGGGTTTGGACACACGTATCAAACAGATCGATACGCGGGACTTCGAGCGAGCCTGCCAAGTTGCCGGAATGGAGGACTTTCACTGGCACGACCTGCGTCATACGTGGGCAAGCTGGCACGTTCAGCGTGGCACGCCGTTGATGGTGCTCAAGGAGTTGGGGGGATGGGAGACCATCGAGATGGTGCAAAAGTACGCCCACCTCGCCCCCAGCCACTTGGCCCAACACGCTGGCACGGTCAAGTTTTGGTCAATCTTGGGGGATCAGAAAGAAAAAACGCCGCTTGAAGAAGCGGCGTAATTTCTTGATTCTTAAGGAAATTTCTTGGTGGGGCGTGACAGATTCGAACTGTCGACCTACGGATTAAGAGTCCGCTGCTCTACCAGCTGAGCTAACGCCCCGAAAAACTGAATCCGAATTATAGCGACGTTTTCGCCGATTGCGCAACTGTCCGCAACGCAAAACCTGAAAATACCGTCTCGCAGACGCCTGAAAGCCGCACGACACATGGCTCAGGCGCTCATCGCTCATCCCAAAAAGCCGCGCTTCGAGCAATTGTCACGAGCCGTTATCATGACGGACACTCTTGCTGCAGACGGTACAAGCGCCCGAAAGCAGTCACAAGAACAGCCACGAGACCACCATCAATAAACCCAAACCCATGGACAAATCCGCCATCCGCGTTTTGCTCGACACCACCTTCGCGCCATGGATCCAGGACCTGAGCCTGACGCCGGAAAGCTCCACCGATACCAGCGTCACCCTGCGCTTGCCGCATGCGGACAAACTTCGCCACGTGGGCGGCGTGATCTGCGGCCAGGTTTTCATGGCGGCCGCCGATACCGCCATGATCGTCGCCATCGCGCACGTGCTGGGCGGTTTCCAGCCGATGACCACCGTCTCCCTCACAACAAGCTTCCTACGCCCGGTGAAAACCGGTGATGTCCTGGTTACGGCCAACATCCTGCGCCGCGGCCGCAACCTGGTCTTCGGCGAAATCGAACTTCACGACGAAACCGGCGCACTCGTCGCTCACGCGACCACCACGGTCATGCTTCTCACATAAAAAACCTATGTTCGATCAAGTCGTATTCGCCGGCGGCGGCAACCGCTGCTGGTGGCAAGCCGGTTTCTGGGACGTCGTCCAGCCGGAACTCAAGCTGCGCCCGCGCGTGATCACCAGCATCTCGGCCGGCGCGGCAACGGCCTGCATGCTGTACATGAACCGCTCCGAATGGGTGATGGACTACTACGCGCATGCACTGCGAGACAATCCAAAGAACGCGTACTGGGGTAATTTGCTGCGTGGCGAATCGGTATTTCCGCACTATCGGATCTACCGGCAAGCACTACTCGATATCTACCGCGCGGAGTTTTCATCGCTGCAAAATGCGCCGGAAATTCGCATCGGCGTTTCGCATTTGCCGCGTTGGCTAGGTGCTCGCAGCGCGGTGGCCGCGGGGCTGATCGCCTATAACATCGAGAAGTACGTGCGTAAAAAGCTGCATCCCACGCTCGGTCAGTCTCTCGGGTTCCATCCGGAATTCGTGAAGGCGCAAGATTGCGCGACGGTCGATGACCTCGCCGACCTGATCCTGCAATCGTCGTGTACGCCGCCGTTCACGCCGGTCATGCGCCGGCACGGCCGGCCGGTGCTCGACGGCGGCATGGTCGACAATGTGCCGGTCGGCGCGCTGGATGCATCGCCGGGACTGGTTCTCGTGATGGTGACGCGCGTGTATCCGCGACCGCAGATGTTTGTCGTGGAGCACGGTCCGAACCGCGATCAGCGTCGCGTTTATGTGCAGCCGTCCCGCAAGGTGCCCATTTCGGCATGGGATTACACGAGTCCGTCGCTGATGCGGCCTGCATATGACCTGGGCCGCAACGATGGTGAGCAATTCCTGACACGCTTGCCCGATCTGATCGGCGCAGCGGCGCATCTCTACAAGGAGTGTTGAACCGATGACCAAACACCACAAATACACGCTGCAGGTTGTCTGGACGGGCGATCAGGGCTCCGGCACCTCAAGCTACGACGCGTACTCCCGCGATCACTTGGTACGTGCAGCGAACAAACCGGCCATCGAGGCATCAAGCGATCCGGCATTTCGCGGCACCGCCACGCGCCACAATCCGGAGGAATTGTTTGTCGCGTCGCTGTCGTCGTGCCACATGCTCTGGTACCTGCACCTTTGCGCCGTGAATGGGATCGTGGTGACCGGTTACGTGGATGACCCGGTTGGCACGATGGAAGAATCGGCGCAAGGAAGTGGCCACTTCACCGACGTCGTCCTGCGCCCGCAAGTGACTATTGGCGCGGGCGGCGACGTGAAGCTGGCCGTCCGTCTGCACGAGGAAGCGCATAAATTCTGCTTTAT
>NZ_JAQGMM010000168.1 GCF_028292365.1 Caballeronia sp.
GAACGGGGTGTGCTGGCGGACACCTTGAGCGTGGTGCCAAGCGGCACGATCGGTTCCCCGCGTTTTCCTGGACGACAGCTGCCGCGGCCATTGCAGTTGCAGCATCCGAACGTAGTGTGCGTAGCAGCGATGTTCGAGCGCAACGGCATTGCCGACTTGCTGCACGCGTTTGCGCACGTGCGGCAGACGCAAGACGCGCAGCTCTACCTCGTGGGGGAGGGACCCGATCGCAGCTTGATGGAAAGTCTCGCTGAACAACTTGGCATTGCGAATCATGTTCGCTTCACGGGGTTCGTCGCGGATCCTCGCGCGTATCTGGCCGAAGCCGACGTCTTCGTGTTCGCCGCGCATCAGGCACCCGGGCCGCTGGTGATCAGCGAAGCGCGGGAGGCGGGTTGTGCAATCGTCGCGACGAAGGTGGGCGGCGTTCCGGAGATGCTGGAAAACGGCAGTGCAGGGGTGCTCGTTGCTCCGCAGGAGCCGATGCAACTGGCAGCCAGGATGGGATGGTTGCTGATGGATTCACCAGTACGCGCGCAATATGCCGCGCGTGCGAAGTTGAATCTGGAGCGCTTTTCAGTGCAGCGCGTGTACACGGAGCATCTGGCGGTCTGTGAGCAAGCGATTGCCCAGTGCGAACAACGGCAGAACCGTCCGTCGACACGGCGTGCGCCGGCTGGGTGACGAGCTTATCCGGCGGTCGCAGGTTATGGACTGCTTGTTTGCGCAATAGTCGTTGTGTTGCTGTGGATAAAAAAGGCGATCAGGTTATCCCGATCGCCTTTTTGAGTGAACGCTGCCTGCCATCGCGCGTTTCAACTAGCCCGCAAATTCGTGTTCCACGCTTTCCAGCCGCCGCTGTGCATGATCGCGCTTGGCCAGCGCCGCGCCGCTGCGCGCTGCGCGCCAGCGCTGCAGCGCGGTTGCCTCGCGATGGATAATTCGGGCACGCGTGAGATTGACCCAGCCCAGGCACGCGCCGTGTCCCACGACGGTGAGCCACAGCAAGGCCATGCCCCGGCGCGCACCACGGTATTCGTCACGCACGATCAGATGCAGGTTATACGACTCGTTTTCGATCGCGACCCAACTCCGGCTGCCGCGCACGGCGCGCGCATCTTCGTCGAAGCGTTGCGCCGGATAGTGATCGACTTCCACCGCTGGATCGTAGACAAGACGCCAGCCTGCACGCCGCACCGCCGAGGCGAACGCCATGTCGTTGTTGACCTGCGCACCGGTGCCGCGCAGACGCGTATCGAAGCGGATCGCATTGGCGCTGATTGCGCTCATGCGATAGCTCATGTTCGCGCCCTTGAGGAAGTCCACGTCGCGCGCGGCCCCCACGCCCAGATGATGATTGCCGATCGCGCGGCCGGGAAACTGCCAGCGGCCTACGTCCGGCTCGGAAGCATCGAGTGTCGCGCCATGCTCATGGACCCAGTCGCGCCCGCCGACCCCACCCACGTCCGGCGAGTTCGCAAAATGACATTCGATACGTTCGAGCCACGTCGGGCGTGGCGCAGCGTCGTCGTCGGTGATTGCAACGATGTCGCCGGTGACAGCGCTGAGACCCGCGTTCAACGCGGCAACCTGGCCACCCTGGGCGACTTCAACCTTGACGAGCGGCAGACGTGCGCGCGACTTCTCGATCACGAGCCATGCTTGCGTCTCTTCGTCGGCCCCGCGGCAGACCACCAGCACTTCGTCCGGTGCGCGCCGTTGCCGCGCGAGCGCATCAAGGCAGCGAGCGAGATCCGAGGTTCGACGATAAGTGGGTACGAGTACGGTGATCTTCATGTTGTATGGCGAGTCCTTCCGGGGTGTATCGGCGAATGTAGGCGATGGCGCGTGAAACCGTGCGAGCGCTGCGCGCAAGACCTTTGGGTCCGTGAGCGCGCAGGTTGTACAGCAGGTTGTGAGCCACGGCAACCGTCAGGAACAGCGCGGCTTTCGGGCGGTTGCGTTCGAACCACCGGTAGCGTTTATGCGTCACGTAGATGCGCGAGGCTTCAACGAACGCTGCGTAGTAGTCGCGATTCACCGTCGACGGAAAATGCGAATTGAACACCTCGGGCAGCAGTCGGACCGCGCACTTTCCCTGCAGCGTGGCGCGCATGACAATATCGACTTCGTCATAACCGTAGACCAGATGCTCGTCGAAGCGGATCAGCTTGAAGAGCCACGCGGGGAAAACGGCGCTATTGATCACCACGGTGTCGTGGTGATCGCTTGTACGGTAGGGTCGTGACTGGAAACCGAGGAATGTGGTTGCGTTTGCATAAACGGGGACACCGCGATTTAGTTCGTATCCCGTAATAATAAGTTTTTCCGGATGTTGGCCGCCATGCCGAAGCGAGTCGGCCATCTGACTCAGGAAGTCTGCGCTGAGCGTGGCGTCATCGTCGATGAATGCCACGTGCGTGCCGGTTACCGCGTCGAGCGCGCAGTTGCGGTTCGCGCCAAGGCCGCGGCGGGGTCCTTCCAGGAAGACAACGCTCGGAAAGTCAGCCGCCATCATTTCACGCGTGAGCGTATCGGTGCTGTCGTCCGAGACCACGATCTGGTGCGCCGGATACGTGGAGGCTTCGACCGAACGCAACGCCCGGGCGAGATCCCCCGGACGATTACGCGTGCAGATACATACCGAGAAGCGCGGTGCATCGGACGGACTGGGTTGGTGAACAGCGGTGACCATGTGTTTTCCCCGGCATTTTCTTGGTTCTGCCGCGTATGCACGACACGGCGAGATGCCCTATTTGACTCGGCAATGAAAAACCCGTCTGTTGGACATCGAACATCGGAGGAATAACGGTGGCGGGGAAGTGCTCGCGATGGCGGAAATATCAGGGTGCGCTTGCGCAGTGTGTGCGGGCGCACGGAATCATCAGCGTTGTGAAAGTGTAATGCGCAGACAACTTAATAACGACGCTCCTTCGGGGCGCAACTTCGAGATGACGCCTGTAATTTTCGACCATTGCTTTGGCTGGTTGCACGAGGGTGAGCCACAGGGCAAACCAACCGCCACGCGCGGCGTGGTGCTTTGCCAGCCTTTCGGCCGCGAGGCGATGTGGGTCCACAAAGGCTGGCGCGTGTTCGCCGAAGCCCTCGCGGACTCAGGTGCGCCCGCGCTTCGCTTCGACTACGCCGGTACCGGCGACTCGGCTGGCGAATCTGAAGACGGTGAACAGATCGAGCGGTGGCTGCAAAGCATTCGTTCGGCGATCGCCTATTTGAAAAAATCGACCGGGGTCACACAAGTGGTCCTGTGCGGCTTGCGTCTGGGCGCCACGCTCGCCGCGCTGGTGGCGGCCGAGCAAGAGGTCGATCAACTGGTGCTGCTCGCCCCCGTGTTGTCGGGCCGGCAATACTTGCGTGAACTGCGTCTGCTTCAGCAGAACTGGCTTGAAACAGGCGGTATTCATGTCACCCCCCCGCCGGCCGATGCCGACTATGCGGAGGCGGTAGGGCATCGCCTGATCGCGTCGAGCGTCGCCATGCTGAGCAAGTTCGACTTGCTGCGGGACACACGGCTGGCCGAACAACCGCCGCGGCGCTTGCTCGTGCTCGATTCTTACGATCCATCCCGCTCGAAGAAACTCGTCGAGGCTTGCAGCGCCGCCGGAGCGGACGCGCAGTTCGAGTCCTTCGACGAATGTGCCGCATTCATGCAGGAATCCGGCGTGACCGAGACGCCGCAACAGGCGATTGCACGCATTGTCGAGTGGCTGGGTGTAACTGAGCCGGCCGAATCCAAGGCGGCTGAATTCACGGTGCCTGAGTCGATCGTCAAGTCACCCGACACGCCCGTCCTCATTGCCGATGGGGTACGCGAAACGCCCGTGATCTTCGACAACGGCCGCCTGTTCGGCATTCTGTGTGAGCCGGAACAGGGCACGCAGTCGCGCCGCTCGGTCGTATTCGTCAACCCGGGTGCAACGCATCGGATAGGCGACGCGCGCATCTCCGTCACGCTGGCTCGCCGGCTTGCACGCCAAGGATTTGCATCGCTGCGATTCGATGTCGGCACGCTCGGCGACAGCGCGGCCGCCGTCGACAAACGCCCGCTCTCCCTGTTGTTTTCGCGCGCCGGTTGCGACGACGTGGTGAGCGCCGCCGCGTTCCTGGCCGAGCGAGGTTTCGACGACGTCTCGTGTTTTGCGGTCTGTTCGGGCGCTTACGTGTGCCTGCACGCGGCGCCTGTCAGTCCGCATATTCGTTCGCTCGTGCTCGTGAACGCGCCCAAATTCGGTTTCCCGGAAGATCCGATGTCGTTCGCCATGAACGATAACCGGCCGAAGACCGCAACCAGCACCCTCATGCGCTCCTTCAAGACGGCGGGCAAATGGAAGCGTGTGCTGCGTGGCCAGCGGCGCCTCGCCCCGATCGTGAAAGAACTGGCGCGGCATTTAGGCGCGCGCATGAAGGCCAGCGTGGCGTATTTAGCCGAGCAGACGATCGGCGTGGATTCAGCGGGTTCTCGGGTGCGCGCGATGGTTCGCGGTCTAGGGGAGCGGGACGTGAAGGTTCGCTTCGTCTACGGCGCGGGAGATCCGGGCATGGACGAGTTCGCCGTGTTTTTCGGCGCGGGCGGACGGCGGATGCGCAAGTGGCGCAACGTGGAAACCGTTCATCGCGACTCCCTCGATCACGCGTGCTTTTCGTATTCGGCGCGCGAGGACATGATGGTGTCGTTCCTTCGGTTCGTGCAGGGAGAGACGCCGCAAGCCGCGCGTTGTGGTCTTGGCTGGGCGCGCCTGCGTGCATTACTGCCGCGTTTCGCCGCGCGCGCCGTCCGGCCCGACGAATTGCACACCGAGATGCATGCCGAAGCGATGGAATCGCGGTGAACCGGAAGAATGTAAGCAATTGCAAGAGATCCGAGGCGCGGCGCGATGCGTTCGTCTGCGTACAGACCCTGATGTGACGTCCCCTTACTCTGGCGTGTAATTCGTCTGACCTTCGGGCGGGCACCCGCTGCGTGCACTTGAACGTGCATCAACCGTGCGCTGCAACGTGCCTGCATTCACCGCAAAGCTGTGCGCGGTGCCTTGGATTCATCCTGTCTGTGTTTGTTGTAATCGGCCCGTTGCTCAATGGAAAAAAGTCTTCTCAAGAACATAGCGATCAATTTCGCCGGGCTCATCCTGCCCGTGTTCGTCTCTCTCGCGACGGTCCCCGCCTACATTCACGGCATGGGAATCGAACGCTACGGCGTCATCAACCTGGTATGGGCGTTGATCGGTTATTTCAGCGTGCTCGATCTCGGCATTTCGATGGCGACTGAAAACCACATCGCCAAGGCGCGTCAGTCCAACGACGGCACGATCGAGCGCATCTTCTGGAGTGCATTCTTTCTCAACCTGGCGACGGGTATTGTTGGCGCAGTGCTGATCTGGTTCGGCGCGTATGTGTACGTCGTGCATATCGCGACCATCGAACCGGTGTTCCAGCGTGAAGTGCTGGATGCGCTTCCGTGGATTGCGCTGGCCGTGCCCATTGCCAACATTTCGTGGGTGTTCAGCGGTGCGATCGGTGGCATGGAAAAATTTGCGCTGTTCAATACCAACCAGACCATTGGCACGTTCCTGTTCCAGTTGCTGCCGCTGGCAGCGCTGTACATGATCTCGCCGTCGTTGGCGGTGGTTGTGCCGGCAGCCGTCATTGCACGGTTTTTATCGGCCCTGATGCTTGGCTACGGCACAATCCGCGCGATCGGTATCAAGCGCATCTCAAAGCCGGAAAGGCCGCTGATTCGCGAACTCTTTAATTACGGGCGCTGGCTGCTGTTGTTCTCCGGCGCAAGCATGATTGCCACCACCCTCGACCGGGTGGTGATCGGTTCCATGCTCGGCGCCAGGTACGTGGCGTATTACGCTACGCCGCAAAACCTTGTCACGCGTTTGAACCTGCTGCCGAGCGCCATGTTGCGCACGCTGTTCCCGCGTTTTTCAGCCTCCGCAAGCGACCACGCCGATGAACTCTCGCACCAGGCGCTCGCGTTCCTGAACTGTGCGTTCACACCGTGCGTGGTGGTTGCGTTGTTCGCGCTGGCACCGTTCCTGAACGTCTGGCTCGGCCATGAGATGGCAGTTCAGTCCGCACCTGTCGGACGCATTCTTGTGATTGGCGTATGGCTGGCGGGGCAATCGAGCATCATCGGCGTGCTGATCCAGGCCAAGGCCAATCCGGCGCAGGTCGCCCGGGTCGGCTGGATCGGGTTGCCATTCTTCGCGCTGGTGCTGTGGCTGAGCATCCGCTGGTACGGCCTGCTGGGCGCCGGCGTGGCGGTGGTTGCGAAGGCCTTCTTCGACTATGCCGCGTTCCTCTATTTCTCGAAGCTCAAACCTCGGCCGATTGTGCGGAACATGGCAGGACATCTGGCTTTCCTCGTGATTGCCACCGTGTGCGCGGACTCCATGGACTCAATCAGCGGTATGGCCGCGATCGCCGTCGCGCTGATTGCCGCCAACCTCGCCTGGTCGTTCTGTGAATCGAGCGAACTGCGCGAAGTCGTCTCGCGCCTGCGGCAAAGATTGCTGCCCAGCGCCGGGTGAGAGTGAATAAAGTGCCTTGATGTGCAGATTGACTGAATAGCGTGCGGGCGTTCGCACGCGCACACAACAAAAAAGTTTTGCCTGCTTAAATAGCGCATCAATCGATGCGTGTTTTTCACGCGTCCGCACCTGTAAGACGCGTTCGGCCCTCAATCAGCTTCAACGCTTCAGGAGTCACCGTGGACGTGTCCCACAATCCGCAAACCGACGCCGCCAAGACCGGCGGCGCGAGTGTTCGCGTGCAGCCGGTCATTCTCGCCGGTGGGTCTGGCACGCGTTTGTGGCCGTTATCGCGGCAGCAGTTCCCCAAGCAACTGATCGAGCTCGTGGGCGCGGAATCGCTGCTCGAAGCCACGCTACGTCGTTTGGACGGTCTTGACGGTCTCGATGCCACGACGCATGGCCGCGACACGGTGCACTTCGCAACCGCCAATGAACTGATCGTGGTCTGCGGCACCGAACACAAGTTGCTGACCGCCCAGCAGATCGAGCGTAATGGCCGTCGAGCGCGCATTGTGCTCGAGCCCTGCGCCCGCAATACTGCACCGGCCATGACGCTTGCCGCGCTCGCTGCGCTGGCAGCAGTGGCCGGAGGATCCGGTAGCGATCCGGTAATAGTGGCCATGCCCGCTGATCACGCCGTGTCCGACCTCGACGCGTTCCGTCGCACGGTTGCAAAGGCGATCGAACATGCCGCAAGTGGTGCGCTCGTTACGCTCGGTATCGTGCCGGACAAGATCGAAACAGGCTACGGCTATATCAAGGCCGGCGCGCCCTTGGGAACTGCACATGATGGTGCCCCTCAGGCGCGGGTGCTCGAACGGTTCGTCGAAAAACCGCGGCGCGAACTTGCCGAAGAGTATCTGGTGTCCGGCGAGTACTGGTGGAACAGCGGCATTTTTGTGTGCCGCGCTTCAGTCTGGCTTGCCGCCATCGAGCACTTCCAGCCCGCTATTCACGCCGCATGCGTGATCGCGTTTGAACGCGGCCTGCATCAGGATGGCTTCACGCAACTCGATGTCGAGGCGTTCGAAGCATGCCCCTCCGATTCAATCGATTTCGCCGTCATGGAACGGATTGCGCGAGAACCGCGATTTCCGGGCGTCGTGGTGCCGCTCGCCGCCGGCTGGTCCGATGTCGGCGCGTGGGACGCCGTATGGGACATGTCGGAGAAGGACGAAGACGGCAACGTTGCCCGCGGCCGGGTCATCTTCGAAGGGTCGGCAGACAGTTTCGCGCATTCCGACGGCCGGTTGGTGGCGTGCGTTGGCGTGACGGGTGTCGTGGTCGTGGAAACCGCGGATGCGATCCTGGTGGCATCGAAGGATCGTGTGCAAGAAGTGAAAGCGATGGTGGGGCGTCTGAAAGCCGCCAAAGGCGCCGAGGCGCAGGATCATCGCAAGGTTCAGCGGCCCTGGGGTTTCTATGATTCCATCGATCATGGTGAGCGCTTTCAAGTAAAGCGTATTGTAGTGAAACCGGGTGCGCGGCTCTCGCTGCAGATGCACCATCATCGCGCGGAACATTGGATCGTGGTACGCGGCACGGCGCTCGTCACTCGCGGGGAAGAGACCTTCCTGGTGACCGAAAACCAGTCCACGTTTATTCCCCT
This sequence comes from Caballeronia sp., assembly GCF_028292365.1. GTDB lineage: Bacteria > Pseudomonadota > Gammaproteobacteria > Burkholderiales > Burkholderiaceae > Caballeronia. The sequence continues at coordinate 8,167 of NZ_JAQGMM010000168.1, forward strand.
CGGTACAACACACAGAGTTGAAAACCCCGGTAAAACGCCGCTCGAAATGATCGAGGTGCAATCGGGAACGTATCTGGGTGAAGATGACATTGTCCGTTTCGACGATCAGTACGGACGCGTGACCGAAAAGAAGACAGCAGGCTGAACACCGGCGAATGCAGGACGATTTGCCGGGCAATGAGCATGAAGACCGGGCATCAGGATGTACTTAAATCACGCACTTAAACGAAGCACTTAAATAGCATCTGAATCACAAGTATCAAGAAGTACTTAATACAGCGATTGCCGAAGCAGTATCGCGAGACGCAAAGATGGTCAAGCAAAGGGATAACCCTTGAGAGGGACATTCCGACTGGCGCTAGCGGTATTGAACACGCAATTTATCGTGCACGGTGCAGCGCTGCTGATTGATCTGACCGATGTATTGATCTGATGAATAAGCGGCGCGCAGCGGGCCTTTCGGCGAGCTTGGGGAAGCCCGCCGGATGTGCAGGGACACAATGTAGGGCGCAAGGGGAGAGGGGTGATGGACGAAAACAAAGAGAGATCACTGGTGGCTAAGGTGATGGACGGGCTCGTATCGGGCATCGTCGAACAAAAGTACGGCGCGATCCTGCCTCCGCAGGACGTCTTGTCGAAGGAGTTCGACGTGAGTCGGACCGTGATGCGAGAGGCCTTGAGCATGCTGCTCGCGCGTCACATGCTGGATGTGCGTCCCAAGACGG
>NZ_JAQGMM010000171.1 GCF_028292365.1 Caballeronia sp.
TCGGACTACAGCCGCAACGCACTGCGCGTGGCTGCGCTGATGAAAGCGCCGTCCATCTTCGTGTTCACGCACGATTCCATCGGCCTGGGCGAAGACGGCCCGACGCACCAGTCGGTGGAGCAAACGTCCAGCTTGCGGCTGATTCCGCACTTGCAGGTGTGGCGTCCGGCGGATACCGTCGAGACCGCGGTGGCGTGGACTTTTGCTATTGAGCACAAAGGGCCGTCGGCGTTGATTTTCACGCGCCAGAACCTGCTGTTCTCGCCGCGTAATGACGTGCAGATCGCGAACATCTCGAAGGGCGGCTACGTGCTGCGCGACTGGAACGACGACATCCCGGCACGCAAGATCATCCTGATCGCCACGGGTTCAGAAGTCGAACTGGCGCTGAAGGCCGGCGAGAAACTGGCGCAGGAAGGCATTGGCGCACGCATCGTGTCCATGCCGTGCACGAACGCGTTCGATCTGCAAGACCAGGAGTATCGCGACCGCGTGTTGCCGAAGGGCGTCGTGCGCGTGGCGATCGAAGCGGGTGTGACCGATTTCTGGCGTAAGTACGTGGGTCTCGAAGGCGGCGTGGTGGGCATCGATTCGTTTGGCGAATCCGCGCCCGCCGGCGAGCTTTTCAAGTATTTCGGCTTCACCGTCGAGCATGTCGTGGAGACGGCAAAAGCCGCGCTCGCGGGCTGATATCGGGCGCTTTGCAAGCGTTGCTAACCCAGCTGAACCAGCGAACCCGGCAGCAGCGAACTGGAACTTTTTTTCAGCCATCAGGAGATAGACCATGACGATTCGCGTTGCAATCAACGGCTACGGCCGGATCGGCCGCAATACGCTGCGCGCCTTCTATGAAAACGGCAAGAAGCACGACATCGAGATCGTCGCGATCAACGATCTCGGCGATGCCGCCACGAACGCGCACCTGACGCAGTACGACACGGCGCACGGCAAGTTCCCGGGCGAAGTGTCGGTGGATGGCGATTACCTTGTGGTGAACGGCGACCGCATTCGCGTGCTGGCCAATCGCAACCCGGCCGAATTGCCGTGGGGCGAGTTGAAGGTCGACGTCGTGCTGGAATGCACGGGTTTCTTCACGACGAAGGAAAAGGCCAGCGCGCACATCAAGGGCGGCGCGAAGAAGGTCATCATCTCGGCACCGGGCGGCAAGGACGTTGACGCAACCATCGTCTATGGCGTGAATCATCACGTGCTGAAGGCGTCTGATACGGTGATCTCGAACGCATCGTGCACGACGAACTGCCTGGCGCCGCTCGTCAAGCCGCTCAACGACAAGATCGGTCTGGTGAACGGCCTGATGACGACGATCCACGCGTACACGAACGACCAGGTGCTCACCGACGTGTATCACGAGGATCTGCGCCGCGCGCGCTCGGCCACGCATAGCCAGATCCCGACGAAGACGGGCGCGGCATCGGCAGTGGGCCTGGTGTTGCCGGAACTGAACGGCAAGCTGGATGGTTACGCTATTCGTGTGCCGACCATCAATGTGTCGATCGTCGACCTGTCGTTCATCGCAGCACGCGACACGACGGTGGACGAAGTGAATTCGATCATGAAGGAAGCATCGGAAGGCTCGTTGAAGGGCATCCTGGGCTACAACACGGCGCCGCTGGTGTCGATCGATTTCAACCACAACCCGGCTTCGTCCACGTTCGACGCAACGCTGACGAAGGTGTCAGGCCGTCTGGTGAAGGTCTCGAGCTGGTACGACAACGAGTGGGGTTTCTCGAACCGCATGCTGGACACGGCTGTTGCGCTGGCTAATGCGAAGTAAGGCCGCCAAGTAAAGCCGCCAAGTAAAGCCGCGAAGTTACGCGGTGAAATCAAGCTGAAAAAAAGCCGCCGGTTTGCAAGAACCGGCGGCTTTTTCACAGTGCGCGTTCAACTACACAGACGAACGGTCAATCAAAATCAGTTCTTCCTGTGCGGGCAATGCTCCTTCGTGCACGTGCCATACAGCGCGAGCGCGTGCTCGTGCAGCTTGAAGCCGCGCTCTTTGGCGATATCTTGCTGACGGCTTTCGATGTCTGCGTCGAAGAACTCTTCCACCATGCCGCAATCCAGACACACCAGATGATCATGATGGGTCCCTTCGTTGAGCTCGAACACAGCTTTGCCCGACTCGAAGTTGCTGCGGGAAAGCAGGCCCGCTTGCTCGAATTGCGTGAGCACCCGGTACACGGTGGCAAGACCGATGTCGAGTTCTTCGTGCAACAGGTTTCTATACACGTCTTCTGCAGTCAGGTGACGCACAGGACTATGCTGGAAAATCTCAAGTATCTTGAGCCGGGGCAAGGTTGCCTTCAGCCCGATATTTTTCAGATCGGCGGGATTGGTCATGGCTAGGCATCCCTAGAGTACAATTCAAGGTTCTCATAGTAATGCGTTTTTACCGTTCCGGTCACCATCCGAACGAAATGGCGCGATCTCCGAAAGACTCCGCAACTTCTTGCGCCCCCACGGGCGATGGGCCAGGCGAAGGGTGAAATGAAGGGTGAAATGTTTCTAAAATCTTTATTGAATAGCCGGGAGAGCCGTCGTATGCGCGGAACTTTGATCGCTGCCGCCACTATGACCGTCCTGGCCGGATGTTCCACTTACGATAGCGTTACGCAAAGCATCGCGCAGCGCATCACACCGTATCGGATCACGGTTGTGCAGGGGAATTTCGTTTCGGCGGAAGCCGCAAGCCAGATGAAGGTCGGCTTGACGCGCGACCAGGTGAAGGCGCTGCTTGGCACGCCGTTGCTGGCAGACATGTTCCATGCGGACCGCTGGGACTACGTCTTCTACTTCAAGCGCGGTTCCACGTCGGTTGTGCAGCAGCGTGACTTCGTCGTGCTGTTCGCGGGCAATACCGTGGCGAGCTGGTCAGGCGGCGAGAATTTGCCGTCGAATCTTGAATTGCTGGCTGAAATCGATGGCGACAAGGGCGTTAAGCTGACCGCCGCCACGGCTGCTGCCACCGCGGCATCCGCCAACGGCGCCAGCGCAACAGACGCAACCGCCGCAGCGGGATCCGCGAGCGGGGCAGCGGTCGCGGGAGCGGCAAGTGCGCCGGGCGTCCGGCCGGATGCATCGAATGCGTCGAACGCATTTGCCGGCGATGCCAACCAGCAAGCCGCTCAAGCTGCGAATCGTGCGACAGACGCCGTGCAGACACCTACGGGCCGCACTCGCTCGTCGGCCATGCCGGTTGTGCCGGGCAACCCGGGATTACCGCCGAACGTCGGCGCCGCAGGCAACTCGCAGATCCAGTTGCAGCGCCGTCCGAATCCGGTCACGATCCCGGACAGCAGCGCCGTGGGTCCGCAAGGCACGTCGCCTGCCCCGGCGAACACGGGCAACGGTCTAGGCGCGTCCTCCGTGCCGGCGACGACTACCAACTGAGCCAACGGCGGGCTTCGTTCCGCCTGCTTTGTCTGGTTTCGTCGAGACCTGTCGTGTTCGGGCGACCGCACGTCAAGCGGCCGCCGTATTGCTTCCATGCTTCTGACTTCGTAGCTCCAACTCACGCGAGACACGCCATGAAAATCGCCATTGCCGGCGCATCGGGCCGCATGGGCCGCATGCTCATCGAAACGGTTCTCAAGGACGCCAACGCCACGCTGGCCGGCGCGCTCGACAAAACTGGATCGCCGCAACTCGGTCAGGACGCGGGCGCGTTCCTCGGACAAGAGACCGGCGTTACGCTGACTGACAATATCGAGCAGGTTTTCGCCAACGCGGATCTGCTGATCGACTTCACGCGTCCTGAAGGCACGCTCGTGCATCTGGAAGCGGCGTTGCGGCATAAGGTGAAGATGGTCGTCGGCACCACAGGTTTTGACGATGATCAAAAAGCCCAGTTGCGCGCCGCCGGTGAAAAAATCGGCATCGTGTTTGCGCCGAACATGAGCGTGGGCGTGAACGTGACACTTAAGCTGCTCGAGTTTGCGGCGCGGCATTTCGCCGAAGGCTACGACATTGAGATCATCGAAGCGCATCACCGGCACAAGGTTGACGCACCGTCGGGCACCGCGCTTGCGATGGGTGAAACCATCGCCCATGCGCTCGGCCGCGAGTTGAAGGAGTGCGCCGTGTACGGCCGCGAAGGCGTGACCGGTGAACGCGATCCATCGACCATCGGTTTCGCCGCCATTCGCGGCGGCGACATTGTCGGCGATCACACTGTGTTGTTCGCGGGCATTGGCGAGCGGGTCGAAATCACGCACAAGTCGGCCAACCGTCTGTCTTACGCACAGGGCTCGTTGCGTGCCGCGCACTTTCTCGCGGGCCGCGAGCGCGGTTTCTTCGACATGCAGGACGTGCTTGGCTTGCGCGAAGCCTGAGCCTGAGCTGTTCCTGAGCCACCCAAACCCAGGTTTTTTCCTCGATGGCTACAACCGGCATCATCCATTACTTGCAGAGCAGCGACGGCATCACGCATGGCGTCGCGGGCGTGCTTCTGGCCATGTCGGTAGCGAGCTGGTGTTTTCTCATCGTGAAGGCGTGGGTCCTGGTGCGCGCGAAGCGCCAGGGACCGCGCGCCGTGCAGCGTTTCTGGCAGGCGCCGACGCTGGCCGAAGGCATCGCGGAGTTGCGGAAAGCGGATCGGGAGCGCGTGTACTTGCCGCTGGCGGTTGCTGCCTGGCGTGCGTCGGAGGCGGAAATGCCCGGCGCGTTGATCGCCCATGTGGAACCGGGCGAGCGCGTATTACGCGCGTTGAGGCATGCGTTGCTGGCGTCGCAACGTCGGCTTGAATTCGGACAGGTTCTGTTGGCGTCGGTGGGCAGTACGGCGCCGTTTGTCGGCTTGCTCGGCACCGTGTGGGGCATTTATCACGCGCTCGGCAGCATTGCCGCGAGCGGGCAGGCCATGATCGAGAACGTGGCGGGACCAGTAGGCGAGGCGCTCATCATGACGGCGTTCGGACTGGTCGTCGCCATTCCAGCGGTGCTTGCCTACAACGTGCTGGGACGGCTCGTGCGCCAGATATCTGAAGAACTCGACGGTTTCGCCCATGATCTGCACGCATACACGAGCGGTGTAGCGCCGCGCCGCGCCAAGAGCGCGCCGGTTCAAGACCGGGTCGTTTAATCAAGACGTCAGCCGATCCTCAAATTCCCGCACCCGGACGATCACACATGGCATTTGGCGGACTGGACAAGAAATCGAACGGCGCCCCCATGGCCGAGATCAACATGACGCCGCTGATCGACGTCATGCTGGTTCTGCTGGTGATCTTCATCATCACGGCGCCGTTATTTACGCACGCTATCCGGCTGGATTTGCCGAAGGTCGCGTCGCAAGTGGCGCGCGAGACGCCGGATACCATCACGCTTTCCATCGACGATGCGGGTAAGTTTTACTGGAACGACAAGCCGATTACATTGGAACAAATGCGGGCTCAATTTGCGGCTGAAGGCAAGAAGCCGACGCAACCGGAGCTTCATTTGAGGGCATCGGCCGCGACACATTACGACGTCATCGCCCGCGTGATGGGCGCGGCGCAGAGCGCGGGGCTGAGCAAGATTGGTTTCGTGACGGATCAGGTGAAGCCCGGAAAGTGAGTGAGAAGAGAACTCACAAAGCACAAAGCGCGAGCCGGAAAATCTCCGGCTACTTGTACGACATCGTGAATGTGGCCATCGCTTTGATCGAACCTGCCTCCACTGTGCCTGTGCGAACGTATTGCGCGAACAAGGGCAATTGCAGCAGGCCATTTGGCGACGCGCCGATCAACCACTGATTTTCCACGCTCTGACCCGCCTCGTCCGGACCGAAGACCACAGGCGTGCCCTCGCTCTTCAGGATCTGGACACCCAGTCCCTTTGCCGTGGAATCAGGCGCGAGCTTCAGCGTGTTGGATCGATTCGTTGGATCGACGACGTCCGTGATGACTATGGACACCTGTGCGCCCGTTGCGCAAGCGAAGCTCAGGTTGAATGCTTGACGGCCCGCCGTCGCTCCCACTCCGCTTGAAAACGCGCGCGTGGTGGCGTTAGGCAGTGAAATCGCGATGCCGGGAGTTTGCACTGAGCACGTCGCGGCGCTAAGCGTGCCGCTTGCCACACCGGTATAGAGCGGCGATTTGGGCCAGGAGCCCGC
>NZ_JAQGMM010000527.1 GCF_028292365.1 Caballeronia sp.
ACGAGCAGCAGCAATTGCTTCTTCGCGAAGTCGGGATCGATCATGGCGAACGCGGCCGCATGAAATGCGAGATCCCACGACGCGTACCATGGGTACTCCCACTTGTCTGGCATGGACACGATGTCGCCATTGCACATGTGCCGCCAGTCCGCGTTGCGGCCGCGCCTGCGTGCTCTCGGTGGCTTCGGCTGGCCGGGGTCGCCGTCGTGCCAGCGCGTCACGTCGAACTGGTAGTACTGCTTCGACCAAAGCATGCCGGCGAGCGCCTGACGCTGCACGAGCCGCGCATCGGCGTCGGCGATGTCGTGCTGAAGCGCCGCATAGAATTCATCGGCCTCCGCTTGCCGGCGTGCGAAGAGCGCTTCCATGTCGAGCGGCGCTGCATCCGGAGCCGCATCTGCAGTCGCGGCCGATTCTGGACGCCAGCGCAGATACAGCACCGAGCGCTCATGAGGCGCGAACTGCAGGACCACATGCGCAGCGGCGCGGGTGCCTATGTCGCGCCGGATCGCCTGCTCGTCGCCGTCGATGAGGTAGTCGTTGAAGCCGTCCTTGAACGGCCCCGGCCCCGCTCCTTCGAAACCGAAAATGCGGCGCTCATTCGTTTCGTTTTCGCAGAAGAGCCACTCGATCGGCCGTTGCGCCAAAGCCGTCACGATCATCGTTCCGAGCGCGGGATTGTGCGCGACGACGCGCGCGCCCTCCTCAGCATTCGGCTCCAGTTTGAGCGACGGTTTGCCGGGTTTGCCCGACCACGCCCATCTGTTGCGCGCCCAGAATTGCGGCAAGACATGCAGCGCAGCACGCTGATCCGCGCGGTTTTCGACGCTAACGCGCATCACGATATCGTCGGGTGTGTGCTTCGCATACTCGACGCAGACGTCGAAGTAGCGGTTATCGTCGAACACGCCCGTATCGAGGATTTCATATTCGGGCTGCTCGGCGCCGCGCCGCAGATTTTCGTCGATCAGATCCTGGTACGGGTACGCGTCGTGAGGATACTTGTACAGCATCTTCATGTACGAATGCGTGGGCGTACCGTCGAGATAGAAGTAAAGCTCCTTTACGTCCTCGCCGTGATTGCCTTGCTCATTCGTCAACCCGAAGAGCCGTTCCTTGATGATCGGATCGTGCCCGTTCCAGAGCGCGAGCGATACGCACCAGTCGAGCGGGTCGTTGCCGAATCCGGCAATGCCGTCCTCACCCCAGCGGTACATGCGGCTGCGCGCATGATCGTGTGGAAAATAGTCCCATGCGGTGCCGTATTCGCTGTAGTCCTCACGAACAGTGCCCCATTGCCGCTCGCTCAAATAAGGCCCCCAGCGGCGCCATTTGTCGAGTTCCGAACCATGGAGCCGGGCCCCTTCCTTCGACTGGAGCAGATTGATTGCGCGTAGCGGTGGCATGAAACCTCCCGACCCGATATCGACCATCCAACGCGTTAGGTGCGTGAATGTCGTTCCTTAAGGATTCGGCGGCGTAACCGACAGGATGATCTCGGTTTGCTTGTCCGATTCATTCCGATATCGATGGGCCAGGCGTCCATCGAAGGAAACGCTTTCACCACCGACAACGGTGTAGTCGACACCAGCAATCTCCGCGATGAGTTCGCCCGCGACGACATAGACACACTCCGTTGAAGCGTGACCGCGTGGCTCCTCGGCTGATGTCTGGCCAGGATCGAGGACTGCGCGCAGCACTTCTAGCTGCCCGTTACCCGCGGTGAGTCGTTCGTACGTTACTTGCCCCAAGGGGGCGATTAGTCTTGCGCGGTTGCCGGGCCGGCTGATCCACACGGACGGCGCCGCTGTTGCGGTAAAAAGGGACGCGACGGATTCGCCAAATACACCGGCTAGTCTTCGCATGGTTTCCAGACTGGGATCAGTAACGGATCGCTCAACCTGACTCAACAACGTTGCGGATACGCCCGCCTGACTTGCCAGGTCCCGCAACGACAGGCCGTGTGCGGTCCGCAATTCCTTCAGTCTCTCGCCGATCACGATGGTGCCACCCGCTTGTAAAGTCTCAATTGACAAAAATAAGTATATGGAGCGTACCGCAGGTGGTCAAGCCGGCGGCAAATCACCTTGCAAAGCTGGGCTGATACCTCGGCAAGCCAGACTACAGGGGAGTGCACGGCGCTAAGTATTTTACGGAACGGCGATGGAGCAGCGTTGGAAAGTGCGATCGAGCCGCATTGTATGTGCAGTATTTCTTCACAGCGGGCTTGCGGGAGCATTTCAAATCTCGCCCGGGAGCGCAGGTGGCTAAGCGTGACGCGAATTCCAAACAGAACAACATCAGCCAACTCACTTGAACCGATAATTCACCGCAGCGAGAAAATTCAATTCAGTTCTTTGCTCGGTGATCGGGCTATGGCCTGCGTTGTGCTCCAACCGTCCGGCCGTGAGCGACACCGACCCCACCCATTTCTTCGAAAATTCGTAGCTGACGTAGGTGTTGAGGTGAACGTCCCGGATGCCTGAGCTCGTGTCATAGACCGGTAAACCGGAAGCCGCACTTTGACTGGCGGACACGCCAAACAGCGTACGGTTATAGACTGCATTAGCCCACGTCACGCCGGGCCCAACCGACACCAACAGCTTCGAAGTCAGCGGCATATTTGCCACCAGATCGCCACTGACGAGCAGCCCCTGCCCCGTCCCCGCGATGTCCTGATATGCCGCCACCGAGCCCGTCAACAGCGACACCGAATAATCTGCAAACACCTTCAGCTTCGGCCCGTAATGCACATTACCCAGGCCGTGAAGACGCGGGTCGTCGGACTCATTACGCGATTGAAAATCGAAGCTGATTGCCGTGCCGAAGTGATAAGCCGGGCCTTTCAGGAGGTTGATGCCGAGTACGTCGAGACCTTGGGAGAAGATCCGGTCATCGTAGGAAATATCAAGCGATGGCAGCGGCAGCACCTGGAACGCACGAGAACCGGGGTATTTCGGCGACACCATCAACGCCGGTCCGACCGAGATTTTCCATAGACCAGCGGCGCTGGTACCAGCAGGGGCGGAATCAGGGGTAGCGCTCTGCTCGTCGGCGAATGCGTTGGTCAACCAAACGCAAGTAAACGAGACTACGGTGCAACGGCAAAAATCGGCAAACTTCACTGCGGGTTCCCTGGCGTGTCGAGTCCTTCGGACTCGTGTGGACTGAACGTCCTCAGCGGCTTCGCGTGGTCGCCTGCAATGTTCGCCGCTTCGTCGCCGCTTCGTTCAGGCGCAAGAATACGCCAATCGCCGCGCGCCAATTTCCCGCATGCCTATCTTCCGCTAGCCGCTAATCACAATGCGCGACCTCGCGCCGCTCGGCATTGTGCATGGGAAAGTTCGCGAACGCACAACTTATGAGGGCGTGCAGCGCCGTGCTACCGGGCGGGTCGCGATCCGTATGTGTCGCGCTCACCTGGTAACTCAGCGCCCCGCTCGTCCGCTCGACAAACTGGATGGTCAGCGCATGAATGTAGTGCTTGCGTCCAAACCATTCCTTCTGGGGAGCCACGTCGTCGCACGCGCTTTCCGGCGCGCCAGTGCATTCGGCGCGCACGCGCACGGCCTGCGGACGCGTTGCATAACCCAGCTTGACGAGGTAGTCCGCGCTGTTCGGAGGCGCGTGCCGCAGGCCCTTCGCGGCCAATGCTTCATCAAGCCAGTGAGCGGTAGTGGCGTCGTTCACAGCGTCGGTCACAACACCGTTCGCGGCGCCGCCCTGAGGCCCGACGCTCGACGGCTGCAACGCATAGGTCTTCGCGCCCTCAGTCGCGAAATCTCCGCCATTCGCACTGTAAGCACTGATCCTCACCGGCGGCTCGCTGGCGCAACCACTCAGGAGCGCGAGAAAGAAAATGGCGCTTGCCATCGATCGTATGTTCACTTCATTCCCCAAAAAACGTCTACTGCTTCTGCGCGGCGGGTTGCTCGCCGCTCGCTTCGCGCGGCTCGATTGTCTGCGAGCGCAAGGTGATGGTCACCGTCGTCCCCTGGTCCGGCGCGCTTCGAATAGCTATCTCCCCGGCGTGGCGGCTGACCACCGTCTTCACGAACGCCATCCCCAGCCCGGTTCCGTCGCTTGGCGGCTGGCCATCGAGATGAAAGCGCCGGAAGCGTTCGAACAAATGTGCCTGCTGCTCAAGCGCGATACCGTAGCCCGCGTCCCGCACCACGCACACGATCGCGCCCGGCATCTCCGTGACAAGACAGTCGACGCGTGTACCCGGCGGACTGTATTTCACCGCGTTGCTGAGCAGGTTGATGAGCGCGCGCGTCATCAGCGAGCGGTCCGCCAACACCCAGAAGACCTGACCTTCGCTGTCGCATCGCACCTCGATGTCCTTCGCGTTCGCGAGCGGCCAGATTTCGTCGCTGGCGTCAATCGCGAGTTCATGCAGGTTCAGCAATTCAAGGCTGTAATGCTGCGATTCTGCGCGGGCGAGCTGCACAAAATCATCGGCCAGAGCGAGTGTGCGGCGTGCGTAGCGTTCGACTCGCTCCATTAACTCCATCGCCGGTTTCGAGTCGATGTGCGGCCGCTCGGTGTCGAGCAACGCGAGTATCGACGCCTGCGGTGAGCGCATGTCGTGCGACAGCAGATGCAGCATGTCGTCGCGCTGGCGCTCGGACGCGTGCAGCGCGGTGATATCGACCCAGCTTGCAATCCAGCCAAGCGATTCGCCCGCGCTGGTCGCGCAGGGCGCATACCGCAGCATGTGGTCGCGGCCGTGGCGATCGCGCACTTCAATGCCGTGCATCATCACAGCAGTGTGCCGTTCCACGCGCGGGTCGAGCATCGCGGGCCATTGCATGCCGCTTGGCAGTGCCCCGTTGCTGTCTTCATCGACGAGACGCACAAAATGGAACTCGCCGAAGAGCTGCATGATCGACATGTCGTTGAAACGCACGGGACCAAAATGCAGCCGCGCGGGATCGTTGACCATCAGGATGCGGCCGTTGCGATCGCAGACCATGATCGGCTCGGGCAAGCTGTTCAAGCTGTCCCAGATGAACTGCCGCATATTGCGCTGGCGCTGCACGGCCTGGCGCGTAAGTGCGATCAACCGTTCGAGTACGTCACCCGCCGTGCCATGCGGCTTCGGCTCGGGGCCCGGCAGCAAATTCGGCTCGGCGGCAAGCAGACGCAATTCCTGTCCGAGATACGACATGGCCACTTCAAGACGCCGCCAGCTCCACAGCAAATAGATCAGCGCCAGGCCACCGAGCGCCGGCACCGGCGAGAGCCAGCGCGAGCGCAGATACACCAGGCAGGCGCTCGCAATCAGGCTGCCGACACCCAGTGCGATCGTGAGCATGAGTGACTGCAACGGCGACACCACCAGCAAGGCTGCGAGCAGGATGCCGACCGGCACGAGGCTCGCCCAGCCAGCAGTCCTGTCGCTGATCGGTTCAATGGCGCGGCCGGCGAACAATGCATCGAGGATGGTCGCGTAGATATCGACACCGGGCAGTTCGCCCACTTCGCCCGAGATCGGCGTGGCAAAACGGTCGCGCAGGCCGGCCGCCGTTGCGCCGACCAGCACGATCTTGCCCGCGAAAAATTCAGGCGGCACCGTGCCCTGCATCGCGGCCGCGAACGACACGCGCGGATAATCCAGCGACGTGCGCGAGAACGGAATCATCATCCGGTGCGCACGCTTCAGATCGCCCGCGCCCGCCGGTCCCGACGCGGCGAAGGCCACATCCGCAGCCGCTGTTTCGATGCCGGGCAGTGCTGCATCGCCCCCCCGCAACGCCTGATAGACCGGCACCGTGATGCTCGGCCACCAATCCTTGCCGCTACCTTCGAACAGGGAGACGCTGCGCACAATCCCGTCGTGATTCACTTCCAGGTCGATATGGCCCACGCCCGCCGCCGCTTCGCGCAACACCGGCACGGGTTCGACCACGGCGGGCTCGTTCTGGTTGACGGGCAGCCGGTCGACAAGCAGCGGCAGATAGGTCGGCACATGTTTCATTGCCTCGGCGAAAGCGGCGTCGCCGGGAGACGGTTCGGTGAACAGCACGTCGTACGCGACGCTCGCCGGCTTGGCCTTCGCCAGTTGTGTGAGCAACGCCGCGTGGGTCGCGCGCGACCACGGCCAGCGCCCGAGCTCCGCAATGCTCTCGTCGTCGATCGCGACAATCACAATGCCGCTCGACGGACGGGTTGACGCGTGCAACAACAACTGATCGTAGAACAGGAAACTGGCGCGTTCCGTCAGCGGGCTCGCCACGCCGAAGAGCGCCGCGGCCACGCCCACCACGCCGATCAGCGTCCATTCCAGGAAGAAGCGCTTGCCGATCGACGGCCCCGGCCAGCGCCGGTTGTGGAAGGGGAAGCGCCACGGCATGGGTTGCGCCTACCGCGTTTGAGTGAACGACCGGATTTCACTCGGGATCGACAGGAGCCGGCCGCTCTCGAAAGTATCGACAACAATTGTCCAGTAGTACTTTCCTGGCGCTAGATGCGCCACCGACATCTCGCCGCCCGACACGTCGAGCAGATCGATAAGCGGTGCACTCAGGTCCGCATGATCCGACAGGATGAACCGATACCGCGCACCCTTCGCCGCACCATCGACATGCCAGCGGAATAAGTAGCCATTCCCGTCGACGGGCGTGGCCGCCGCGTTGGTGGTGTCGAGACGGCGGCTGAACGTGAACACTTGCGGCAAGCCTCCGATGCCGTGCGTGTCGGTGGCCGAGACACGTGCGAAATAGTTGCCGTCAGGGATGTTGTCGAACGCCGCGTGCAGGCCGGTCGTGCGCTGGTCGCGAAGCAGGTCGAGGAAATCGGCATCGGTTGCGATCTCCGTGCGGTATGCCCCGGCGCCGTCGACCGGCGTCAGGTCGAACGTTACTTGCGGGGCGCTCTGCAACTTGCCCGGATCAACTATCTCCGGCGGGTCAAGCAAGCGCACCGACGCGCCAGCGGCGTCGCCCGTGCGCGTCAGGTTGCCGTAGCCAGCCAGCACGAGCGTCTGCGCGCCGCCCTGGACTGGCTGCGGGGCGAACGTACTATCGGGCGGCGTGTTGTCAGCTTTAGAGCCATCCACGCCGATCTTGCCCGCGAGCACCTCGACGGTCGTCGCATCCTGCGCCGCCATGTAATTCACCCGGAAACGCGTACCGCGCACGCCTGCCACCACCGACGGCGTGATGACCCGGAACGAATCGCGTTGGTTTTTGAACGGCGTGACGTCGGTCGTGACCTCGCCTTGCCTCAGGTCGAACTGGCGGTCGACCGCACCGGTCAGCAGCGTGGTCCTCAAGCGTCCGATCTGGATCCGGCTGCTCGACGGCAACACGACATGCGAGCCGTCGGGTAACAGCATGGAGACAAATGCGTCGCGGCCGGTGCTGATTTGATCGCCCTCCATCAGCAGCGTCCCCGCGCTCACCGGCAGCGGGGGCGCGCCCGCCGTGCCAAGCTTCTCGACACTGCCGCGCACCGCCACCACCCTGGCTATCAGTAACGTCTGCCTGAGCCGCGAGGTGGGGATGGAAAGACGGGCGTTGATCTGCAGGTGGCGAGGATTCGCCACGTGATTGATGTCCCGCAACAGCCGCCAGTCGGCGGGACTCTGCATATAGCGGTCCGCGAACGTGTAGAGCGAATCGTCCGCGCGCACCACATAGGACGTCATGTCCTGCTGCGGCAGGTGTTTGGCGTAGACCGGCTGGATCGTGCAGGCAATGGCGATGACGATGGCAGTGACACCGGCCACCGATATTGCAGCATCCAGCCCCGAGCGCGAACGTTGATGCACCACTAAATCCTGCTTGTTTTTATCGATCCCGTTCACGGCGATTCATTCCCCACTTTTTCCAACCGGTAACCGTAGCTGTAGATGGGTGTTATGCGGTAACCGTTTTGCGGCCGCAACACGAGCTTGGAGCGAATCTGCGAGACGTGGGTATCGATTGTGCGCGACGGGATATCCACGTCCTGCCGCCACACCGATTCGCGGATATGGGAGCGTGACAGCGGCCGCGACAGGTTGCGAAACAGCAGCAGCGCGAGCTCGAATTCCTTCTGCGTCAGCGCGGCCGGGACTTCGCTAACCAACGCGGTCTGGGTAGTCAGATCGAATCGATAGATGCCGTAGGTTTCCTCGGTCACTTCGTTCTGCTGCATGTAGATCCGCCGCAGCAACGCTTCCACCCGCGCGAGCAACACGGGCCGTGACACCGGCTTGAGGATGTAGTCGTCCGCGCCGGCGTTCAGCATCTGGACGATGTCACTTTCAACGCTGCGGCTCGTCAGGAAGAGCACCGGCAGGTTCGTGGTGAGATTTTGCCTCACCCATTTCAGCACGATGTCGCCCGACATTTCCGGCATGTTCCAGTCGAGCAGCAGCAGATCGTACGGCTGACGCCTCAGCTCATGGATCAGGCTCTTGCCCTCGGTAAAAACCTGGCAGACATGCCCGGCCGCAGTCAATGTCTGAGCCACGAAGGCCGTCTGGCTCAGGTCGTCGTCCAGCACGCAAATCCGCATTGCCTGATATCCCGTTAAATAGTCAAGACGGCCTTGTCATTTATTTTGCCTGAACGCCGAATGCCGGTGCAGATTATCCTGGTTTTTTATTATACTTTTTTATGCGAAATCAACGCATTTGAATCAGCATCCGGTCAAAGCTTTTCATGACATGATCCCACGCCGCATCCGAGTAATCCTCACGCGCCCTCGCGCACATGCACGCAAAAGCAATCAATCGCCGCGCCGTCTGTTCGCAATAAGTCAGCGGCATTGGAGCGGCGTCATCTTCCTGAATTCCTGCTTGAAATCCCCTGAATCGATTCTGAGTGCGGTCTACCGAACGGTTTAATTTTTCCAGTCGTGTGCGCAGAAGATCTGCCAGCCACGGTAACTCGACGGCGCACGAATCGGCATAAGCCTCGATTGCCGCACGGGCATGCGAATCCGACGCGAGATCAAGCGTCACATAACGCAAGCTGTCGGCGGACTGCTGCGGCCGGATTTTCGACTTCCACGCAAGCGGGCCACGGCTGGATTTATTCAACATTCGAGGCACCCTGGTCTAGTGACACGCCACGAGATCGCTTAGAAGCGATTGCACCGCGACATCCTGCGTATGGCTCAGGCCGGAATCCCGCAGCGTCAATAAACGATTGCGCCAATAGTTCGCGTGAAAAATCGCGCCATCGGCTCCCATCGCGAGACAACGAGACATGATCGCTTCAATATGGACTATCTCCGCGTCGATTATTACCGACGCACGATTTCCCTGGTATAGCATTTTGGTATTCACTTGATATCCCCGAAAACTGACGTCTTGTGCGCGGCGAACCCGCTTCTAACCCACTTCTCAGCGCTAAATAAACCCGTTCGCCTTCGTGGGCTCTCATCCCTTGGCGCGTGACGCCGGGCATGTTTTTTCCCACTGATATTATTTATCGAAGGACAAACCAAAAATGTCTTTCGATGACACACTCTAACGCCAATCACTGTGCCATCTGACGTAATTTTCAGTATTTAACAGTTCAACAGATAGCCGCGGCATACATGTCCAGCGGAGTGGAAAAGTAAAACGTTTGCTTTCACGGTAAGTTAATCGTCAGGCTAAGTCCGCAATCATTTGCGAGCCATTCTGCTCCAATAACCCGGGGTGTTCCCTAACGACCGTCATCGTCGATGCGTTTAAACTTCGTCGGCACAAACGTTATCGGCTCATCCACCTTTTGCGGTCATCCATGAAATCGTTCTTGCTGAAGCTTTCCGCATTCGCGTTCATCGGCGGCGCGGCCGCTGCGGCCACCGCAACCACTGTTCATGCCGCCGAATTGCATGTCATGAGCTCAGGCGGCTTCACGGCGGCCTACAAAATCCTCGGGCCAAAATTTGCGGCGACAAGCGGCAACACGCTCGACACCGCGCTCGGCCCGTCCATGGGCAAAGCCCCCGAAGCGATCCCGAACCGGCTGGCCCGGGGCGAACCAGCGGACGTAGTGATCATGGTCGGCTACGCGCTCGACGACCTCATCAAACAAGGCAAGGTGATTCCCGGTTCGCGGGTGGAACTCGCCGATTCGGCCATCGGCATGGTCGCACGCGCCGGTGCGCCGAAGCCGGATATCGGCACGGTGGCGGCGTTGAAGGAGACGCTGCTGCACGCAAAGTCGGTCGCCTATTCCGACAGCGCGAGCGGCGTGTACATCCAGAACGAGTTGTTCAAGCGTCTTGGCATAGAAGACCAGATCCGGCCGAAGGCAACGATGGTGCCTAAGATTCCGGTGGCGTCGGTCGTCGCCAACGGCGACTACGAACTCGGCTTCCAGCAAGTGAGTGAACTGCTGCCCGTGCCGGGCGCAACGTTCGTGGGCAAGATTCCCGCGTCCGTGCAATCAATCACGCGATTTGCGGCCGGCATTCCAGTGGGCGCGCAACATCCGGCCGAAGCGAAAGCACTGCTTGAGTATCTGGCCTCGCCGGAAGCGGCGCCGGTCGTCACGCAAACGGGACTCGACCCTGTCACGCCGCACTGAACCGAGGCTGCTAATGTAGAGGGTGAACCCGGTCATTGAAGGAGCGAAGCATGTTGACGAGCGTTGAGCAACTGGAAGGTGTCTACGGCAAGCCGAACGAGCGGTCGGTGCGCAAGGAGATTTCGTTCATCAGCGAAGACTATGCGGCATTTATCCTGGCGTCGCCGTTCGTGATGCTGGCGTCGGCCGGAGAGGACGGGCTCGACTGCTCGCCCAAAGGCGATGCAACAGGCTTCGTCCGGATCCTCGATGCCCATACGCTGGCCATTCCCGACCGCCCGGGCAATAACCGTATCGATACACTCAGGAATCTCGTGCACGACCCGCGCGTGGCCTTGCTGTTTCTCGTGCCGGGCGTGGGGGAAATGATGCGCGTGAACGGCCGTGCATCAATTGCTGACGACAGCGAGCTGCTCGCCTCGTTCAGCGTCAACGGCAAACCGCCGCGCACGGTGATCCTCATCCATGTGGAGTCCGTGTATTTCCATTGTTCGAAGGCGGTGGTGAGGTCGGATTTGTGGAACGGTGAGAAACACGTTGACCGCTCGCGCTTGCCCTCGGCCGGCGCCATGCTGCAGAACGTAAGCGACGCCAGCTTCGACGGCGACGCCTACGATCGCGCGTTGCCCGGACGTCTCAAGACCGACCTGTACTAAGTTCTGCTACGCCCACGCTCGCTGCGAGTCGCCGCATACCACCGTGCATTGCAGGCCCGACATGCGTCCGGCTTCATCAATAGCCGCTTCCAGCGCGGCGAATGGAAACGTCTTCAGCTCGACGGATTCCAGCGGCAACTGGCGCGACGCGGCCAGCGCAACCAGTGCGAGATAGTCAGCGGGCGTGTACATGAAGTGACCGATCAACTCCCAGTTGTTCTGCAGCATCTCGCGATAAGGAATCGGCAGGTCCACCAGCATGCTGCCCATCAGCACGAGGCGCCCGGCGCGGCGCAGGCTTCTTAGCGTAGCAAGGGTGGCGTTGGCATCGGATGCATTGCCGACCATATCGAAAGCCAGGTCTGCAGCGCCGCCCGCCGCTGTGCGAATGGCCGTCACGTCGTGCGCGGCATCGCCCGAGAGCACGACCGGCACCACGCGGCCTCGTCCGAGCTCCACCAGCGTTTGCAACGGCTGAGCGCGTCTGCCGAGCGCGACGACCCTGCTCGCGCCCATCGCCAGTGCGGCGAGTACCGCGGCCGAACCGAAACAGCCGGTCGCGCCGTTGACGACCACGGTTTCACCCGCCGCCAGCCGTCCGCGCCGCAAGCCGCCGAACGGCACCGCAAACTTGCCTAGTATTGCGAGGCGTTCGGCCGGGAGATCGTCGAGCCCATCGAGCGGAACGAGCGTCGATGCCGGGAATTCCGCCACTTCACGCAATGTGCCATGTGGAAATTCGGCGAGCATCGGCCCGCTGTCGGCGCCAAGGCCCGTCAGCGCGATCAGCACTTGCGCCGGTTCGCGTACGGTCTCGTTCGCCATCCAGTACGGGTTCACGGCAACGCGCTGACCGATACGAAACGACATCACGCCATCACCAACCGCTTCCACGCGGCCAACGCCATTTGTCCCCGGCGAAAACGGTCCCGGCGGATACGCATAGGGCAACTTGCCTTCAACTTGAGCACGCGTGTAGCTAAGCAGCGGCACCGCTTCCATCCGGACCGCCACCGCGTTGCGGCGTGGCGCGGGTTGTGCAACGTCGCGCAGCGCCAACGGCGTACCGGGTTGATCGAGCATCCAGGCTTTCATCTGTACTCCCCTCAGTGTCGATTGGACAGTTGAACTCTAGGTGCGGGGTACGTATTCTTGAAATCAATTAATGGAATGCGACCTATCAACATGATTGATCTTCGCGGTATCGACTTGAATCTGCTTGTGTCGCTTGATGCGTTGCTGGCCGAATCGAATGTCACGCGCGCGGCGCAGCGGCTGCATCTGACGCAACCCGCTGTCTCGACTCAGCTTGCGCGGTTGCGGCAGATTTTCGGCGATCCGCTGCTGATCCCAGCCGAGACCGGCCGGGGCATGACGCGCAGCACGCGGGCGCTCGAACTGATGGAGCCGCTGCACCTGGCATTGAAGAATCTCGAAGCGGTCGTACGGCATCAACCTTCCTTCGATCCGCATACCGACCGCCGCAGTTTTGTGATTGCCGCGAACGATAACGCCACCGCGGTGCTCGGCCAGCCGCTGATGGAGCAACTACCGACGTTGGCCGGGCCGGGCGTGCGGATCGCGTTTGTCGTCGCTGACCAGCCGTCGATGGCGACCCGCCTTGCGCGCGGTGAAGTCGATTTGCTGCTGGGCTCGGAGCGGATGGTGCCGGCGTCGATGAAAGCCCGCAAACTCTTCGATGAACATTTTGTCGTCATTCAGCGCAAGGGGCATCCGCGCGGGACGAGCCCGCTCGATCTCGACACGTATTGCGCGCTGGACCACGTGCTGGTGTCGACAAGCGGCGGCAGTTTTCATGGCTTCATGGACGAACATCTTGATGCGCTGGGACGCGAGCGCCGGGTCGTGTTGTCGGTGCAGCACTTTACGCTCGTGCCCGAATTGCTGGCACGCACGAACTACGTTTCGACACTGCCCGCCCGCTTGGCCGAGCGTTATAGGGAACGCCTCGATATCTTCGAACTACCGTTCGAGGCGCGTGGTTTTACGCTGTTCGCTGCATGGCCGCCTCGCAGTCAAGCCGATCCGGCGCACGTGTGGTTGCGTGACACGCTGGCTGGGCTCGCTGCAAGTTAAGGGGCAGGGTTGGGGACGTTGACCCACCGGGCAGATCAATGAAATGACTTATCATGTTGCCCCAACCGCGACATCCGACATGGCGAGCGATGGCAGAACTGAGTGAAATTTCACGGTTTGACGCCGAGACGAATTTCAGACTTGACCGCCTGTGGTCCGAGTTTGAAGACCCGTCGGTGGAACAGGAGTTTCAACGTCATCACCGGATCGCAAATCATGCTGCGCTTGTGCGCGCGCTGTTTTTTTGCAGCGTGTTCTACGTCGCTTTCACGGTCACGGACATCAGTGCCCTCGGTTACACCCGCGCGACCCTTGTGCTGTTCCTCGCCCGCTGCTGCGTCGCGTTGACGTGCGTGGTGAGCTTACGGATTGCAAGCTTGCGGCAAGTTTCAGTGACCTCCCTGCGCATGGCCGCGAGCGCGGTCGAAGTGGTCGGCTTTGCGGCCTTCATGGCGATCACGTGGCTGCGTCCGACCGGCATGACCGTGCACTGCATGTCGATGGGCATCATGCTGATCGTGGTTTATAACTTCATCCCGAACAAGCTGATCTGGGCTTTACTCATAGCGCTCGCCGCGACAGCCGGATTTGTCGCCATTTCCGCCGCGTCGAAGGCGCTGGACCCGTCGGCGTTGCTGACATCGTCCATGCTCCTCGTTTTCACCAACGCCCTCGGTTATGTGATGGCTCGCCGCCACAATCGCCTGATCCGCGACCAGTTCTGCCAACACGCGATGTTGCGCAACCTCTCGGTGCGCGACTATCTGACCGGCTGCTTCAACCGGCGCTATCTGACCGATGTGCTGTTCGCCGCCGAGCTCCAGCGCACCCGCCGGTACAAACTCAAGCTCGCGGTGATCCTGTGCGACATCGACCATTTCAAGCAGATCAACGATACCTACGGGCACCCCGCGGGCGACGCAGTCTTGCGCACCTTTGCGGCCATGTTGCTTGCCCACACGCGGCATCAGGTCGACAGCGTGATCCGCTATGGCGGCGAGGAATTCCTGTTGCTGCTTCCACAAACGGATCTCGCCGGCGCGACGATGCTCGCCGAGCGGATGCGCCAGTCGTTGGAGCTGACGACCACGCGCGCGTGGGACGGACGCGAAGTGCGTTCCACCGCGAGTTTCGGTGTAGTGGCTGTGAATTGCGGGGGCGAATCAGATTCAGCCCTCGTAACCGAGGAAAGCCTGGTGGGCGCCGCCGACGCGCAGTTGTATCGCGCGAAGAACGCCGGGCGTAATCGGGTGTGCGCCAGCGCGGCGCCGGACGTGTGGGGTTCGTCGGACCGGGATGCCGGGCAAGAGGGCGTCGCAGCGGTCGCGCAGCCCTAGTCTCAGCGGCCGCTTACCGGTTCGCGGATACCAGCAACATCATGGGACGCTCCCGCTCCTCCGCCAGTTCGGGCCGTGCGGCGACCTCCTCATTTGTCGGTCCCCATTCGTGCACATGGGCGATCGTAAAGCCCGCGCCAATCAGGTGATTCAACAACGTGCCCATTGTCCGATGCTGCTTGACCACGCCATCGGCGAGCCAGTTGGTGATCCGGGCGCCTTCCCGTTGATAGCTGTCGACGGGCCAGGTCTTGCGGCCATTCTCATCGATCAACCATCCTGGATTGTGCGGCGCCATGTAGATCGGGTGCTCGATCGAGAAGACCAGCCTCGCGCCCGGCACAAGCGCGCGATGGATGTTTTCCAGCAAGCCGTGCAAGCCTTCAATGTAGTGAAATGTCAGTGAGCTATAGGCCACGTCGAAGCTGGCTTCCGGGAGATCGAGTGTCTCCAGATCGGCTTTTGCATAGGTGATTACCGGATCGGCAGACAACGATCTCGCGCGCTCCAGCATCTTTGCGGATACATCGAGACCGAGGACAGAGGCCGAGCCCTGCTCGCCTGCCCAACGGCAGAACCAGCCATAACCGCAACCAAGATCCACTACCCTGAGGCCGCGCATAGGCGGAAGCAGAGCCATAAGCGCAGGCCATTCCGCTGCGCCCGCCAGTCCTTGCACCGAGCGGCCCAGCTTGCTGTAACCCTCGAAGAACCCAGGGTCGTCGTAGATGTTCTGTGTCATTTTCCAATGCCTTCCATCGCCTGGTTTCGCCCCGCATCAAAAATCGGGACGCGTCCAGAATAACGCATGGAGCAAAGGCAAACATGGAACGCCGGCATCTCGAGAGCGTCATGGATTTGATGCCGGGCCATGCTCCAAAAACAAAAGCAAAGGCCCGGTTATAGGCTTTCACGCCGCTGATGAATAGACGAGATCGCCTTCGATCAGCCGCAAGTGCTCAGATAGATAGGTTTCCTCACAATTTGCTTCCTTCCCGCCACGATCCACCACGATAAAGTCCGCCGCCGCATCCAGCACGATCAACGGATGATGCCAGACGCCCCGCGCATAGTTCACGCCCTGCCAGCCCCGCGTGAAAAATGCGCGCAGTTTCGAGGCATCGAATTCACCCGCTGGCGCAACGACTACCAGATACGACACCGCGCCGAGCGGCAGGAACGCCTGGCTGCCGAGCGGATGACGCTCCATCATCGAGATCTCGACCGGCTGAGCGCGCGGCTGGCCCCGGAATACATTGATGAGCGGCCGGCCGCCAACGTCCGCGCCAACATCCACGCACGCCAGATCGTGGAAACGCTCTGTCGTGCCGCCGTTGATCGGAAAATGCTGCGCGCCGTCGAGTTCGATGACATCGCCGAACGGTTTAAACGCCGCGCGCGTCAGGGGTTCGAGCGTAAGCGTGTTCATATCTTCTTACTCGATCGCACCGAACAGGCGCAAGCGCGACACCCCGCCGTCCGGGAACATGTTGAAGCGAACGTGCGTGACGGGCCCGAGCGCGGCCACTTCGCTTTCGAATCGATGGATATTGTCAGCAGACAACTTCTGTTGCGGCAGCAACACCGGCCAGAACATGGCCTGCGTGACGAGCGATTCGTCCGTACCGCCCGCGACGCGTGCTGCTTGCAGCGAACAGCCATCGGGGAAATTGCCTTTGAAGTGGGCCGTATCGACTTCAATGGCGTGGATCACGCCGGGGTGCGCCAGCGCCACGATCGCCCAGTCGTTGCCGGGCTCACGGCGGCGCCGCGTCTCCCAGCCGTCGCCCATGTCCACGCCGCGCCCGGGCATCAGCATCTGCGATGCGGGTCCGAAATGCTGGTTGTTCGCCGCCACCAGATAAGCGCCATTTTCGATCGCCGCAAGATCGACTCGCGACCCGCGTTCAACGCGCGTCCAGTCCATTTTCGGCTGGCCATACACGCGCAGGCGTGCAATGCCGCCGTCCGGGTAGATATTCACGCGCAGGTGCGTGTAAGCGCGGGCATCGGCGATCGAAAGATAGTGATGCTGGTTGCCCTGCAGCGTGGTCGCCGGCACGATCTCGCGCCAGTCGGCATCGTCTTGCGGCGTGGCGCTGTCACTCGTGCAGGCATCAATTGACGCCGCCGGCGGGAAGTTGCCGGTGAAGTGGCTCGTGTCCAGGTCGATGCCGTGAATGGTGCCCGGCCGCGCCAGCCTGACGATGCAGAAATCGTAGCCGGTAGTACGCTTGCGACGCGTTTCCCAACCGTCCATCCACTTGCCGTTGTCGTCATATTTACCCGGGATGAAAACCGCCGGCTGCGGGTCGAGCATGCGCTCCTTGGGCGCGAAGAATTCATCGCTGGCGAAGAGCGCTGTGGCGCCGAGACGCGGATCGGCGAGGTTCATGAAGCGGCGGGTAAACGCCGGAGCGTTAGGGTCGAGTACGGGACTAGCCATGAAGTAGGTTCCTTTATAGCGATTCAGGGAATGGCGATGAGCACGGCGCGCTCAGACTGCGTGCGCGGGTTCGTGGCCATGGCCATGGTTTGCGCCGACGTGGTCGGCGGGGACGAAAAGCAGTTCGGCATCCTGGTTCAGCACGCGCGTGGCGCGGACCCGGTCGATATCTTTCTCCCACACGGCCACGACCACCGTCGCGACGCAGTTGCCGATCAGGTTCGTGACGGCGCGCGCAATGCCGACGAACCAGTCCACCGGCAGAATCAGCACGAGGCCGAGCACGGGAATGGCGGGGATCGCCGAAAGCGTGGCGGCAAGGATCACGATGGCCGAGCCAGGAATGCCATGCGCGCCCTTCGATGTCACCAGCGACACCAGTACGACCACGATCAGGTCATGAGTCGACAGCGGCGTATTGGTGGCTTGCGCAATGAAGATCACGGCGAGCGTGAGATAGATCGAGAAGCCGTCGAGGTTGAACGAATAACCGGTTGGGATCACGAGCCCGACGGTGGAATCCTTCACGCCCATCCATTCGAGCTTGCGCATGATCTGCGGCAGCACGGCGTCCGACGACGCGGTGCCAAGTACGATGAGCAGTTCCTCGCGCAGGTATCGCACGAGCTTGAAGATGCTGAAACCCGTGAGCCGCATCACGACGCCGAGCACGACGAAGACGAACAGGAAGCAACTGGCGTAGAACACGACGACCAGCATGCCGAGTTGCTTCAGCGACTCAACGCCATAGGTGCCGGTCGTGAACGCAATCGCACCCAGCACGCCGAGCGGCGCGAGCTTGATGATGAAGCCCATGATGCGAAAGAACACGTGCGACAGTTCATCGATAAGACCCGTCACGCGCTGCGCCTTCTCGCCAAGTAGCGAAAGCGCCGCGCCGAACAGCACGGAGAACACGAGCACCTGCAGGATGTCACCCTTCGCGAAAGCGTCCGTGGCGGTATCGGGGATGATCTTGAGCAGGAAGCCGGCCGTATCTTTCAGGCTTTTCGCGTGTTCGGTGTAGGTGGCGAGTGAACCGGCGTCGAGCGTATGCAGGTCGATATTCATGCCTACGCCCGGTCGGGTGGCGTACGCGAGCACAGCGCCGATCACGAGCGCGATCGTGGTCATCACCTCGAAATAGACCACTGACTTCAGCCCGACGCGCCCGACCTTCTTCAGGTTGCCCGCGCTTGCCATGCCCGAGACGACCACGCAGAACACGATCGGCCCGATCACCATCTTGATGAGCTTGAGAAAACCGTCGCCGAGCGGCCTCAGCGTTTGCGCGAAGTGGGGAAACACCGCGCCGATCACAATGCCCGCGACCAGCGCAATCATGACTCGTCCAAACAGGGAATTAAGAAATCTCAACACGGTGTGTCTCCTCGATGTCGCACGGCACGGGATTGGTGACTATGCTAACTGTTCAGACTGGTCGGACCAGTTGCTGATGAGGAATATTAGAAAGCCGATATAGTGGAGTCAAGAACCGTGTGATAGCGGTTTACCCGGCTTTTGCGTGCTATTCGTCCGGGGATTGCATGATGAAG
This sequence comes from Caballeronia sp., assembly GCF_028292365.1. Lineage (GTDB taxonomy): Bacteria > Pseudomonadota > Gammaproteobacteria > Burkholderiales > Burkholderiaceae > Caballeronia. Next base: position 18,610 of record NZ_JAQGMM010000527.1, read on the forward strand.
CAGACGCTTGACGGCGCCGCGCCTACAATGGCGGTCAGACCGCGCCACTCTTAACCATCCTATGAAAAATCTTCCGCATACCGTGACCGATGCCGCCATCGCGACTATTCGTGAGCGGATCGAGACGAGCGTTTATCCGGTGGGGAGTTTGCTGCCGGCGCAGCGGCAGTTATCCGAGGAACTGGCAATCAGCCGCGCCTCGCTGCGTGAAGCGCTCTCCACGCTCGAAGCGCTCGGGATGCTGAATATTCGTCCCGGCAAAGGTGTGTATGTGAATAGCGCAGAGGCGGCCGGCGCGCATGCGTGGCGTTTCGCCGATCAGGCGTCGCTGCCCGATACCTACCAGATGCGCTTCGCACTCGAAGGTTTTGTCGCGCGGCTGGCGGCGCCGGCGATTGGAGACGCAGACATTGTCTGGCTGCAGGACAACCTCGACTCGCTGCAAGGCGCGCTGACCTGCGCCGAACTCGATGAAGCCGCGCAACTCGACTTCGCATTCCATATGCGGATTGTGAGCTTGGCGGGCAATACGGCGATTGAATCGATCCTGCGCGGCAGCGCCGACATCATGAAAGAGAGCCAGCGTTTGCCGTTTTATCGGCGGGAACTAGTGCTGTCGACGTATCACGAGCATCTGGCGATTGTCGAAGCGTTGAAGGCGCGCGACAGCGAACACGCCGGGCGCGCCATTGAAGCGCATATCGTGAATGCGGCTCAACGGGCCGGCGTGCATTTTCCGATTCCGGGCTAGTCCAGTGCAACATGTTGTCGCCGTAAATTGATGAAGCGAAACCGTCGCGCGGGTTATTCACCGTTTATGTTGAGAACCCTGTGGATAACGTGTCGGGCCACGATCTAAGCGCTTGATGTGACTCGGATTTGAAGCGCTGCTTCGGTTTGGTCAGTGGCATGGCGACTTGGGAAAAATCCGCTGAGCCGGAATCATGACAACGTAAATCACCAGCCCCGCAATGCTCGCACAGCGTTGAGGAACAAACGGGAACCGTCACGCGTCAGATGTTAAAATCTGCCGCTCAGACCCAAAGCGCCACCCAAGCCCCACCCTCGCTCATATCCGTTTCCCCGCTTAGTCCGTGTCCCACCTCGGACGGCCGTCCGAATTTCCACCCAGCACCTTCGTTCGAAGGAATCCGCAGTGATCCGATTACAACCGCCGGCGCATTCCGATGCGTCAGCAGATGGCCTGCATCGTCATATTGTCGATGCTGTTCATGAGCATGGCTGGTCGGAGCAGGACATTTTCTTGCCGCCGGATCTGACCCTCGCGCTGGCGCTGGAATGCGCGGCGCTCGCGGCGGCCGGCACGCTTACCCTTGCGCGCGTTAGCCAGGGTGCGGCGCGATCGCTGCAGCCTGGCGTGCGCGGTGACCGGATCCAGTGGCTGGAAGCAGGTCAGTCGGTCGCATGCGACCGCTATCTCGCGATCATGGAAACACTGCGCGTTGCATTGAATCGCGGCCTGTTCCTGGGTCTCGATGACTACGAAAGCCACTTTGCATTCTATGCACCGGGCGCTTCATACATGCAGCACCGCGACCGGTTTCGCCACGACGACAGCCGGATCGTATCCGTGATCGTCTATCTGAATGCGGATTGGCTGCCCGAGCACGGAGGGGCGCTAAGGCTGCATCCGGAAGGTTTGAACACGCAAGACATCTGGCCGGTCGGCAGCCGGATCGCGGTGTTTTTATCCGCCGACATGCTGCACGAAGTATTGCCCGCGACGCGCGACCGCTTGTCGCTCACGGGATGGTTCAGACGCCGCGCGTAGTGTTCGTCATGCCTTACGCAGATACCAGACTCCTCCTCGACGTGGACAAAGGCACACATCATGCAAATCAAAAGCTTCATTCCCGGCAAGGACACATCGCTGGATTCGACAGGGAAGGAAGCGCCCATCCACGGCAAGCTGCTGGCAGCGTATGACAAGCTGTTTGTGCCGGTGAACAAGCACTGAAAGTGGATTTGAAGCGCGTCATCCGCCAGACCGTTTCCGGTTTTCAAGCGCGAACTCCAAAGAGGACGCGTCCGTCAACCCGGCGCGTCGTCGCCCATCACGCCTTGTTCGCGAATCCACTGCGCGAACGCTTCATCCTCGAAGCGATATTCGCCATGCGCGAGCTTGGTCACAATGTTGTCGGCCTGAAGCCGGCGCAACGAATGCGCGGGTGTATTCATTGGCGGCGCCTTGGGCAGGCCGAGCAAGATCCCCAGTTGCTCTCGCGCCGCCTGGCCATGGAAGTCGGACGCCATGCCCTCAGCCATCATGCCGAGCAGCGCGCGGTCGGCCGGCAGCAATCCGGTCCACTGCCGCTTGAATTGTTCGTGATTAAACACGTGCTCTTTCGTGAATTGCAACGCGGCGTCGGGACCATCGAACGGATACGTAAGATGCCGTTCCAGAAAACGCCTGAAAAACTCCGGCGTGCTGTTGAGTTGGTCGAAAGCCGCGACCGCATGTTTCACCGAGAGCTGATGCTTGGCAATGGTGTTGACCTTCTCCACCATGAACTCAAGGAAATCGCGGCCAAGTAGCGGAAACGGTTCAAGCGGTGCCCAGTTGAAGAACGGTTCGGACGAGCGCCCGAACATGGTTCGCAGGGTGGACTCCGAACTGCCGGCAAAAATCACTTTCAGCCGGTCCTTGCGAACGTCCAGCCCTGCACGCAGCGCATGCGCAAAATTCGAGTGGGCCGCGGCAGCCAGAACTTGCGCTTCGTCTATGATCAGAAGCAGCGGCTTCGGCTGGGAATCGAAGGCCTTCAGCGCGTCGGATAAAAGCGTGCCGACATACTTCTTATCCTCCGCCGATAATTCTGCCTCGACCGACGCCTCACCGAATGCCGGAATGTTGCCCGTGGCCTTGAGCTTCTTAACCGGGTTTTTGGCACGGCGTGCCAGCCTGCCCCGCCAATTGGGCTCGATCGCGCCGTAGAGCGCACCTACCAGCGCTCCGGCGGGTTCCTCGTCGTCGTCCCACAAGTTCACGTACGCGGTCAGGTAACCGCCCTTCGTGGCTGCCGGGATAAGGTCTTTAAGCAGGAATTCAGTCTTGCCCATGCGTCGTCGGGCGAACAGCGTGCGCGCGGACGAAAGACCCAGCCCGAACAGGCTCAGATACCCCGCAGCGAGCTCCGGACGAGAAAAATGCCATTGATCGGGTTTCATATTTCAAACTATATCATCGGCTTTTAAATATATCAAACTCAATGATATAACTTGATAGTCAGCGTTCCTCAGGCCTTTGGAGGATGCCTTCATCCGTCAGCCGCTTGGCCGCTTCGCGCTTTAAAACCGCCCGGTCGATCTTGTTGGTCGACGCGAGCGGGAACGCATCGACGAACCAGACTTGCCGCGGATGCTGGTACGCCGGCGCGTGTTCCAGCGCGAACGCTTTCACCTCCTCCACGCTCAATTGCGCCCCCTGTTTCAGCACGACAAAGGCTACGGGTTTCGTACCCTTGATGGCATCGTCGACGGGAATCACGCTCGCTTGCTGGATCGATGGATGCCGCTCGAGCATCTTTTCCACGTCACCCGGGAAGATGTTTTCGCCACCGGAAACGAACATGTCGTCACGTCGTCCGATGAACGTGTAGAAGCCATTTTCGTCGCGACGGAATACATCGCCGGTGCGATAAAAACCGTCCGGCGTGATCGGCGTCGTCAGATCCGGACGGTTGTGATATCCATTCATCAAGCCCGGGCTGCGCATCTCCAGTTCACCTTCGCTCGAGCGCTCGCCGTTTGTATCCACTAGACGAAGTTCCACTTGTGGATGCGCCGCGCCGATCGCGTGCGCAGGCGTGGGCAAGCCCGCAGGGTGCGGTCCGAACACGACCGGCCCACCCTCAGTCGTGCCGTATGCGTTGATGACCTTCGCGTTCGGCAGCAGCGCATGAGTCCGCTCGAGCAACGCGCCACTGACGGGCGCCGAGCCCATCCGCACGTAACGCACCGATGACAAATCCGTACGCGCGAGCAGTTCATGCTCCTGCATCATCATGGCGATCATCGGCGGCACGGAAGTGAGCCACGTGCAACGATAAGTATCGATAGCACGAATGTAATTGCGGGCGTTGAAGGCCGGCATCAACACGGTCGTGGCGCGGGCGGCCAATGCAAGAAACACCAGCGCGAGCGCGTTCATGTGATAAAGCGGCGCGGCAATCAGCACGCGCTCGCCGCCCAACGGCTGCGCCTTCAGGCGCGTTTCAACCACCCAGAGATGACTCGCGTGCGAGAGCACAACGCCCTTCGGCCGTCCCGTGGAACCTGATGTATAGAGGAACAACGCCGCTTCTTTTTCGTGCGGAACAACAGGCTCGAAACTCAGGCCCTGCGATTTTGCTGGCGCGATAAACGACTGGAATGCTTGCGCGTCGATCGCTTGTTCCCGACCATCGAACACCACACGCGGTAGCGTGACGGGGGCGTCAGCGAAACGCTGGAAATCTGTGAAGACGAGACGCGCCCCGCTATCGGCGATCACCTCCGCGATCAGCGCGCACGGGAATTTATAGTTGACCGGCACAGCGACCAGTCCAGCGCGCATGATGCCCAGCATCGTCGCGACATAGTCCGCCGAATTCGCTGCGAGCAATGCAATGCGCTCGCCTCGCGCGTACCGGCTGGCGAGCGTATAAGCCACAGCGTCGGCGAGCGCATCGAGTTCAGCGAAGGTGTATTGACGCTCGTTGAAACCATCGTCAAGTCCAATGATGGCAAGTGTGTGGGCGCCTCGATCGCCACCCTCGCCGCGCGCAATCAGCGCGCCGAGATTCGTCGGGAAAGTCATGGTATGAATTCCAGCAAGGTATCAAAGCGAGGCAGTGCAACGAGCGCCCTTTTCAGCTCGATGAATGCAGGGAATCCCGCGGCGGCCGCGCGCTCACCCAACGAGCGCCAGTCCGGCGTGCGCACCGTGATCGCGGCATAACGCGGTCCGCGCGCGGCAATGCACTGCGCAGTCGTGCCAAACCGCGCATCGAAATCCGCTCGCGTCCAGTACACCAGTTCGAAGCCCCGCTCGATCTCGCCGAGTTGCACATACGGTTCAGGCGCGACATCGATCAGGTGCAGCGCGCTCAACCCCACCGCGCCATTCGGATGGCGCTGCCACTCGCGGCGGAAAACGAGCTCGGGCGTCAGGTGCTGACAGAAATAGACGCGGCCTCCGTCGAGCTGGCCTGGCTTCAGCCGCACGGTGGTGAACCGCGCGTCGGCGGGCGGCTCGCCGTCAAGGTCGACCGGCCGCGAGAAGGTCTGCGGCGGGGTCGCGTGGAAACCGGCGTGACGCAGCGCATCGAAAGTCGCGGCCGGATCGTCGATTCGGAACACGAGACCATCGGGACCCAGCGGACTCGACACAATCTCCTCGCGCACGGTCTTGCCATCGGCAGGCAAGCCGATGAGTTCAAGGTAGTGATCATCGAACACGATCGCGTGATTGATCGACCCGAGCGTGTGATACCCGCGCGGCGCAACCGTGAAGCCGAGTTGCTCGAAGGTGAGTTGAGCAGCGTCAGTATCGAAACGCGTGTTGATGACGAGATGGTCGAGCTTGAGCATCAGGGGGTTGGAGTTGCCGTCGCCGTTGAATAGGCGCCGCGTCCGCTGGCGACGAGCTTGCCGTCTTTATCGAAGACCTGTGCTTCGGACACGGACACTTGCGAGCCGAACTTGATCACCTTGCCCTTCACGGTCAGGTCGCCCTTGAACGCGGCGCGGTGATAGTCCACGCGCAGGTCGATGGTGGGCACGCCCCGTCCGGTCTTCGATACCAGCGCCCAATCCGCCGCCAGGTCCACGAGTGCGGCAAGAATGCCGCCGTGTGTGTAGCCCTTGTCGGGATTCACGACCCATTCTTCGCGCCACGTGGCACGCAATTCGATCTCGCCTTCACTCACCGATACCACTTTCAAACCCAGCCATTCGTGAAAAGGGCCCCGCCGCAAACGCGCCTCAATATCTTGCGCACTCGGCAATGTTGCTTCGCTCATGATGTTTTCCTCAGCTTTTCTCATCAACACATTCAGGGATTGACCACAACCTTGCCCAGCACTTCGCGGTCACGGATCAGGCGCAGCCCTTCGGCAGCTTGTTCCAGCGGCAGCGTCCGGTCGATGGCCGGCGCCAATTCTTCCGCCGCAATCTGGTCGAGCAGCGCACGCAGATTTTCATCGTAAAAACTGTTCGAACCGATGATCTTCAGCTCGAAGCTCCAGATGTATCGAAGGTCTTCGGCGGGCGCGTGGCCAGCCGTTGCGCCGCACACGAGCAGCGTGCCGCCGCGCTTCAGGCACTTCAGGGATGGCACCCAGGTGTCGCCACCCGTGAAATTCACCACGACGTCCACCCCACCCTCGTAAGTCCGGCGTTGCGGCTTGCCGTACTCACCGATCGCCCATTTCGAGAAATCGGTCGTCTTGTAGTTCACCGTATGATCGGCGCCGAGCGCTTTCAGCTGCTCGCACTTCTCGTCGCTGCCGGCACACGCGATCACCTCGGCGCCCAGTTGCTTCGCGATAAGAATGGACGCCGTCCCCACTCCACCGCTCGCGCCAAGAATCAACACGCGGTCGCCCGCCTTCACCGTCTTGTGCGTGACCAGCATGCGGTGCGCGGTGCCGTACGCCACGGGCAACGCGGACGCGGCGTCGTAGCTCACGGCATCGGGTAACGGAATCAACTGCCCGACCGACACCAGGCAGTATTGCGCCATGCCGCCGTCGAGCATTTCGCCCATCAGGCCTTTCTCGGGATACAGCGGATTCACAAGCACACGGTCTCCGGTCTTCCACCCTTCCACGCCGTCACCCAACTCCGCGATGTCGCCTGCCATGTCGAGCCCGATCACGACCGGAAACGGCACCTTGATGCCCGGCATGCCCTTCACGGTGAACACATCGTGATAGTTGAACGACGACGCGCGCACGCGGATCACCACGTGTCCGGGCGTGGCCTTCGGCACGGGTTTGTCGGTCACCACGTGGAGTTGATCGAGGTCGCCGTGCTCGTTCAGCACGAGCGCCTTCATGGTCGATGGAATGGGTGTTGTCACGGTGTCTGCTCCCTGTTATTGGATTGATTTCGACGCGGCATAGGGGCCGGTATCGAAGAGATCGGCGGGCAGCGTGCCTTTGATCACACCGCCATCCACGAATATCTGGTGCTCGCGCTTGAGCGTCTCCAGGTCAATCGGCTCGAAGGTCACGCGGTTGATATCCGACCAGCGCGAGGCGTACGCCTGTGCGTCCTCGGCGGGCAGGTTCGCACTCTTCTGCAAGATTGCTGCTACATCGTTCCGATGCGTCGCGCCCCATTGCAACGCTGTGCGCATGCCCGCGATCAGCTTCGCCACGTCTTGCGGATGTTGGGCGAGGTAATCTGCGCGGATCGCGCTCACGCCTATATAGGGCGTTGCGTCGGACTTCGTCAGCTTCTTCCATTCACCGCCAAAACTGCCGAGCCGCTTGACCTTCAATTCCTTCAGTTGTGCGATGGTTACCGATCGCAACGCTGCAGCATCGACCTGCTTTTGCACCAGGAACTGCGCAAGCCGCGCTTCGTTTCCAGGGACGATGGAAAAGTCGTTCGCCTTGATACCGTCATTGCCCTGCAGCACTGCGGTGGCGATCGCCGCGACCGAACTGCCCGGTGGCGACATACCGACTTTCTTGCCGCGCAGGTCCGCAAGCGACTTGATCGGCGAGTCCTCCGGCGCGACGAATTCGACATCGGCCGGTTGTGTCGCAAGCACGATCTTCAACGGCACGCCTTCGGCCGCCGTGCTGAAAACAGCGGCTGCCGGCGCGGCAAACGCGAAATCGATCGCGTTCGCGGCCAGTGCGCGATTCGGCGCGTTGACGTCGGAGAAACGAATGAAGATGACGTCGAGGCCGCGCTGCTGCAGGAATTTTTGCGCCTCGAGCACCGCGCCAAAACCCAGGCTCACACCGCTCGTCCAATAGCCGATGCGCATGGGTTCAGCGTGCGCCGTTTGCAAGGCGCCGAACATCGCGGTCGTCGCAACAGCGGTGGCCGCCGCCGCTCGCCTGAAGAATGAAATGCGTTTCATGGTTCCTTGTTCCCCGTTAGATCAGTCGGTCTTTTTCCATCGAAACAGGCGGCGCTCGAGTGGCTTCAACACACCCGCTTCGAGCAACAACATCAGGACAACGAGCGTGACGGTCCACGCGAAAACCTGGTCGGTTTGCACGAGATCGGCCGCTTGCCGCAGGCGGTAGCCAATGCCATTTGATGACCCGATCGTCTCCGCCACCAGCGACACACGCCAGCCGAATCCGAACGCAAGGCGCGCACCGGCGAAGAAATGCGGCAGGATGGTTGGCAGGAAAATCTTGCGCATGATCTGCGTTTGCGACATCCGAAAACTGCGCGCGAGCTCGACGTGATTTCTGTCGACTGTCAGCGCGCCTTGCCATACGTTTGTCAGGATCAGCGGCATGGCCGTCATGAACACGACGAAGATGGTGGTCGCGTTGGAGATGCCAAACCAGATGATGGCGAACACCGCCCAGATCGCCGACGACACGGTGTTCACAATAGACAGCAGCGGCTCGAAGAAATGCGCGACGCGCGGGTTCGAACCAAGCGCGATACCAAGCGGGGCACCGACTGCAGCGGCCAATAGAAATCCAGCCACGACGCGATACAGCGTGATACCGAGGTCATCGAAAAATGTGCCGCTCTGTACGAGCCCGACAAACGCGTGCGCCACTCTCAGCGGCCCGGGTAATACGAACTGCGGCATGCGCAGAGACGCGAGCCACCATGCCGCGAGCAGCAGGACAACGAGCACCGCGCGTTGCACAACAGTTGAAGCGAACGAACTACGCGGAACAGTGGACATAGGTCAGATCAGGAGACGCAATTGGCGGATCGCCTCGGCCACGGTGGGATCGGTGGCAGTACGCGGGCGCGGCAGGTCGACATCGACAATCTCGCGCACGCGGCCGGGGCGCGGCGCGAGCACCACGACTCGATCCGCAAGCACAATCGCTTCCTCCACGTCGTGGGTCACGAACAGCACGGTCATGCGCTGCATCGCGTGGATGCGCAGCAGTTCGTCGTGCATTTGGGAGCGCATCTGCGGATCGAGCTTGGAAAACGGTTCGTCCATCAGCAGGATGCGAGGGCCGGTGACAAGGCTCCGTGCGAGCGCAACTCGGCTGCGCATGCCACCCGATAACTGGTGCGGGTGAGCATCGGCGAAACCTTGCAGTCCGACCAGATCGAGAACTGCGTTTGCGCGCGTATGGCGTTCGCGAGCGGGAATCGCGGGGCTCGCCGCTTCAAGGCCGAACTCCGCATTGGCACGCGCGGTGCGCCAGGGCAACAGCCGGTCTTCCTGGAACATATACGAGAGCGCATTGCGGTCCTTCGTCCCTTCGCTGCGCTGGCCATCAATCCACAACTCGCCTTCGCTCGCTTCGAGCAGCCCTGCAACCATGTTAAGCAGCGTGCTCTTGCCGCATCCAGACGTGCCAAGGAGCGCCACTATTTCGCCTTGCGCGACATCGAAGGAAACGTGATCAAGAACCTTTAGTGTTCCGAAGTTTTTTCCCACGCTGCGCAATGAGATGGCAGCGGAACTCGTAGCGCTCATCGACGAAGCTCCGCCACCGTGTACAGCGGCAACGATGCCCCCGCGCTGGAAAGACTCGCGTAGACCTTCTCCATTGTCATGCTTTGGAACGTTTCTATATGACGGCGCGCAATGGTCTCCGCGCGACGTCCGTCGCCCGCGATGAACGCATCGATCATTGCGTTGTGATCGTGCTTGATCTCAGGTTTGGTTCCCTGCACGCCGAAGCCAAGCGCAACGAGACGCGACATTTCATCGAGCAGGCTCGCGAGCGTTCGATGCAACCGCTCGTTGCCGCTGGCCGCGGCTATCGCCAGATGAAACTCACGATTGGCGTCGAGGAAAACATCGATTTGCGCCGACAACGCCCGCTCCGGATGTGGCACGCGGCACGCCGCTTCGAGGCGCCGTAGCAACTCCACGTCCACGCGCCCGCAGGCGAGCCGCGCTGCGAGTGGTTCAAGTTGAACCCGCAGCGCGAACACTTCTTCCACGTCTTTCAAAGTGATCGCTGCAATGCGGTAACCCTGTCGCGGCAGTGACCGTACGAAGCCTTCATGCACGAGCCGCACGAGCGCAATACGGCAACTCGTTTTGCCGATGTCGTACTCCGACATCAACTGGCTTTCAGTAACCGTCGACCCGGGCATGAGCTTGCACGAAAGCAGATCGCGGCGAATGCGATCGTAGGCGTCATCGCCGCGCAACACCGCGGGGACAGATGGTGTAAGCAAATCGGGAGAAGAGCTGGCGGATTCGTCGTAGGTCATGGCCGTTGGTTGTGAGCTGCTCACGACATGGATTTGATACGTTCAAGAAACTATCGTAGGCGTTTACGCCATTTTTCGAAAACAAGTTATTTAAATAACTAAGGCTAGCCAGGAGATATCGTGGGAAGCTCAGGGGTTATTGAGTCGTCCGTGTCTTGTGTAGGCGGGGATTTACGTTCCCTTCACTGTCTTACAGACTTCTCCTTTCTACACCGATGTAAATTCTGACAATCATCGATAGTCCTTAACATGTTGTTTGTTGCTTGGCTCGCAACGAAGCAGTACCCAAGTGGATGAGAATGATCGAATTATTGTTTCCGGTAGACGGAATTGAGCGAAGAAATTAAGCGACTGCTGACCTGGCCTGCAGTTTGCATATATCCGCTTAGTAACTTCATGGGAGATCGATCATGTTCAAGACTTTTATTCCTGCTGTTGTTATCGCCTCAGCACTCGCCGCTCCGGCGCTCGCCTTCGCTCAAGACA
>NZ_JAQGMM010000180.1 GCF_028292365.1 Caballeronia sp.
GGTGGCGGCATCACGTTCTTCCACACGAACTCCAAGCTTGCCGATTCATCGGCGACGGGTGCGGATTCTGTGGCGATCGGCGGGGCGGCGGTATCGTCGGGCAAGAATGCCGTTGCACTTGGCTCGAACTCGGTTGCTGATCGGGACAACACGGTCTCGGTCGGCGCGGCGGGCAGCGAACGGCAGGTCACCAACGTGGCGGCCGGCACGGCTGCTACGGACGCGGCCAACGTCGGACAGCTCAACGCCGTATCGAACAACGTCACGTTGCTCGGCGCGAGCGCGATCAAGTACGACACCAACGCCGACGGCACGCCGGACTATGCCAACGCAACACTCGGCAACGGCAACGCGGCAGGCACGGCGCTCCACAACGTCGCAGCGGGCACGAGCGGCATGGACGCGGTCAACGTGGCCCAGATGAACGACATGATCGGCCAGGTCATAAACATTGCGAACGGCGCGTACAACCCGCTCTTCACCGCAGAGGGCAATCGCGACACGGAAGTTGCGACTTCCTCGGGCACGCACTCGGTGGCATCGGGCGCGAATGCGGTGGCATCGGGCGCGAACGCAATCGCGTCCGGCGCGACATCGGTGGCGAGCGGCTCCAACGCGATTGCGGTGGGTTCAAGCGCATCCGCTACCGCAAACAATGCTGTGGCTGTGGGCGCCAACGCATCGGCTACGGCCAACAACGCTGTGGCGCTCGGTTCAGGTTCAGTGGCGGATCGTGCGAACTCGGTGTCGGTGGGTACGACATCGCCCGGCGGTCAGCGCCAGGTCACGAACGTCGCAGCGGGTACGGACGGCACTGACGCGGTCAACGTGAACCAGATGCAACAGTCGGTGAGCAGCGGCGTGAAGTCGGCGAAGGGTTATACAGACGCTCTTCGCTCCGACATGAACACGGGCCTTTCGCTGGCGAACAACCACATCAACAGCGTCGGTGCGATGAGCAGCGCGATGGCGATGATGGCAGGCAGCGCAGCAGCCGTCGCCGACAAGGACAATCGCTTCGCAGCGGGCACGGGCGTGTATCGCAACAAGGCCGCTATTGCGATCGGCTTCCAGAAACGCTTTGGCACCAACATGGTCATCACGGTCGGCGGTTCCACGACCGGCGAAGAAAGCACTGGAGGCGCAGGCTTCGCGTTTGGCTTCTAAGCGACGATTCAGCCGCCTGGACGCGTAGTTAAAACGCGTAGTTAAAACACTCGGCCGCAGATCTCTTCAATGGAATTTGCGACCGAGTTTTTGTATGCGATCAACGCTGCAAGGACAATGTCTGGCGCTTCGTGTGTTCGTATGCAGCGCCGCAAGACTCGCGAGCGCAAACAGCGTCGACTTTCCTCATCAGCCACTGCTGTTTCACACCACGTCATCAAGCAGTGAAACATGACAAACATGTTGCACTGCAATCACCGTTGTCTTATAATCTTTTTCGCGGGGTGGAGCAGTCTGGCAGCTCGTCGGGCTCATAACCCGAAGGTCATAGGTTCAAATCCTATCCCCGCAACCAAGGATTAAAAGTCAAAAGCCCGGTTCTCCGGGCTTTTTTCGTTTCAGCGGCAATGATTGGGTTATGCGGTCGTTCTACGTGGTTGCATCGCGCGAATACCAAGCCCCATAGTCCTATGCTGCGCTGAATGGTCGCCTTGCGGCGCACAAACTCTCGCATCCACGCGTGGCATAATCGACGGCTAAACCCGCTTTTGGAAGCCATCGTCAGCCTCATGCGCCGTCGCCTTGTCCGCCAGTTCGGAAGCCTCATCGGATTGCTTGCGATCCTGATGACTGCGCTCGCTCCGGCTGTGTCGCAAGCGCTTGCCTCCGGCGCGCAATCCGAGACAATCCTGAACGCGTTTTGCTCGGCGACGTCCCATACTTCCCAGACCCTGCAAGCCAAAACTGGCAAGCCCGACCGTTCGTCGCGCTCGGTCGCGGGTCATTGGGATACATGTGGTTACTGCAACCTCGCGGCGCATTCACCTGCGGCCCCACCTTGCGCAAGTGCTTATCAAGCGCAAATTACGTCGGGAGCCCTACCCGATAACACCGCTGCCCAACCCTTCCCGCCCTATGCGCAGGTCTTCGCTGCGCAGCCTCGTGCACCGCCAGTCTTCGTCTGATTCTTCTTCGCACTGCTGCCGGCTGAAATAGCCGGTAGTCATCATTCGCGTCGCCCGGATCAATCAGGTCAAACGAGATCAAACAGGATCAGCATGAACATGTCTCTCGCAATCATGATCAAGCAGGGTGGCCTTGCCGCCTTGCTTCTCGCCACCACGCAACTCGCTTTTGCACATGCGCATCCGACGCAGCAAACACCCGCACCGGACGCAACCGTCGAAGCGCTGCATGAGGTAGCCATCGATTTCACGGAAGGTCTCGAACCGGCGTTCAGCACGCTGAATGTGGTCGATGCAGCGGGCAAGCAGGTCAACAGCGCGAAATCGGCTGTCGATGCGAATAACAAGAAGCATATGAGCGTCGCGCTCGGCGATCTCAAGACGGGCGCCTATCAAGTGGAATGGACAGCGGTGGCCGACGACGGCCATCGTACGCAAGGCCATTACCTGTTCAACGTAAAGTGAGCTGACTATGAAAATCAACACGCTGATTCACGCCGGTTTGCTTGCCTTTTGTGCTCTCGCGGCGACCGGCGCACAAGCTGCAACGCTCGATGTCCACGATTGCTGGATCCGTTCGATGCCGGCTAAATTGCCGTCGTCGGGCTACTTCGTGGTATCGAATAGCGGCGATAAACCCGCTACCCTCACCGGCGCTGAAACACCAGCGTTCGGCATGGCGATGCTGCATAAATCGACGAGTAACGGCAGCACATCGACTATGTCCATGGTCGACTCCGCCGAGGTGCCCGCGCACGGCACGCTCGCGTTCGCACCCAGCGGTTACCACCTGATGCTCGAGGATGCACCCAAGCCGGTGAAGGTCGGATCAACGATCCCGTTGAAGTTGACGTTCGCGGATCAGTCGAGCATTGAGACCACGTGCGTGGTGAAGCCGGCGTCTACGCTGGGTAAATAACGCGGCAACCTATATCCCGGCAAAACATAAATAGCAAAAGCGCGCCGCAATCAGATTGCAGCGCGCTTTTTTACTGAAACAGCCCTTTATCAACCCGCCTCACAATCAGGCTCGCGAGAACTTCTCCGTGCCCTGGCGTCAGCGCAGGGTCAATACAACACGTCGCCGAACGCATTCATTGCGCTACCCGTTTCGAGTGCCAATCGCACCGGGCCGCGCACACGCCGATCAATGCCCCTTGAAGAGATCCATGATCTCCTTTCGCTCGGTCGGATTCACGCTGGGCGGCGGCACGCTCGGAGGCGTCATTCCGGCAGGACCGACACCACCCACCGCATCGCTTGCCGCTTCAACGGGATTCGCTGAATCCACACCGATGCTCGCGACAAAACCATTGCCCGGGGTTTTATCGGCGAAGAACAACTCACCGTCGACGGTCGTCAAACCATCGGGCATCGCCATTTGCTGTTGCGGGACATTGGCAAGCGCCCGTTGCATGAACTCCACCCAGATCGGCAACGCAAGCTGTGCACCGAACTCACGGCCGCCGAGGGACTTCGGCTGGTCGTAACCCATCCACGCGATCGCCACGAGTTGATGCTGGTAACCCGCGAACCAGCCGTCCTTCGCGTCGTTGGTCGTACCGGTCTTGCCTTGCAAGTCGTTACGCTTGAGCACGTTGGTGCCCGAGCCCGTACCGCCGGTCGCGACCGAATGCAGCAAGCTGTTCATGACGTACGCGTTGCGCGGTTCGAGCGTTTGCGGCGCATTGCTGCCCGCAATCAATGGATTGGCGCGCGAGATCACCGTACCGCGTGCATCGGCTACTTCGCCAATCAGGTACGGATTGATCCGCGAACCGCCGTTGGCGAACACCGAATATCCACCGGCCAGTTGCAGCGGCGTGACAAGACCGGCGCCAAGCGCAAGCGGCAGATACGGCGGGGTTTTATCGACATCGAAACCGAACTTCTGCGTGACGTAATCCTGCGCGTACTTCGTGCCGATGTACGAAAGGATGCGGATCGACACAAGGTTCTTCGACTTCTGCAAGGCCGTGCGCATGGACATGGGGCCATCAGGCTGGTCGTCGTCCTTCGGTTCCCATGCGTCGCCACCCGGCGTGGTCGGCGGGAAATACAGCGGCGCGTCGTTGATGATGGTTGCCGGTCCGAGACCCTTTTCCAGCGATGCCGAATAAATGAACGGCTTGAAACTCGACCCCGGCTGGCGCCACGCCTGCGTGACGTGATTGAACTTGTTCTTGTTGTAGTCGAAGCCACCGACCAGCGCGCGAATCGCCCCGTCCTGCGGCACGAGCGAGACCAGCGCGCCCTCCACCTGCGGCAATTGCGTGATGCTCCAGTTGCCCTTCGCGTCCTGCACCACGCGCACGATGGAACCCGGTTTGATCCGCACCGCCGCCGATGCATTGCTGCGCAAGCCAGCGGCCGCGAACCGCAAGCCGTCGCCGGTGATGGTCGCCGGGTCAGCGTTGACGAACGTCACGACCACCTGCTTCGCACTCACCGACGTCGCCACGCCCGCGATCAGATCACCGTTATCGGGGTGATCGGCGAGCGCGTCGTCGATGGCCTCGTCGCGGTCATCCTGGCTCGTCGTCGGCAGAGTGACGAACCCTTCCGGCCCGCGATATCCATGGCGCCGCTCGTAGTCCATCACGCCCTTGCGCACGGCGTTGTAGGCCGCTTCCTGATCGGCGGAATCGATGGTCGTGGTCACGGAAAAACCACGCGTGTAGGTGTCGTCGCGATACTGCGCGTACATCATCTGCCGCACCATTTCCGCGACATATTCTGCATGCACGCTGTATTCCGTACCCGACACACGCGCGTGTATTTCCTCGGCGCTGGCCTGATCGAATTGCGCTTGCGTGATGTACTTCAAGTCGAGCATGCGCTTCAGGATGTATTGCTGACGCACCTTTGCGCGCTTCGGATTGACGACCGGGTTATACGCAGACGGTGCTTTCGGCAAACCCGCGAGCATCGCGCATTCGGCGAGCGTCAGGTCCTTCAGGTCCTTGCCGAAATACACCCGCGCCGCCGATGCAAACCCATAAGCCCGCTCGCCCAGATAAATCTGGTTCATGTACAACTCGAGGATCTGGTCCTTGGTCAGCGCGCGCTCGATCTTGTACGCGAGCAGCATTTCGTAGATCTTGCGCGTGTAGGTCTTCTCGCTTGAGAGGAAGAAGTTGCGCGCGACCTGCATGGTGATCGTACTGGCGCCCTGGGACGCGCCGCCATGCGTGATATCGCTCAACCCCGCCCGCGCAATGCCGATGAAGTCGACGCCGCCATGCTCATAGAAACGGTAATCCTCGATGGCGAGGACGGCCTTTTTCATCTGGTCGGGGATCTCGTCGAAGCGCGCGATCCGCCGCCGCTCCTCGCCGAACTCACCGATCAGCACGTGATCCGCGGTATAGACACGCAACGGCACTTTTGGCTGATAGTCGGTCAGCGCTTCAAGCGACGGCAGGTTCGGCCCCATCACGACCAGCGCATAGCCGATGATCAGCGCGCCGACAATTGCCGCGACGGCGAACAGCCCGACGAACCACAATACGATGCGCACGGCGATCGAAGGTCCGGCTGAAGCCTTGGTGGTGGGTTGACGGTAACGATTGGGACCATCTTGATCCCGGTCATCGCGTGGAGCGTTCGAGGAATTCGGTCGTTTGATGATTGGCATGACTTGGATTGAACGGCGCGCCCCTAAGGCGCCCGGTGCGCAACGCCATGAAACCGCGTAACGATAAATATTGGGGTGAGGAAAAGCCGTGGCCAGCTTCGCCGTGTAGCCGATGTGTAGCGCTGCGGCCTGATCGATTCATGACAGCGCTCAAACCCGACGCCTCCATGAAAATCGTTCCAGACTGCTGCGTCGCGTGCCGTTGCCCCCGGACTGGCTACGCGTTCCCGCGAGTGGCCGTTACCGTATTGTAAGAAAAACTGCAACACTCACGGCCCCGCGCAGAATAACAGCGCATTTTAAAGAATTCGAGCGCCCAGCACCGGCAGCGACACGATTTTTTTGTAAGTAAATCCCGTGTAACGGGCCGCCGTGGCAAGTATTCCCGTCAAAACTGACTCTCTTCGGGCTATCGCGGAGGCGGCGTTAGCACCGCCATCTCAATATTGCAAGCGGTTGATGCGGGCAGCGTCCGAAGCGTGGCTCGGAGAGTGTGTGTCCGCGCGCACGAGAGGTTGGCAAAACGATATGATGGAAACGTTGGTTGCGTGGTTTGCCGTACCGCCGCGTACGCCGAAAGCGCATCAAATGGCGTTGCCCGTGTCGGATTATCGGCCGTTCTGACTTGCCAGCCCTGCTTAGCGAGGCGCTCATGACTACCAAACCCAGCGAACGCATCGTTGTTTTTGTTACTCCCGCGCAGAAACTTGCGATCACCAGCACCGCGGACGTCCTTGGCGTCAGCGTCAGCGAACTCATGCGGCGCGCCGTATTGAGCTTCAACGCGACCAGCGAACAGGTGAAAGCCGCGAGTCTTGTAGACCGATTGCGTGCGCCGAAAACCCCTGATCCGTTGAATGTCGCGCTGCGGCAAGTCGCCGAACGGGCAGCCGCACGCGAGGCGCGCGACGCGGCACAAGTCGCCAGGGTCGCCAGCAAACGCACATTAGCCGCCGAAGGCGCGAAACCACCGGTTGCGCTGGAACCGGAAACGGGCGACGTCCTGCCGCAAACCTGCGATTCCGGGGAAGACTTCGGTACGCCGGATGAATCGGACGGAGACGCATCGTTTCCCGGACGTTCCTGAAAGGCCGTCCGGCAAGCCGGCCCGGCTCAGCCGAGCGGAACCACACGCGTTGCGATTGCGACCGCCACGGCCGACGCGGCCGCGCTTGCCACTGCGCCCCATGCCACGTCTACGAAGACGAGCGTCGTGCTCCAGCCTTTCAGCGTGGCGAGGTTGGTGAGGTCATACGTGGCATACGCGACGATCCCGAACACGGCCCCGTTCAACAGTCCCCGCAGGGCGCTCTGCTCCACGACGCCCGGCACGACGCAGAAATACACCAGCCCCGCGATGTAAATGACATAGAAAACCACCGCCGCGCCAAAGTTGGGTTTTGCCAGTAACAACGCTCCAATCTCCCGTTGATACAAATTTCGCGAAATCAGGCCGAGCCAGATCGCATCGAGAATCAGGAAAACCACCGCCGTGACGGCAAACGCAACGACGATCATTTTTGACATGACTAATCCGTTCTTATTTCGTTGAAAAACTTCAATTTCCGCGGCGGTACTCGCTAAATCAAGTACATGGTGTACCGTTAAGATAAAGCCGTTAAGCCCGGTTTAAGCCGTTGCGTGGTTTAATACTCCGGCAAAAATCAGATGCAGTGCCCGGGCGTTGTCACGATGACCAGGGATCATGCTCAGTCGGCCGAACCAGCCGTCAATGCGCGGATTCCCGCCTCGCAACAAAGTGTATCGGCGAGCTTGCAATCCGTGCACCCGGCCCGATTTATCCGACGCGTGACGCCGTAGGCGCCGCGCTTAATCAAACAGCAGCGAACGTTCACAGAATGTTCATCGAACGTTGCTGTCTGGCAGCCGACTTCATTTCCAGGAGGAAACTCATGTCGCTTTTGGATTCCATCTCGCGCACCGTCAAGGGCCTGCTGAACGACGCCGCCGACACCGTGCAGGA
>NZ_JAQGMM010000234.1 GCF_028292365.1 Caballeronia sp.
TGTATATCGCGCCTCCGATAGTTTGCGTGACTGCATTGCCCTTGAGAAAATTGTAGGCGGCGCCCACCGACCACTCAGGCGTGAACCGATATTGCACGCTGAACTCGGCATCGTTGAAATCCGCGCTGCTCTGGGCAAGCGCCGCAATGTTCGAATATCGGATATTCGAATACGTCGCGCCCATGACAACGTTCCCGAACACATAGGCCCCTCCGGCCGCTATCACCTGGTAGCTTCTCGCTGTCGCATAACCGCTATAGATCGGACTCGCCGTCAGTCCGTTCGACATCGGCGTGTCGGTTGGATTGCTTCCAAACAAGGACGCCGCCGGATTGTTGACGTGCGAATACGCAAGCGCCAATCCCAGCGGACCGTTGGTGAAATGCGCGCCGAATGAGTAAGCCTGATTGGTCGCAAGCGAGCCGGGCACGCCACCAAAACTGTAAAGCCCTTCGAGGGTCAGGCCGCCATACGTGGGGCTTTGATACTTCACCGAGTTGTTCTGGCGGCGAGTGAAGTTGAAGTTGTCAAGATCGCCGGGGTGCGCTGCATGGTCCGAGCCGAGGTTCGAATCACCGAATTCGTATATCCCCACATAGTCGACAACAGGGTCGTATTGTCGCCCGAGCGTCACCGTGCCAACCCGCTCACTCGACAAACCCACAAAGGCCTGGCGACCAAATTCATCGCCACCTTGCGCGAGCTTTCCGTTGTTCAGTTCAAACCCGTTCTCGAGCGTGAAAATAGCCTTCACACCACCGCCGAGATCTTCCGAGCCCTTTAAGCCCCACCGCGAACCATTGAGGCCGTTGTTGGCATCCAGCCTGAACAGCCTGCCGCCGCTGTTGCTGCCTGCAACAGGAGCATTGCTGATGGCTTCGAAGCCTTCATCGATGATGCCATACAGGGTTACGCTGCTCTGCGCATGCGCGGCCGAAATGCACAACACGAGCGCGCTCGTGGCTACGGTTCTTTTCATAAAAAACTCGCAAAAATGCCGGTGCCTCCCGCGGCTGCCGCAAAGCGGCAAGCGGGTCCGGCGATACGGCGTTGAGAGAGGCGAATCTAATTAGGTAGACGAAACGGACGACGCGCAGAAATATTCCACGGGCGATGAACATTCAAGCGAGCCTCCGCCATCGACATGTCCTTGCCGGCGATCTATCGAACGGCCTCGTTGAAGTGTTGGGAAATGTTTTGTGAGGATTGGGAATAAATCGTGGCGACAGTCGTTTTCAGCATGGAAACCGAACTATTTCCGCGCTGCGACGATTTTTCCGGATGGCTCAGCGCTGCGGCTCACTCTCCTTCGGGCATAAAAACGGCGTTAACAGGATTGCGCAGCCGGGGCCCGCGAATTTCTCTATCAAAGGAAAGCGTTCATATGAAACTCCATCAATGGACCATTCGTACTGTCGCCGCGAGCTGTGTTGCTATAACCCTCGCTGCGTGCGGTGGCCACGATCACCACGACGACAACAATCATGGGATGACCCCGCAGTTCAGGTCGACCATCCTTGTATCGGACGGTAGCGTTGCGTCCGCGAACATCGACGCGAACCTGAAAAACGGCTGGGGCATCGCGTTCAACCCGACCGGGCCAGTGTGGGTGTCGGATAACGACACGAAGAAGTCAACGCTCTATGACGGCAACGGCGTGCCGCAGGCGCTCGTGGTCACGATCCCGCCTAACGCGGCGGGACAGGCCGCCGGACCGACCGGTATCGCGTTCAACCCAAGCACGGATTTCCAGATCAGCGCCAACGGGGGCGCTGCGTCCAACGCGCTCTTCATCTTCGCGACGGATGCCGGCACCATCGCGGCATGGTCTCCGAAGGTGCTGCAGACTCAAGCAGTCACGGCCCACGATGATGGCGCGGGGGGCGCGGTCTACAAGGGCCTTGCAATCGGCGTGAACGCCGGTGCAAACCTGCTCTATGCGGCCGACTTCCACAACAAGAAGATCGATGTGTTCGACAAGTCCTTCAACAAGATCCAGCTGGCAGGCGGCTTCATCGATCCGAACCTGCCCGCAGGTCTGTCACCGTTCGGCATCGCGGACATCGGGGGCACCGTCTACGTTACCTATGCCGTGCTCGGGCCGGATGGCCACACGCAGATGAACGGCGCGGGCAATGGCGTTGTCAATGCGTTCGACGCCGCCGGCAACTTCATCAAGCGTATCGCGACCGGCGGCGTCTTGAATTCGCCGTGGGGCGTGGCGCTTGCCCCGGCGAACTTTGGGGCGGCGAGCAATGAGTTGCTGGTGGGCAATTTCGGCGATGGGACGATCAATGTGTTCGACCCGAACACGGGCGCGTCCATTGGCGCCCTCACGCAGACTGATGGAACGATCTTCAAGCAGACGGGACTCTGGGGGATTGCCTTTGGCAACAACGTCGATAACCAGCCGCTTAACACGCTGTTCTTCGCGGCCGGTCCGACCCCGACCAGTGGTGTGTATGGCCGTCTAGATTTAATGCCGTGACCGGTCGCAGCGAGGACGAACACGAATTTCAGGGCGAGGCGACGGCGCAAATGTCGTGTTCGATACGGGCGATGCGGATAGGTGAAATTGTCGTATTGATGTGCAACAGCGTGGATGCCGAGCGGCTGGGCTGGGGACATTTGAAAGAGATGGATCGTTCTTCACAACTTCGCGGCCAAGCAAGGAGAGGCGCTTTTCGAATCTGCTCAGATTCATCCGACGCACTCCATTGCTGTTGAGCCGTTTCGCCCCGTTCCCTAATACGGTCGCTACGCGCAATCATCCATCCGTCGATCTCGTGACAGTTTCCCAAGCGTCAAATTCTGCACTGAGCAACGAGAGCTTTTCCCGAACCAAGCCGAGCGCATCACTTCCTAGCAGAAGATGCGACGGTGGCTCATCGCTTTCGATAACGGCCAACATGGCACGCGCAGCTTTCACAGGATCGCCGAGTTGCCTACCACTTTTCTCTTCCCGTCCTTTTCTAATGGGATCGAATAGAGAATCGTAGTCTGGGATCGAGCGCGGCGTTCGAACCATCGAACGACCGGCCCACTCAGTGCGAAAAGACCCAGGCGCTACAGCGGTCACGTGGATGCCGAACGGCTTGACTTCTTTGCCGAGGACCTCGGAGATTCCTTCCAAGGCGAATTTACTGCCCCAGTAGTAGGCGATTCCCGGCATGGTGATAAAGCCGCCCATCGATGTGATGTTAAGAATATGCCCGCGCCGTCGTTCGCGCATATACGGCAACACACTCTTCATGACAGCAACGGCCCCGAACACATTCACGTCGAATTGCCGACGCATTTCCTCAAGCGGTGACTCCTCCATGACGCCCTCGTGACCGTAGCCTGCGTTGTTCACCAGCACGTCCAGTGGCCCGACGCTTGCCTCAATTTCGGCCACGACATGTTCGACAGACTCAAAGTCAGTAACGTCAAGCACGCGACCAAACGCACTGGTCGAGCTAAGCGTTTCGAACGTCTGTTTTGCCTGCTCGCTTCGTACCGTGCCGACGACCCGATACCCTGCAGCAAGCGCTTCTTCTGCCAGTGCGCGTCCGAAGCCGCTACTGACGCCAGTGATCAACATTGTTTTGGTCGATGACATGAAAACACTCCCGGGTTGGTGTGAAAGATTGCATGTTATTCTTAATAACTGCTCAAAATCAGACCCAATTCTCTGCTTATGTTGCCTATTTATATGAGCGAACTGGATGGCACGGAAGGCGCCGACCAAAGCGTTTCCTCTGCCAGCGCACGTGATCAGCATCGGATGGTTGCCTTGCTTACTGCGTTAGCTCCGCGGGAGGGCTACAACCTGACCGCGTTGCGCGATGTACGAATCCTGCGCTCGGACCGGGCGTTGTCTCGCACGCCGGTGCTATACGATCCCGGCATCGTGATCGTCTGCCAGG
>NZ_JAQGMM010000239.1 GCF_028292365.1 Caballeronia sp.
CATCGGACTGAAGCGACGATGCGGACCGCCGGCCCGACATGCGTCGCACCACTCAAGGAGCACATCATGTTTGCCGCACTTTCCGAAAAACTGGGGTCATTGTTCTCGTCTTCTCACTACGACGAACGCGAAGAGTATCTGGCGTCATCGTCCGATCTCGTGGATCTCGAACGCCGCATGCGTCATCTCGACAGCGGTGGCTATCCGTTCAGTCTGCATTCGAGCGTCATGCCGCGCGACAACGAACTGTGAACGATCAACGGACATGGAGAACCAACATGCGTCACTATCAATGCGACAGTCCTGAAGCCGCTGCACGGGTCGTTGCGGCCTGCTTACTGTCGGACGGACACGTAGGAATGGACGAGATCGAAGCGCTCGATCGGCACGGCATCGAACAGCGATTGTCGTTGCGCCCGCGTCAGTTTCTGGACGTTGTGCAGACGCTGTGCGAAGACCTGACTTCTGCCGCCTACCTGAATTGGGGCGACGTGTGCAGGCTCGATCCCGTCATCGTCGTGCATCTCGCGGCCGACGTGCAGGATTGGAAAATGCGGCGTGACGTCATCTGGCTATGCAAGGAAGCCATTCATGCGGACCGGCATGTCTCTGAGGGAGAAGCCGGATTTCTTCGCATGCTGCGCGCTGCGTGGGAAGTGCCGGAGCACGCAGATTGGGCGCGTCCACGCGAGGTGATCAGACTCGTGCGGGCGCATCGCGAGTGAAATAACTGAAGGGCCAGCCGTGTCGCTTTCAAGTCGCCTGTTCTTTTGTTGTCACAGGCGGGAAAGCGACGCGCGCATCGGCCCGATCGACACCTTCACGAGGGCGTGGAGAATCAGGAAAGCCGCGCCGGACGCGGACACTGTGCACAGAAGACTCTCGACGAAGACATCGTCCGAAATGCACAACGCACGCGCCTGAAGTTCACACTGTGCTTCATACCAGACTTAAATCACCACGGAATCGTTTCCCCTTTCCAGCGCGTGAACGTCCCTGTGGGGCTGTCCGGACCCAGCATCGCAACGCGCACCACCTCGCGAGCGCCTTCCTCGACGGTCTCGGTTCCCGCATATCCGTTGAGGTTCGTCCTTGTAAAACCCGGAGAGACAGCATTGACCTTGATACCTTCCGGCTCAAGTTCGATGGCCATGGCGACCGTTAACGCGTTGAGTGCCGTCTTTGACGCCGGGTAGACTGGCCCGAAGATCGCGCGGTACGGGAAGGCCAGGTCCGAGTTCGTCGTCAACGACCCAACGCCACTCGACACGTTCACGATGCGAGAGCCCGGCGTCTTGCGCAAAAGTGGCAGCATTGCCTGGTACACAGCGAGCACGCCAAACACGTTGGTGTCCCACACTGCGCGCATTTCATCGAGAGCCACGTTGCTCGGGCGTGTCGTCTTTGCGTACTCCTCGACGGACTGACCGGGCTGCTTCTTCGTATTCGAAATGGCCGCGTTCAGAATGAGCACGTCAAGGCGGCCAAACTCGTTTCGGACGCGCTCCGCCGCAGAGGTGATCGAAGCCTGATCTGTCACGTCGAGTTGGAGCGCGACGCTGTCCAGCCCAACTTCCCTGGCCGCAGCTTCACCGCGTTCGAGGCTGCGCGACCCGACCAACACAGTCAAGCCGCGTGCGGCGAGCTCCTTCGCGATCTGAAGTCCGATTCCTTGATTAGCCCCGGTGACGAGAGCAACGGGTTTGTCGTGCATAGCAATCTCCTTATCGAAACAGGTTGTGGCGCGTAGAAGCCATGTTCAATCTGTGCCGCGCGCCTCAGCCAACCTCAGCCGCCCACGCTTTGGCATCAGCGCCGGCCGGGATGCGCATTGGGGATGACGGGTCCGTCGCCGCGTGCCACACAGCCTCGGCAACGTCCTGTGCCTGGGTGACGGGTGCAGAGGTGTCCTGGAACTGCGCGAAGACATCCCTGACGAGGCCAGCGTAGGCCTCGTTGTCGAGACCATGCATGTGGGCGTGGGCATTCTCAGCGAACCGGGTGTCGGGCGCACGGCCCGGCAGCACCAAATGTGCTCGCACGCCGAACTGCTCGAGCTCCATCGCCATCGACTCGGTAAATGCGTTAACTGCAGCCTTGCTCGCGCGATAAGCGGCGATCAGAGGCAGCGCCTTCAGCGTGACGCTCGACGTGACATTCACGACGACGCCGGCTTTACGCTGCCGAAACTGGGGCAGCACCGCCTGCGTCAATGCGATCGTACCGAAGGTGTTGGTCTCGAAAATTTCGCGCACCGTTGCAATCGGGACCAGTTCCGCCGGGGAAGCCGCGCCGAAGCCCGCGTTGTTGACGAGCACGTCGATGGGGCCGGCCGCCTCGACAGCCTGGCGGATGCTTTCCGGATCGGTGACGTCGAGCGCCAGCACGCGCAAGCGCTCTGAAGGCGGGAGCACGTCGGCGCGCGGCGTGCGCATCGTGGCGATGACTTGCCAGTCGCGGGCCAGAAAATAGCGGGCAATTTCGAGGCCAAATCCGGAAGAGCAGCCGGTGATCAGGACGGTTTTCATGGGAGTTCCTGTGTGAAGTGGTTTGCGTCTGTCCGTACGATAGACCGCCGCGACCGTACTCGCTACAATCGATAATCCGAATTTCATGTGCGAGAGTCCGGCAATGATCGATCCGTTGGCCGAAGTCGTGACGCTGCTGCAGCCAGGTGCCCGGTTTTCCAAACTGGTTCTGGGCGCGAGCCCCTGGCGCGTTAGCCGCTCGGATGCCGGTCAGTCGCTCTATTGCGTGATCCTCGAGGGCGCGTGCCGCATGGCGATCGATGGGCACGAGCCCATCGAACTCGTCTCGGGAGACTTCGTGCTGATTCCCGCGGCCCACGACGTCACGATGTCCAGCCTTGTGCCGCCACCACCGGGCGTTCAGATTCTGGATCCCATCGCGCTTGGCAACAATGAATTTAGAATTGGGGAGCCGGACGGCCCTGTCGATTCGCGAATGATGGTGGGCCACTGCAGCTTCGGTTCACCCGATGCATCCCTGCTGGTCTCGTTGCTACCGCAAATCGTGCATGTCCGCGGAGTAGAGCGGCTGGCCACCCTCGTGCAACTTGTACGAGATGAATCACGCGAGCAGCGGCCTGCGCGCGAGGTCGTGCTGTCACGACTGCTGGAAGTGCTGCTCATCGAGGCGCTGCGGTCCACAGCGGAAACAACGGCGTCGCCGGGCCTGGTTCGTGGGCTGTCCGATCACCGCCTTGCGGCTGCGATCCGAGGTATGCACGAACACCCGACGCGCGCATGGACGGTTGCTGAACTCGCGAAAGAGGCCGCACTGTCGCGCTCGACTTTTTTTGAACGCTTCAACCACGCCGTCGGCATGGCGCCCATGGAATATTTGCTCACGTGGCGCATGGCGCTCGCCAAGGGCCTGCTACGCCGCAATGAAGGCCGCGTCGCCGACGTAGCACTGCGAGTTGGCTACAGCTCCGCCAGCACCTTCAGCGTCGCCTTCACACGGCACGTCGGGCGGCCACCTTCACAATACGCGCGCGAGGAGCAGGTAGTCATCGAAGACACGTAAGTAAGGGGACGCCGCAATCGAATGGCACTTATTTATTCTTTACGTCGCCGCCGCGCTTTATCTGGACTCCGTATTATCCCCTTGTGCCGCAGCGCATTCAGGAACGAGTCCACTAAAACGATAAGTTCCCCCCTCAAGACCGGCGATGAAAGCTGCCCTTCCCGGGCCGCAGCATGTACGGCGCCCGCAAGTGCCGCGCCAAGAACCTGCGCGCTGACACCAACGTCATCCACTGTCTCCGCAGCGTTCGCCGCGGACAGCACTTCGTAGGTTTGCTTGCATTCCCGTCCGAAAAGATCGTGAGCGCTGCGCGAAACCTCGCCGCGCGGGCTCTCTTCGAGCAGAACCCGATGGGCCGCCGGATGCCGGCTATGCATCTCGATCATCCCGTCAACGAGTGCCCGCTGTGCCAACGGGGCGTATCGCGCGCATCATTGAGGGCATCAGATTCATACGGTCCCAACCGATCGTGCTGGGCGCCATCTCTCTCGACCTCTTTGCGGTCTTGCTTGGCGGTGCGGCAGCCCTGCTGCCGATCTACGCGCGCGATATCCTCAAGGTCGGACCGGCAGGTCTGGGGATGCTGCGTAGCGCGCCCGCGGCCGGCGCCTGCGTTGTCGCTTTCCTTCAGACTCGCTACCCCCTGAACAGGCGCGTCGGATCCAGACTGTTTGCGGCTGTCGCCGCCTTCGGGATCGCGACCGTCGTTTTCGCGCTTTCGAAGTCGTTCGTCGCGTCGCTAGCGGCGCTAGTCGTGATTGGCGCCAGTGACATGGTCAGTATCAACATTCGCTCGTCCATGGTCCAGCTGGCAACCCCTGACGCCATGCGCGGACGGGTCTCGGCAGTCAGTCTCGGCAGTCAACATGCTGTTCATCGGTGCTTCGGCCGAACTCGGCGCCTTCGAGTCGGGCGTTGCCGCTTCACTATTCGGGACGGTTGAAAGTGTCGTCTTAGGTGGCATTGGAACGCTATGTGTCGCGGCCGTATGGATGGCAGCATTTCCCTCGCTCAGGAAGGCCGATCATCTTCATCCGGGCTCACAAGCGTCCGAGGCTTGCTGCGAGCCCGCGGCAGACAGTCCAATCTAAGCGACGCGCAAGCCAGCAGACGCCGGCGTCCAGACTGTGTTGAAGCGTGCCGGCTTTGACACTTAATCAACAGACTGCCGGGCCGCCCTATATTAGAATGCGCCAAGGCTCCGTTTTCGCGGCCGCTTCAAGATCCGATTTAAGGTCCAATACCATCGCAGTTCCCCCGATCAAACTGCATCGGAATGCCGCATCATGGCAAAGTACATTAAAAATCCTGAGGAAGAACCGAATGTCAGCAAACAGTGAGCGACTTCTTTTAGTAGACGACGATCCGTTGACGATTCGGATCATGAGTCAAATGCTTGCGGCATACCCTGATCAACAATTCGCCACCTCGGGTGAAGCTGCCATTGTGCTTGCAAAGGAATCGCCCCCTGATCTCATTCTCCTCGATGCCGATATGCCGGGCATGACAGGATTCGACGCATGCGAAGTCCTTAAGGGCGACGCAAACCTGGCACACGTCCCGATCATTTTCGTGACAAGCCATGACGCCCCTGCGCTGGAAGTCGATGCGTTGAGACTGGGCGCCGCTGATTACGTCACGAAGCCGCTTGTTGCCGCACAACTCAAGGCCCGCGTGCGCGCTCAACTCCGCGTGAGGCAGATCGTGAATGATATCGATCGTGATTGTCGAGCGGGCAAGTTACGAACATGGGCGGTGACTCCGGCAAGGCCTAACGTGCTGATCATCGAAGATGATCTTTCCACTATCCAGCAAATGCGGCGAACGCTGGAAAGTATAGGCACCCTATATTTTGCGGCCTCCTGCGAAGAAGCATTGCAGCAAGCGCATAGCCACGCGCCGACGCTTATTCTTCTCGACGCACATACCGCGCAGAACGACGGGTTCGGGATTTTCGCGGCACTGAAAGCTGAGACAGTGCTCGAACATGTGCCTATTGTTTTTATCGCACCGGCAGCCGACATCGAGGCCGAACAGCACGCTCTCGATCTCGGCGCAGCGGATGTCATCGCTAAACCGTTCAAGGGTGTCGTCCTGCACGCCCGCATTCAAAGCATCGTCAATGCAGTGCGACGCATCGAAGCGGAAATTCACGCGATTGTTCAGTACTGGCAGACGGTGAACACCGATTCACCGCAGGCAATGGCAAGCGAACGAAAACATCCGTTGTAAAGGTAAAGGCCGAATTGCAGCCGTGTCATTTATCCGCGAGCAGCTCGTACCCGACTCACGGTATCGTCAACGTGCAGACTCGCGCACGGCCCGTGCGCTTTGCTTCATAGAGTTGTTGATCAGCGGCCTTCAACAACAATTCAGGCGTGACAGAGGGCGTCGGCACCATGGAAGCAACGCCCAGGGAAATGGTCACGACCTGATCGACGTCGGAGCCAAGATGCTCCACATGCAATTCGCTCACGCGCGTCAGCATTCTTTCCGCCATTGCGCTCGCTCCTGCGACTTCGGTCTTCGGCAAAAGACAAGCGAACTCTTCACCCCCGTATCTGGCCAACTTGTCATAGGGCCGTCGAAGCGCTTCGAATAGCGCCCTGGCGACAAGTTTCAGGCAATTGTCACCCGCTTGATGACCATAGCGATCGTTATAAAGCTTGAAATAATCGATATCGATCAGAATGAGCGAGAGGGGTGCACTCTCTCTCAGGCACTGGCGCCAGTCAGTCTGCACATCCTCGTCAAATTTGCGGCGGTTCGCCACCCCCGTCAACCCGTCAAGCAACGCGCTTGCGCGTAACAAATCACCCTGCAGCTTCAGCGTCAGGTGCGTGCGCACGCGCGCGCGCACAATGACCGGGTTAATGGGTTTCGTGATGAAGTCGACAGCACCTAAACCCAGGGCGATGACTTCATCGGCCTCCTGATTCTGCGAGGTCACGAAGATAATCGGAATGGCGCCGGTCAACGGGTCGGCCTTGAGACGGCGGCATACCTCGTGACCATCAATATCATCCATCACTACATCCAGCAGGATGAGATCGGGCAACTCAGCGCGGCAGATTTGTATGGTTTGCGTTCCGCTCGTTGCCATGAACACGTCACACTCGTCGCGAAACAGCTCGTATAGAACACGAATGTTCGTGGGCTGATCGTCGGCAATCAGGATCTTGGGACGGCGATTCGCATGAAGTAACCAGCTTTCCAGAATATGCTCCATTTGTCACGATCGCTCCAGCATGTCGCGTGCGCTGAGCGCCGCGACCGCGAAATTCAATTCCCGCACCTGCGTCAGGAACTCATCGAATTGGACCCGCTGTTCCGGACCCGTGTGAGCAACCAACGCCTCGGCAAGCGCGACGGCCTGCAAATTCGATGACTCAAGAAATGCCACTATTTTGTTCAGGCGCAGCTTCCATTCCGCTAGCGGCAATTCAACGTCGATTGCCGGCGCCTCGATTGTGTCACCTCCAAATTCGTGCGCCAATGCAGCAACGCTGTCTTGCAGCAAACTTCTCAGATCGGCAACGCCTTCCTCCGTGATGACAACCTTCGTTGCCGACACATCAGCGTGGCGCAAATCATATTCAAGCTGGCCGGCCCGCGCCGCAAGAGCACGCGCGCCCACCGTTCCCGCAGTCCCTTTAATTGCATGCAACACCGAGGCTGCGCCAAGCGGCTCGCCCCGTTCGATCTGCTGGCTAAGCAACATGAGTTGCTTTTCTGTCTGGGACCCAAAGTTATCCAGGACGCTGTTGATCAGCGCAATATTGCCACCAAACCGGGCAACAATTGAAGCTTTCAATTCGACGACTGGTTCGGCAATATCTTCCGCTCCGGACGGACCCTGATCGGATGCAAGCGCGGATGCGGATCCAGATTTGGATGCGGGCGCGACGGGGAATTTTCTTCCGTCGATTTGAGCGTGCAGCACCGACACCAGCCGCTCGACATCGATCGGCTTGCCCACATGATCATTCATGCCGGCATCGAGACACGCTTGCCGATCGGCGTTCGATGCATTGGCCGTCATCGCGATAATGGGTAGCGCGGCATAGCGAGGATTCGACCGGATGCGCCGGGTTGCTTCGAACCCGTCGATATCCGGCATCTGGATATCCATCAATACTGCATCGAACGGAATGCCTGCCGTCGTCGCCCTTCTCACGCCTTCGATCCCGCCCTCGGCCAGTTGTACCTGAGCGCCCTCCGCTCTTAGCACGCCCTCGGCAACCTGACGGTTCACGGCGTTGTCTTCAACCACGAGCAGATTGAGCCCGGCCAGGCGAGCAGCGGGTTTGGAGGCCGGCGCCTGAAGCTCAGGCTGCGGTGTACCCGCCGTGCTCAGCGCACGCAGTACAACGTCGCTCAGTTGCCTTGGCGTGATCGGTTTGGTCAGGAAGCCCGCGAACGGCGCCTCGCCACTATCGTGAGCCTCAGCCAGGACTTCGCGCCCGTATGCGGTGACCATGACGACTACGGGGAGAGGCAAGCCGTCTTTCGCGCCGCGAATGAGCCTTGCCGCGTTCAACCCATCCAGGTCCGGCATGCGCCAGTCCATGAGTACAACATCGTAAGGCTGCCCTTCGCGCACCGATTCGCTGATCTTCCTGACTGCGTCGATACCACCGCAAACAAAGTCCGCCTGCCATCCAAGCGTCGCGACCGTTCGGACCAGCAGCTCTGCTGCCATCTGATTGTCGTCGGCAACCAGCAAGCGTAAAGGCCGGTCGATCACAGGTGCAACAGCAGGAGCGTTCGCGCCATCGACGCCAAGCGTGATGTCGAACCAGAACCGGCTGCCCACGCCTACTTCGCTTTCGACCCGAAGGTCACCGCCCATTAATGCGACCAGCCGCTTGCAAATGACCAGTCCGAGGCCCGACCCGCCGAAACGCCGTGTTGTCGAAGTCTCAGCCTGAGTAAAGCCCTCGAAAATACGTCCGATCTGCTCGCTGCTGATGCCGATACCGCTATCCATCACCGCAATCCGCACGCGCACTGCTGCATCCACGCGTTGCAGCAACTCGACGCTGACAATGACTTGTCCGGTCAACGTGAACTTGAGTGCGTTGCCGGCCAGATTGATCAGGACCTGCTGCAGCCGAAGGCTATCGCCGATCAACGAATTGGGGAGCGCCGAATCCAGGTCGAACAAAACTTCGACGTTCTTGTCACCCTGATTGCCGGACAGGACCACGCCCAGGTCCTGCATCAACGGTTCGAGCTCGAACGGATGCACGTCGAGTTGCAGCTTGCCTGCGTCGATCTTCGAATAGTCAAGAATGTCGTTAAGCAGGCTAAGCAACGACTTCGCCGCTGTCTGCGCCTTGTTGACGTAATCGCGCTGACGCAGATTGAGATTGCTGAGCTGCACAAGATGCAGCATGCCCAATACTGCATTCATCGGAGTACGGATCTCATGGCTCATGTTCGCGAGGAACGACGACTTGGCAGCGCTCGCCGCGTCAGCCTGCTCCTTTGCCTCACGCAACCGTAGTTCCAGTTGATGCTGGTCGGTAATGTCGCGATTGATTCCTGTCATGACGGCCGGCGTGCCGTTCGCGTCCCGTTCGAGCCGGATGCGCGACTGGATGTAACGAATCTGCCCGCCTGGAAGCACGATTCGAAAGAGCGGAAGTTCGCCGCCATGCCCGTCGATCGCCGCGTTGAGCGACTTCATGGTGGCGTCGATATCCTCAGGATGCACGCGCGTGCGCCAGTGATCGAAGTTCAAACCGTGGCCGAGCAGCGTCTTCGGTTGCTCGTAGATATCGAACATGCGCGCGTTCCAGTGGAGCGCGTTGTCCACCAGGTTCCAGGACCAGATGCCAAGCTCTGCCGTCTGGGCTGCCAGCAACAACTGATCCCGCGCGGCGGCCAGCGCCGTGCGTTGTCCGTGCTGTTCAGTGAGATCCGTGATGACGCAGACGAAACACACCTCGCCGGCGACGACCATCGGGGCCGTGGAAACATGCGCCGGAAAGACCGAGCCGTCCTTGCGCAGTCCCGCCAGTTCCCGGCCACTGCCGGCGCCCGTCCTGCCTTGTTGAGCAAACTGTGCGATGTAGTTGTTATAGGCATCGACGAAGTTATCGGGAACGAGCGTCCTGATGTTCTGCCCGACCAGCTCATGCGATGCGTAGCCGAAGGTCTTTTCACCGGCCGGATTTAGCGAGCGCACAACACCGGCGCCGTTGATGGTGATGATCGGGTTAATGGCTGTATCAAGAATTGCCCGCGTCATATCGAGGCTTGCCTCGAGCCGCTCTTCCGCCGCCGTCCTGAGCCCGATGAGCCGGATGAGGCGCCAGCCAAAAAGCGCCAGCGCGATAACCAGCGCGCCTACGCCCGCCGAATGCCAAAGCGTGTCGGACCGCCAGCCCGCCAATATTTCCTGCTGCGATAATGCCGCAGCAACGAACAGCGGATAGTCCTGCAAGCTTCGAAAGCTATTGAGCCGTACAACGCCATCTTGTGACGACTTGGTCAGGAAGGTGCCTGTTTTGGCCTGTTCGTGGGCGTGGAAGAGAACCGTCGCGGAAACGTCCGCACCCTGAAAGCGGCTCTCGAACGGCCTGCGTACGACCATTCGCCCGTTATCGAGTATCAGCGCCGCGGCGCCGCCATGCCCAATATCCAGGCTGCTATAAAACCGCAAGAAGAAATCAATGTCGATTGTCGCCACTACCACGCCGGCGAAATTACCATCCGCATCAGCAATTCGCCGCGACACGGGAACGACCCACTTTCCAGTTGCACGGCTAAGCAGCGGCACACCAACGCGGGCACCGCGATCCGCGTGGCTCCGATGAAAGATAAAATAATCCCTGTCAGCGTTGTTATAGCTGCGCAATTTTCCGGGCTGTGCGCTCACGATCAGTTGACCGGTTCGATCAAAAACAAACAAGCCGTTGAGTTGCGGCAGCTCGACTAATCGGGACAAAAATAATTGGCGGAGCCGTTCCAGGGAAACCGGGTTGGTGCCGTCGTGTTCAACAAGCTCAGTGATGCCCATGAGCGCTATGTCAGACTCTTTGATCGTGTCGTTCGCGTGCTGCGCCATCGCGCGCGCGAGATTCGTCGTAGCCGAGGTCATTTCCTTCAACTGTACCTGCCGGGCAGCCAGGCTGCGCCAGATATCCGTGCCTACAAGCAACGCACAGACCACGACGATAAATGCAGTCATCCGGAACGCGAGCGAATGCTGTTTTGCCACTGGTCGACCTCAAAGGATGCAAGCTGTTTTAGAACTGGTATAGGACTTTACGGCATGAGCGGATGGCACTTGAGAAAATAGCCGGATCTTTTGAAATTATCAGCGCTAGCAGAGGCTCGAAAAGGGGCTCGCCGGGCGAGTACCCTCTGTGGACGTGGACGTGGACCAGCCGATGGTTTCCGCCTACGTTCGACACTTCAATACACGCCGAAACGTCTTCAACCGCAAATCACACATACTTTGGCATGCCGTCCGCCAACGTTTGTCGGACGTGTTTCACATGACGAGGAACCGCTATGAAAGAGACTTCGTTTCAAACCATCGAACCCAAGATCCTGTATTTCGGCACTCCCGTGGCGCTTGTAAGCTCGGTCAATGAAGATGGGTCAACCAACATTGCGCCAATATCGTCGTTCTGGGCACTCGGCTGGACAATGATGCTGGGCCTGCTCGATGAAACCAAGACCGCTGACAACCTGGCTCGCCATGCTGAGTGTGTTGTCAACGTGCCTTCCCCGCAACTTTGGCGGCAGGTCGAGAAGCTCGCGCCGCTTACGGGCAAGGATCCCGTACCGGAACTCAAGGCTAAACAGTTCAGTTTCGAAAAGAACAAGTTCGAAGCCGGTGACTTCACGTCGCTGCCTAGCGAGCTTGTCAGGCCGGCTCGCGTCGCTGAATGTCCGATGCAACTCGAAGCGCGCGTCCGTCATGTTCATCGCATGGGCGGCGAGAAACTAGAGGCACTCGGTGGTGGTGTTGCCGTGGAAGTGGAGATCGTCCGGCTGCACGCTGACGAAACGTTCGTGAAGGAAGGGAAATATATCGATGCGGAAAAGTGGTCGCCGCTGATTTACAACTTCCGTCACTACTTCCGGTTAGCGGAAGAGGAACTGGGTAAAACCTTCCGGGCTTAGTCCAGTCGCAGGCCTCCGCTGTCACGAGGGGCTGCATCGTGCATCAAGCATCGCGCTAGCGGACTCGGATGTCCGAAATGATCGGAATCCAAAACCATTTATCTTCATTTCCCTGAACCCTATTATTCCGATGTCGCTGGGCAAGATTGATCCGCTCAGCCTTACATTGGAGAATTCTCTTGAACAGCATCGCGACGCGAGCTACGGGCTCCGGCAAAATAAGGGTGGGCGTCATCGGCCTCGGCCATTGGTCGGAATATGGGCACCTTCCCTCGCTCAAACTATTGCCGGACTATGAACTAACCGCGGTGTACAGCCGCAGCCCGGAAAAGGCAGCGGCGCTGGTCGAGCGCCATGGATTCAAATACGCGGCAACCTCGCTGCAAGAGCTGGTGTCGCATCCGGAAGTTGATCTTGTACTCGTATTGACGCCCGCATTTCAGCACGAAGAGGGTATTCGCGCCGCCATCAAGGCCGGTAAGGACGTCTACTGCGAGTGGCCTCTGACGCCAAGCACGGCGTTGTCCAACGAGTTGCTCGCGTTGGCCGACAAGGCGGGTGTGCGCACCATCGTTGGCCTGCAACGGCGCCTCAATCCGGGCTACCGTCATGTGCGCGATTTACTGGAACAGGGCGAGATCGGCGAAATACGTTCGGTGCGCCTGCACGTGAGCGTCGAGTACTTCCAGCGTGAACGGCCTGCATCGCTTTACTACACGATCCCCGAAGAGAATTTCTCCAGCCTTCTGTCGATCTATGGCGGCCATTTCCTGGACGCCCTGTTCACGACAATGGTCGGCTATCCGCAGAGCCTGTCGGCGCTGACTGTCAATCAGTTCCAGGAAGTGACGCTGGTGGAAACCGGTGAAACGCTGCCCCACACCAGCGCGGACCAGGTCGTACTGGCCGGGACCTTCGCCAATGGCGCCGTGCTAACGGTCCATCTCGAGGCGGGGAAACGAAATAATTTCGGCGTACAGATTGATATCACCGGCAGCAAGGGCGACCTGAAGATCTCGAACAATACCAGCTTCGGCGATACCTACAACCGCATCGAAATAGCACGAGGTGATGCGCAGCCGCTCACCGAGGTGACTATTCCGGTGGAATATGAATGGGTGCCCCAAGGGAAACTCGGGGCGAGTGTTGTTGAATTGGCGAACCTGTACGCCGCCCATGCACGCGACGTAAAGACCGGCTCGACGCTTGCGCCCACTTTCGCAGACGCGATCCGCATGCATGAACTGATTGAACAAATCATGGAATCGAATCGTTCCGGAAAGCGCGTCCAGCTCTCTTTCACCACGCCCGGTTAAACCGCGTGGCTGGCTGAAGCATCAGGCATCGACGGCGAAGCGCCAAGCCTCGCCGTCGAAATTCGTTCTTCAAGCGCTCAAGCGCATGCGCAGCCGAAAGACAAAGTCCGATCGCGTCGACTCCATAACGGGCAGTCAACGCGATCGGACATGTTGCGGCCAGGTAAGTTTTGGCCGCGGGAATCAACCTCCAAACATCGCCTTCGCTTGTGTATTAAAGCTATTGACGAAATCGTGCTCGCCCGGCCCTACGTTAGCGCGCATCGGTTTGGCCGCTTCGACCAGAATCTCGTTCGCATCCGTGCCCAGGACCTTGATCGTCTCGTCGATGAACTGGTCGAGCGGCATCGCCAT
Organism: Caballeronia sp.; assembly: GCF_028292365.1. GTDB lineage: Bacteria > Pseudomonadota > Gammaproteobacteria > Burkholderiales > Burkholderiaceae > Caballeronia. Next base: position 13,362 of record NZ_JAQGMM010000239.1, read on the forward strand.
TTCGGCTTCCTCGCTGTTCATCAGTTCAGTACGCACCCAGGGTGGCGCGATCTCCAGCACGCGAACCGTCGTGTCCTGCAGCATGAAGCGTTGTGACAATGCATAGGAGTGCAGTGCAGCCTTCGTCGATGAGTAGACCGCTGTCACCGCCATTGGCACGAAGCCCAGGACGGACGTGGTGTAGGCCACCACGGCGTCGCTTCTCTTCTTGAGATGGTCGATCAGCGCGGATGTCATGCGGATCGGGCCTATCAGGTTGGTGCTCACGTGGGAGATCATCAGCGCGTCGTCGATCATTCCGTCGACTGCATCGGGTTGCATGACGCCCGCGTTATTGATCAGCACATTGAGCTCGGGATGATCGGCGACCAGCTTCGCTGCTACTCGTTCAATACTCGCGGGATCGGAGATGTCGAGTTCGACCGCCTCCATCCCGTGGTTAGCCGCGATTACCGCGTCGAGATGACTGCGCCGCCGGCCCGCAACGATGACCTTGTTACCAAGCTTGTGCAGCGCCTCGGCGAGGCCTCGGCCAATACCCGAGCCACCGCCGGTGATGAAGATGGTATTACCTGTGAGTTTCATTGAGAACGTCCTGGATTAGTCGAGTGATGGAGAGTTCAAGCGGTAAACCGTCATCGAACTCGGGGTAGGCCGCTGACCGGGTTGCCCTGGGTCGCTTCGGTTCGTGAAGCTAAAGATAGGCTTCCACCGCGCGCTGCGGTAGCCCTTGATTCCTGCTATGTTTTATGTATCGAATGCATCAATTCACGGTGATGTGACCCGTTACCATTCGTCGTGGAAGGCCGTTCGAACGTGTCTTGCACGCCGCAATCGAACGACCGATAACAGCGCAGGTAAGTCGTTTTCCGGTCGATCAAACGACGTTCTGGTTCAATTCCGCTCGGAGAAACCCGGGCTCCCGTTTCGACCCATCAAGGAGTGTGTGTTGCAGCGGATTGGTTTCGTGCTCCTGCCGGATTTCCAAGTGCTGTATTTCGCTGCCCTGTCAGTGTTCGAGTTCGCCAATATCAGTGCGGGAAAGCAGTTGTACGGTATTGAGCTGCTGTCAGAATCGGGTGGCATGGTGCGCAGTTCGCTCGGTACGATGACCGCGACCATGCCCTTCGGCGATCCGACCTTTGACACATTGCTGGTCAGCGGCGGAACTGCAAGCGTGACTGCATCGCCCGCCGTCGTGGATTTCGTGCAGCGTGGATATCGTGCATCGCGTCGGGTGGCATCCATCTGCACCGGTGCGTTCGTTTTGGCACAAGCCGGCATTCTCGATGGCAAGCGTGTGACCACTCATTGGATCGCCGCGAGCGAGCTCAAAGAGCGCTTTCCCCTGGTCAAGATGCAGCCCGATCGCATCTTCATCATCGATGGATCAATATGGACGTCGGCCGGCATGACGGCTTGTATCGACCTGGCGCTTGCCATGGTCGAACAGGATTACGGTGCAGACCTCGCTCGGTCGATCGCGCAAAAGCTGGTTGTCAATCACCGTCGCGGAGGTGGTCGGTCGCAGCACTCCGAGTTGCTCAAGATGGACGCCAAGTCTGACCAAATCCAGACCGCACTCGACTATGCGCGTCGAAACCTGAAGTCTCAGCTTTCGGTTCAAGAACTTGCCGATGCGGCATGTTTGAGCCTGCGTCAGTTCAGCCGGGCGTTTCGCGCAGAGACAGGTCAGTCGCCCGCTTTACTGTCGCCACATCATCTGCAAGCGACGTCAGCGAAAGCGAAACGGCAGACCCCGTGAGACCGGCGGCGTCAATGAGCGGCAGGACTTTCTCCCAAGCCGACGAATTGGCCCAGGCGCCATGAACAAAAAGAATATTCGATACCTTCGCCATGATTGTTGTCCTTGTCATGCGACTGCTGTCGCGGTGTATGTTGGAATGACGAAGGACTATTTTCGGTTTGGCGGTCATCAGCGTGAGGTCGAAGATCCCACCTTTTCGGCCATTGTTAGTCCGCCGCCAGAAGAATGACCTCGTTTCACAAATAATTTGGCTGTGCCGCAAGGTCAATTTTCGAGCACTTCCTTGAGCGTCGCGCGGCTGGTATTGAACGTCATCATCACGACCACGCTGAGCGCGGCGAGCAAGCCGCCAAAGCGCATCGTCGCTGCCATGCCCAGGTGGTCCACCACCGCACCACCGCCGAGCGAACCGAGCGCAATCGCAATCTGCACGGTACTGACGAACATCGACGAACCGGCTTCCGGGCGATCAGGCGAGCTCAGTTGCATCCAGACGCTCAAGCAAAGCGGAATCGCACCGTACGCAAGTCCCCACAACGCCACGATCGCAATCACGCCTGCACGGGAAGCCTGCAGCATCGGCAATGCGAACAGGGCGATCACCACGAGCGTGCCAAACACGAGCAACGAGCGCTTCAGATGGCGCGTCACGATGGCCGAAACCGCGAAGTTCGCGACGAAGCCGACCACCCCGAAGCCGAGCAGAACCGCGGTAATCCATGAAGCGCCGAACGATGCATTGCGTTCAAGGAACGGCGCGATATACGTATAGGCCGCGAAATGGGCGCCGAACAGAAGGCCGACCATCAATAAACTGCGGCGCACGTTCGAGCGCGACAGCATTGCCAGGAAGTCGTCCGTGCGCATCGCGGCCTTCGGCGCGAGCGAAGGCAAGAACACGGCCTGCGCTGCCAACGCGACAGCGGCAAGAATTGCGGTAGCAACAAACGACATGCGCCACGACGTCAGGTTCGCAATCAACGTGCCGAGCGGCACGCCGATCACGGTCGCCAGCGTGATGCCCATGAAAATCGTTGCGCTTGCCCGGGCAGCCTGCTCCTCGCGGACCAGTTGCCCGGATGCGCCAAGGGCGACGGTCCAGAAACCGCCAAGGCTGGCGCCCAGCAATGCACGACCGATGAGCATCACCGCGAAGCTTGGCGCAATGGCGGAAATCAGGTTCGATGCGAGCAACAGAACGGCCAGCGTCAGCAGGATCAGGCGCCGGTTGATGCGACCTGCTGCGAGCAGCAGGACAGGTGCCGAGATCGCGGCGATGATCCCTGGCGTAGTCACCATGAGCCCGGCGGTGCCAGGCGTGACCCCAAGGTCCTGCGCGATCTGCGGCAACAGTCCGACGGGCATGTATTCCGTCGCGACGAAAGCGAACGAACCTACTGCCACCGACAAGACCGCAAGCCACGACGGGCCGCGCGATGCAGGTTCAATGACGGGCAGTGGCGCGGTAGATAACGCGCTATCGCCTGGGAGCGATGGGCCCCCGAGGGGGCTGATAAGTTGCTGGGCATCCATTTGATGTTCTCCGGTTCGGCTAAAAGCGACGTGTCGGCGTCTGGTTGCACGGTAGGTGCACGACTGCCGATCACTACTGCTTGCTGAAGCGAAGGATAGGAGCTTCGATGGGGAATGTGTCTCCCCATGAGCGCGACGCGCGGGCAACGGGATATGATCGAGGCGCTTTGCGCCTATATGACGCTTGCAGTTAAACGCAAACGCGTATGAGCAAAGGCTGCCTGCCGGATGCCTCCGGTCCACGTGCGCTTATCCGGAATCTGCTTGAGAGGACATCGACTTGGCTCCAGGAAACTTCAACGATATCGCGACGTTCGTCTCTGTGGTCAGGGCCGGCAGCTTTACGTCAGCCGCACAGCAACTCGGCATCACGCGCTCCGCAGTGGGCAAGATCATTGCGCGCCTGGAGACTCGCCTGCAGGTTCGCCTTCTGCACCGCACCCCGCAAAGCCTGGGTCTCACGGATGACGGAGAGGTGTACTTCGCGCGTTGCGCACAAATTCTGGAAGATCTCGAAGAGACCGAAACGGCGATGGCGGTACGGAGTGCAACGCCGACAGGAACGCTGCGCATCAGCGTGCCGATCGGGCTGGGCCACCGGCACGTGCTACCCGTCATTGAATCGTTTCTCGAGAGCTGGCCCGCGGTGACGGCCGAGGTCAGCTTCACGGACAAATTTGTCGACCTGGTTGACGAGGGATTCGATATCGCGGTCCGGGTCGGCGAGCCCAAGCCGGACTCCCGCCTGATCGCGCGCGTAGTAGCAACACAAAAGCTGGTGACCTGCGCTTCGCCGGATTACCTGGCAAAGCGAGGCGTGCCAGCCACGCCGTCCGACCTTGTGGATCATGAATGCCTTCACTTCGTGAGCGCCGGACGCCCTCAACCCTGGTCGTTTGCCGGTACCGGGCAAGAGCCCGTGAACTCGACCGGCCGGTTAAGAATGGACAGTGCCGAAGCGCTCGTGAACGCAGCGGTCAATGGCGCCGGCATCGTGAGCATGCCCTCCTACCTGCTCGCGACTGACATCGCGCAAGGACGACTGCAGACCATCCTGCAGGCGTTTGAGGTCGAAGCGCTGCCCATTCGGGCGATCTATCCAACCCGACGACATCTCGCGCCCAAAGTTCGCCGCTTTATCGATTGTTTGTTTGATGCCTGGCAACCGTTGCCGCCCTGGGAACGTGGACTCGAATAGGACCTCCGGCAATGCGGCGGTCGGTCGACAGTATGGTTCCTCTTGCGAAAGACCCAAAGTAGCGCTCTCCCGTGGCTCGATCTCGATTGTCAGTCCTGCAGTTTCCATTTTCCGTCGACAATTTCAACCATCACGCGTGCGCGATGATCAAGGCCGTTGTGATCGTCCACCGTGGTATTCATCACGCCATGGGACACCGGAAGATCCTTCATGTTTTCGAGCGCCGCACGCAGCGCTTCACGAAAGGCTGGCGTTCCCGGTTGTGCCTTCTTCAACGCTTCTGGAATCGCCCGTTGCAACATCTGGCCGGCGTCCCATGCATGACCGCCGAAGGTGGCTACTGAGCCGGTGCCATAGGCCGTTTCATACGCCGTCTTATACGCAAGCGATGACCTCTTCACCGGATTTTAATCCGGCAACTGGTCCGCAACAAGAATCGGACCGGCAGGCAGAAGCTCTCCTTCGCAATCCTTACCACATACGCGCAAGAAGTCGTTATTCGCGACGCCATGCGTTTGATAAATCTTGCCCGTGTACTTGCGCTCTTTCAGTGTTCTGGCCGGCAGCGCCGATGGCGTGCCAGCGCCCGCAATCAGCACAGCATCGGGATTCGCGGCCATCGTCTTCAACACCTGGCCGGTTACCGACGAATCGGTGCGGCTATAGCGCTCGTTGGTAACCACTTTTAGATGATGCGCCGCGGCGGCGGCGGTGAACACCGAGTACCAGCCGTCGCCATACGCGTCCGCGAAACCGATGTATCCGACAGTCTTCACGCCGTGCGCTTCCATATAACTGGCGATCGCGTCTGCCATCAGGTTGTCGTTCTGCGGTGTCTTGAACACCCAGGCGCGTTTCGCGTCCATCGGCGAGATGATCGCAGCCGACGCCGCGAGCGAGATCATCGGTGTACGGCCTTGCGACACGGAATCGATCATCGCAAGCGAATTCGGCGTGACCGTCGAACCAAGTCTCCAGATAGATACCGCATTTATCGCTGCCATCGGCGGCAAGTCGCGCCCCTTGCTTTCGTCGGCACGAGCAGGGTCGCTGCGCGGCAACGAGCAGTAGATGGGTATCTGAATAGGGAGACCATTCACCAGACGACGCGACGGCAGTTAATTAATAAACCGTCCGGTCGTTCAGTCAATGATCGAGAGACTAGAGATGTTCCGATTGCCTGCCAAGCCGGTGTTAACCCTCTTCGTCCCGCCGCGGCGGGAGGGACTTTGTTAGCTGGCTAGGCACTAAAACTGCTGCCTTCGCAACCGGTTCACACAGCGATACAACGACCCGACAACCTCTAATTTTTCCGCCTTCGGAGTAAGACCATGCATTGGATTGACCCAAATTGCTTGCAAGAAACGCGCGGTACCGTGACCCAGTTTCTACTGAACCCGCACGGAGAACTTGACGGCTTTGTCCTCGGCAAAAACAAGCAGGTGCATTTTCCGCCGCATATGTCCAGGCAGGTCGCCAGACACTTCAGTATCGGCGACCAGGTAAAAGTGCGCGGTGTGAAACCTCGTTCAGCCGACATCATCGCGGCAGTTCTGCTGATCTCGAGTGCCGGTGTCGCGATTCTCGACGAGGGTCCGCATCACGTTGGCGGTAAGCACGAGAAGCCTCATGCTGAAAGACGGCCGATGGAAGTCATGGGGGAGGTCAAGCTCTCCCTGTACGGCCCAAAAGGTGAACTGCGCGGCGCACTTCTCACCGACGGAACGTCCATTCGCATGCCTCCTCATGCCGCGGCTGAGCTTGTCGGTTACCTCAAGCCTGGCGCGCACATTCAGGTCTGGGGTCACGGCGTGAAGAACAAATATGGTCATACCGTGGAGGCCGATGACATCGCTGAATTGGTCGATGCGGACAGTGTCGAGGCGGCATAGCAAGGCGGATGAAGCCCATTCCTCCTTTTCCCGTGGAGTGCTAAATGACACGAGAGAAAGTGTGGTGTTCGGTGAGCAACCGCGCCACGAGCGATGACCTGCTTGATGGGAGAAAACGGTGAGCGCTCGCCCACGCGAACAACCGGCTGGCGTCGAACCCGAAAAGTCACCTTCGGGTCAAAGCCTGCGTGGCCTGGACAGTCTGAATTTTCTGATGGCTGACGTACGCGACGGCTTGGGTCCGTTTTTGTCGGTCTATCTCAAGGGCACTCAGCATTGGGGCTCGGGCAATATCGGCCTTGTCATGGCGGCCAGTGGCATCGCCGCGGCCCTGTGCCAAATCCCTGCCGGCTTGTTAGTTGATGCGGTTCGTGCGAAACGCCTGCTCATCACGATTTCGGGTTTACTGGTTGCTGCCGGATGCCTGATCATCGCGTTTTTCCCGAAGTTACCCACGGTGCTGGCGGCGCAAATCACGCTAGGCGCGGCATCGGCCATCATTCCACCCTGCCTCGCCGCGCTGAGTCTCGGTATCGTAGGCCACCGTTTGCTGCCCGCCCGAATAAGCCGCAACGAAAGCTTCAATCACGCTGGCAATTTCATGGCAGCGGTACTGGCCGGCGCCCTCGGTCAGTATGTTGGGGTCATCTGGCTGTTCTATCTAATCTGCGGATTCGCGGTTGTCAGCGCAGTCGTGGTTCTGTTGATAAAGCCCAAGGAAATTGATCACGAACTGGCGCGTGGCGCGGAGACCCCTGATGCCGACGGAAAGCCTCACCCAATAGCTTTCTCCGAGCTTTGGAAGAAGCGAGACCTTAAGGTATTCATCATCTCTGTCGTTCTTTTCCACTTCGGAAACGCGGCGATGCTGCCGCTTGCAGGGCAAGTCATCGCCAGGGTTCACCCGGGCATGGATGTCATTGCATTGAGCGCATGCGTTATTGCTGCACAGTTAGTGATGGTCGGGGTTGCCGCGGTAGTCGGGCGGGCAATGCGCGGCGGCATTGGGCGAAAGAAGATTTTCCTGGTCGCGCTCGCGGTGCTGCCTGTCCGAGGCGTCCTCTTTTCCATGACCAGCAGCCCTTATGCTGTCGTCGCCATTCAGTTGCTTGATGGCGTGGCGGCGGGCATCTTTGGTGTCGTCGCTGTCGTCATTGCATCAGACTTAATGCGAGGGACGGGTCGCTTCAATCTTGCGCAAGGATTGATGGCGTTGGCCGTGGGAGTGGGCGCGGCGCTAAGCAATGTCACAGGAGGGTACATCGTCGAGAAATTCGGCTTCACCGCAGGGTTTCTCACTTTGTCTGCCGTTAGTGGGCTCGCTTTACTATTCTTCGCCGTGTTTATGCCTGAAACCGCACCTCATGAGGACAGTAACGTAGCCCAGGACGGTCGTCACGAATCTCTCCGATTAGGGCTAATTGACGCGGACGGGTCGAGTTGATCGCAATCACGACCTCAGCAACCCCTTCAGGTTCGATACGCTAACCGTCGGGGCTTGACACCGGTGCAGGCCGCGTCAACGGCTGGCGAAGTACGTATTCGTCGGACCCGTCCGAGGGCCACGCGAAAGGCTCCCTCAGTAATTGCTCCAGCTCGTGGGGCGTAACCGGCTTGCTGTAGTGATAACCCTGGATTTCGTGACAGTCGTTGTCGCGCAGGAAATTGAGTTGATTCTTCGTTTCGACGCCTTCGGCAATGACCTTGAGATTCAATTGCCGTCCAAGCGAGATAACGGCCCGCGCAATCGCGCGGTTATCCTCGCCGTCAGGCAGCTCGCGCACAAACGACTGATCTATTTTCAGGCGCACGATCGGGAAGTGTTTCAACGCACTCAAGCTGGAATAGCCAGTGCCGAAGTCATCGATAGACAGGCGCACGCCCATGGCTTGCAATTGCGTCATGATCGCAATGGCCCCATCGAGATCCTGCATGATGAGACTCTCGGTAAGTTCGAGTTCGAGATACTGCGCATCGAGCCCGCTCACCGCCAGCGCGTGCGCCACGCGTGCCACCCAATCCTTCTGCAGGAACTGCCGCGCCGAGACGTTGACCGAAATGGTCATGGGCGCCATGCCTGCATCCTGCCAGGCCTTGTTCTGGTAGCAGGCCGTATGCAGCACCCAGTCGCCTATAGGCACAATCAGCCCCGTTTCTTCTGCAAGCGGAATGAACGTGGTCGGGGAGACTAACCCTTCTGTCGGGTGATCCCAGCGTAACAGCGCTTCCACGCCAAAGATCTTCTCGGTTCGCAAATCGACCTGAGGCTGATACACCAAACGAAATTCCTCGTTCGCGAGCGCGTGCCGCAACTGCTCCTGGAGTCGCAGTTTCTCGTGCACCTTGATGTTTATCTCGGACGTATACAGCTGGTAGTTGTTGCGGCCCATCTCTTTTGCTCGATACATCGCAGCGTCGGCGTTCATCAGCAGCGTATCGGCGTCAAGGCCATCGTTCGGGTAGCTCGCGAGCCCCATGCTGCAGGTCACCTGGAAATTCTGATCGTTCAGCTTGACCGGCTCGCGAATCGCATCGCGAATCTTTTCGATTGTCACCGTAATATCCACTCCCTGCGGTGCCTGGTCAAAGAGAACGACCACAAACTCGTCACCGCCAAGCCGCACCACGGTATCGGTACGCCGCACGCACCGCACCATGCGGTCAGCCACGATCTTCAACAGGCTGTCGCCAGCGCGATGACCAAGGCTGTCGTTGATCAGCTTGAAGTTATCGAGATCAATGAACACCACGGTCACGCCACGCTGGTAGCGTTGTGCGTGCAGCAAGACCTGATTCAGCCGGTCAGAAAGCAAGGTACGGTTGGGAAGGCCGGTTAGAGCGTCGTGATTCGCCATGTGGCGAATGCGTTGCTCTGCCTGGCTGCGTTCGATCGCGATGCCCGCAATGCGCGTCGCCATCGCGATGGCCTGTCCCTCGTTCTCTGTCGGTTCATGTGGAGACCGTACGAACAGCGTAAGTACACCCAGTGCGCTGCCGTCATGCGACAGAATGGGCTGCGCCCAGCATGCGCCGTAGCCATGCACGCCACAACTTTCCATCTGCATGCCAAGGTGCGGATCCTGCGTTACGTCCGGTACGTACACCGGCTGGCGCCAATGGACCGCGCGACCGCTTGGTCCCGCATCCGGGCCAATCAGCGAGCCGCGTATCTGCTTGCCATAACGCTCGGGCAGGCTGGGCGCGGCGCCCAATTTCAAGTGCCGGCCGTCGTCATCACACAGCAAGGCGGCACATACCGCCCCTGTGATCTGTGACTCAAGCAGCCGGATCATGGAGGACAACACGTCTGCGAGGGGCGTGCTGGTGGCGATCATTTCCAGCACCCGGTTCTGCTCCGCGCGCCGGACTTCGGCGTGTTTCCGGGAACTGATGTCGCGCATCATCACTACCACGCCGTCTTCCACCCGTACGACCTGCCGATGCAACCATGTAGCCGATGCGTCGGGCCGCTCGTGGACCCACTCCCGCTCCTCGACTACGCCCGTCCTCGCCACGCTCGCAAACTCATCAAGCATGCCGTCGCTGCGGGATCGAGGAAACGCGACATCGAGTGACCGGCCGATCAAGCGGTTGCGCGGTAGTCCAGATACGTCGGCGCCGCGCCGGTTGGTATCTTGGACTCTGAAGCCAACGATCTTACCGTTCGTGTCAAGTTCACTGCGAAGGACAAAAAAGGCGTCAAGACTCGCTTCCGATGCAGCGTAGTAAGTCTGCTGCGCCCGCCGGGCTCGCCGCCGGCTTACCGCGAGCAGCCAGCTCGAGCGGCTAAGTGCGGCCGCCAGCAGGATCAGCGCCACACTGCCGAAGCTTGCCCATAGCAGGTAAGCGCGCCGATGATTTCGGAATTGCGCGAGTTGTTCTTCCTGACCAAGGCCGACTATTGCGATGAGTGGGAAGCCCTGTAACTGGCGCAGGTTTGTATAGCGGCGCACGCCGTTATCCCACGGCTGCACGGCAGGCAAATCGGACGATACTTCGGCGTCCTCCATAGCCGTCTTCGAGAGAACCGCACCCCACGATGACCGTTTGCCTACTTGCTCGGCACGCATCACGCCGTCGGTGCCGAGCAGCGCCAATACACCTTCGTTGCCCATGCGAGCGTGGTCGTAGCTGCTCGTGAAATAGCCGGGGTTCACAGAGAGCATGACGATGCCGGCAAATCCCCCGGCTGCATTCTTCAGTCGCCGGCTGAAGATAATCTCCGGGGCGCCGGTCGTGGCGTTGGGAGTCACCCCGCTGACGAACGGCGCCGGACTGTCGTTGATGCGATCGCGCTGCACGGTGAAATACGGCTGGTCCATCACGGTCGCGGGCGCCTGCACCCGGGTCGCATCGCGCAGACGGCCATCGCTGCCAGCAATCGCCACCTTAAACCCGATCGCGAAGGGCAGCAGCCCCTGGGCCTGCAGCTCGGACAAGCGCACGCCACCCCTCGTCTCATACACGTACTTGACCGTCTTGAGCGCCTGGTCTATGGCAACCAGATCACGCACCATCTGCGCTTCATAGGTGTCGGCGAGTTCGCGACTTAATTCCACCGCGGCGTCCCGGGCAACGGCGTGTTCCACAGTGACTAGATGAATGACGGCGGTCCACGCGAGCACGAGCAGCATTGCCGCAAATAGCGGGAACAGCACGTAGGCTTCGAGCAGACGCCGAAGCGCGGGTGGTACGTTCGCACCCAGTCGACGCAGGCGAATGATCTGAGCAGTCACTACACCCTGAGCCATCAATTCGATGCCACTGTCCGTGCTGTCCAGGTTTCGTGTAATGAGACGCATGATGCCTGCTCCGGTTCTGCAAGGCCGCCGTTCTTTCCTGTTCAAATCACTAGCGCGCGGGACGTCGGGATCTTTCAACGCACACGCCCGACTAGTGAACTCGGCATTACTTCGACGCTTTCAGCGACCCCAACCTCGCTGATATAGCCGATTGAATCGAGCATGAAGTCGAGCGCTCTCCTCACTGCGGTGAGTTCCGCACGTTGCGCGGCGGTCTGCCGCATCTCGTGAAGAACGGTCTCGATTCGAACTCATTCAATCGGCGAAGCTTGTCCGCGTCTGTCTTTTAGAATTAAGCGCGGCCTGCTGCATCGTCTTGCGGGGCGGGGACTCCGGCGCTGCCGCGACCGTGTCCGCCAATTAACTGTGCGACCAAGATGATGTTCGCGTGCGGGGTTTTCTTTCAGCATTGCAAGCGGATTGCCGAGGTTACGATGACGAACTCGGTAATCACCGCCCGGCCGGCAGAATGCATTGTTCAAAGCGCCAGTCTCACTAAGCCCGATAGTGATCCCCACTCTAATAACGGCCTTCGCAGGGAAAAGTTTAATGACCGGGTAAAAATCCGGTCTTGTCAGGAAAATTCGTCACAGCAACGAATAATGCAAAAGGTCCCGTTTGTCTTCTAGTAAACCCTCTGCATGGCTAAGTATGAAATCCGGGATCTTTAAAACATGCCGAATCCACTGCTTGATCGTATTTTTTAATCCTCCGTCCTTTCCGCAGTGCCCGGCCAGCGCGGCGTGTATTGATAGCAGGCACACCTGGTATTCATAGGGAGAAGCGCCTTCTCCGCTTTTCCATTAACGGCCCATCAAGCGGCAAAGGCGGATGAGCCCGAGGTTTTGAGGGCTGCGAGCTATTTGTAAAGAGGAGGGACTATAAATTGAATATTCATTCTCAGGCATGGATCACTTCGTGACCGTCTTGAGAATCCAGGCGCAAGGGAGAGGGAAATGAAACATCTTAAGACTGTGACCCTCGCTGCATTTTCTTTGACCGCCTTCGCGCATGCCCAGAGCCCTGACGACTACGAAGAGGGGGTTGCGGCAGGACAGCTGGGCACCGCGTTGTATAACCTGGCGAATCCCAATAAGCCGCTGCCGATGCCCGCTGCTAACGCATCACAAGATTCCAAAGTTTTGCAACGAGCAGCTTCGACACCCAATTCAACCGTGTCCGGTATCAAGCCTGTTGCAGACACGGATCGTAAAAAGACTAAGCCCTACGCGCAATGATTACCGCACGAAGGCGGCATTCTCACGTTCCCGATAAATGTTACCAGCACGTCGGTGAATGCTTAAGCGCCGGGGTCGCACAGCCCTTCCGCCCGGCGATTCCAAGTGAGCAAAATCGCGCCTGACCGGTCGGCGTCTACGGGTTTAGGACGGCCTCAGTGGCTTCCCACTCCCACCCTGAAAACACCCACCGCTTCGCGCAAGCTCTTGGCCTGATCGGCCATTGCTTGCGCTGCCGCCGTTGCTTGTTCGACCAACGCAGCGTTTTGTTGCGTCACCTCGTCCATCTGCCCAACAGCGATGCTGACCTGCTCAATGCCCGTGCTTTGCTCTGACGACGCGGCTGAGATTTCGCCCATGATGTCAGTCACCTGTTTAACCGAGCTCAATAATTCGCTCATGCTTTTGCCTGCTTCGGCTACCAGACCCGAACCCGTGTCAACGTGATCGAGCGACTCACCAATCTGATCCTTCACTTGCTTGGCTGCGCTCGCGCAGCGTTGGGCCAGCGTACGCACTTCGCCTGCCACAACAGCGAAGCCGCGCCCCTGCTCACCTGCGCGCGCCGCTTCAACGGCCGCGTTAAGTGCAAGGATATTGGTTTGAAATGCAATGCCCTCGATCAGGTTGATGATCTCACCCACTTTCGACGAGCTAGCGGATATATCGCGCATCTTCGTCACCACGCGCTCAACCACCTGTCCGCCTGCGGTGGCTGCGTCAGACGCAGTCTGGGCAAGCATGTTCGCTTGTTTTGCATTGTCGGTATTCTGCTTTACCGTAGACGTCAGCTCTTCCATGCTCGCAGCCGTCTGTTCAAGCGAAGCCGCTTGTTCCTCCGTACGTTGCGACAGGTCGACGTTACCCTGCGCCATTTCATTGGCCGCAACCGCGATCGAATCGGCCGATGTTTTAATCCCCGAGACGATGCTGCTCAATTGCGCGCGCATTGCTTCGAGCGATGCCATCAAGCTCCCGCTTGCACCCGGTGCAATCACTACCGGCACGGCGAGGTTTCCATCCGCAATCTCGCTAGCTACACGTTGCGCTTCGCTAGGTTCCGCACCGAGTTGCTTCAGGATGCTGCGCGTGATCAGCAACGCGGCTATCACGCCGACCATCAGCGCGGCAAGCGCTGCGCTGATGGTGGCGATTCTAAGCTGCGCGTAGCTGCTCTCAGCCCGGTTTGCCTTGTCGTGCATCGTCGTTTTCTCAAGCTCGATCAGCGATCGAAGCGTGCCTCGCCATTGAGTTTGTTTCGGAACGACGTCTTGCAATAACGCCTTGCCAGCCGAGGCTTTGTCATTGGAAACGATGAGCTGAGCGACATTGGCCATGAGCGGACGGGTGGAAGCTTCATCCGTTATCAGCTTGGCGAGCAGTGTTTGCTCTGTGTCCGTTATTAATCCGCTCGACACAAAGATGTCATTCAAGGCTCTCGACGCATCCGCATAGATCCCCTCTTCGTGCTTTATTTTTTCCACGATGGCCTTCATGTCGGCCTCGTTATCGACCAGCATCATGTCGCGGATCGCGATAGAACGTTGGTCGAGGGACGAGCGCATTGTCTGGGCAAGCGTCATCTCTTCCGTGCTGCGGTCGACAATACTCGTCAGCGCTCCGTTAATTTTTGACATGCCGATCAAGCCGACGACAGACACCACGCCAAGAAGAACAAGTAACGCGCCGAAGGCGGCCGAGAGGCGGGTCACAACTTTGAACTGGCTCATCAAAATGACCTTGTAGATTGAAATTTAAAACACACGTTTTTCTGCTGTAGCGAGCCATACGGCGATATGACTTTCTTTCAATTTACTTTCTTTCAAATCCCTTAAGCCGGTGCCGGGCAGACGTGCTTGGCGCTTGCCTCTAGCGTCATATCGTCGATCTTTCGAGGGCTCACGTTGCAATGGAAAATGCGTTCGTGTGCGGATTGTGGATTGCGGTGCAAATTCGAAGATGGGCAGCCGGGCTATTGAGCAATCGTCAAAACATCGGCTGTGTGATGCTGCTTGACCGCCGTCCGTTAGATGCTTGCACCATGACGGTTGCCAGAAAAACGCAAACATCCCCAATTTATCGGCGGATGGCGGCCGATCTTTAGCGGTTACGCGCGTCACCGCCTCACTTCGGTAAGACCTCAATTAAGACCGCAACCGGGATAGTCGAAAAAACGTGCCGGGTAGTCGCCATACCGGTATAGCCAGCGGACTGGCTGCACCGCCGCTCACGCCGTAGGATCCGGGTTGAAGCTGCTCACATCCTTACTTTGCGCGAAGCGGTTGCTCCGGCCCTCAAGAGGTCGCAGGACAACA
>NZ_JAQGMM010000278.1 GCF_028292365.1 Caballeronia sp.
CGCCAGGTCGGCGGCGGTTATCTGCTCGGCCCCAAGCTGATCGAACTCGGCACCATCGCGCTCGAACAAATGCCGCTCACCGCGGTCGCGCGTCCGCATCTGCAAGTGCTCGCCGAGCACACGCACGACACCATCCACCTCGGTGTGCGCGACGGCGACGACGTGCTCTACATCGACAAGATTCCCGGCACGCGTGGCCTCGAAATGCGCTCGCGCGTGGGTCACCGCATGCCGCTGGCATCGACGGGAATCGGCAAGGCGATGATGCTCGACCTGCCGCCCGAGACCTGGAAGAAGCTGCTGGAGGCGTCACATCGCGTGCTAGCGAAGGTGAGTTTCAGGCCCGATCATCAGCCCGATATCGATACCTTCATCCAGCGCATGACGCGTTATTCGCAAGGCGGTTTCACCTTCGATCTCGAGGAAAACGAAGCATCGATCCGCTGCGTCGCGGCGCCGGTGCGTGATGCGTCGGGGGCGATCGTGGCGGCGCTGTCAGTGGCGAGCACGATTCCCTACATGCCGTCCGAGCGCATGGAAGAACTGATTCCGGTCGTGCAGCGCGAAGCGCGCGCGATCTCGCAAGAACTCGGCTGGCGTGTTCCGCAGCCCGCAACACGCAGGATCAAACGATGACGCGGATCGACACATCGGCCGAGACGCAATCAGCCCGCGCTGACGAAGCACCGGCGCTCATCGCGCTCGACTGGGGCACCACGGCGCTCAGGGCCTATCTGCTCGGCGCAAGCGGCGCGGTGCTGGATACGCGGGCATCGTCGGCGGGCATCATGAATCTGCCGAAGCCCGCAGCGGAAGGCGGCTTCGACGCCGTCTTCGAAGAAACCTGCGGCGCATGGCTCGCCGGCGGCGCGCCGCTTCCGGTGATCGCGGCGGGCATGGTCGGCAGCGCGCAAGGCTGGATGGAAGCGCCGTACGTGTCCACGCCCGCCGATCCCGCCGCGCTGGTCGCGGGCATCGTGCGCGTGACAACGCTCAAGGGCGTCACGGTTCACATCGTGCCTGGCGTGCTTGAAGACGGCACGTTGCCCAACGTGATGCGCGGTGAAGAAACGCAGATCTTCGGAGCGCTCGCGAGCGACGCCACGCTGGACCAGGAACCGCACGGCGGCCTGATCGGCTTGCCGGGAACGCATGCGAAGTGGGCGGTGGTATCGAAGGGACGTATTGAGCGGTTCTACACCTTCATGACCGGCGAGACCTACGGTGCGCTGCGCGATCACACCATTCTCGGCCGCACGATGCGCGCGACCGTACAGCCAGATCTGGACGCGTTCATTCGCGGCGTTGATACGGCCAAAGACGCGGGCCACGCAGGGTTGCTCGCCACCATTTTCAGCACCCGCACGCTGGGACTCACAGGGCAACTGCAGCCGGAGCAACAAGCAGATTACCTCTCGGGCCTGTTGATCGGCCACGAATTACGCGGTCTCAATGAAGTGCTGGCGCGAGAGCAAGCGGACCTCGCGGGCAAGGCGTTGAGGCTGATCGGTAACGACGCGCTGTGCGAGCGTTATCGCCAGGCACTTGCACGTTTCGGTTGCCACGATGCGCGGACCGTCGCGCACGCAACCGAACGCGGATTGCATCGGATCGCGCTGCAGGCTGGCCTGATCCAGTCGATCGCCAAGCGCATCTAATTAGGAGCAGGACCATGCAAATCGATATCAACCTCCCCGCGCCTTACGCGCCGCACGCTGGCCTCGCCGCTGCGTTCGAACTGTGTCCACTGATTGCGATCCTGCGCGGCGTGACGCCGGCGGACGCGGCTGATCACGGCCTCGCGTTGTACGAAGCAGGCTTCCGGATCATGGAAGTGCCGTTGAATTCGCCGCAGCCATTCGACAGCATCGCGGCGATCCGTAAGGCGCTTCCCGCCGATGCGATCGTTGGTGCGGGCACGGTCCTTCATCCGGATTACGTCGCGCAAGTGAAAAGTGCCGGTGGCGAGTTGATCGTGATGCCGCATAGCGACGGCGACGTGGTGCGCGCCGCGAAAGCGCAAGGTCTTGCGTGTTCGCCAGGTGTCGCAACGCCGAACGAAGCATTCCTCGCGCTGAAAAATGGTGCCGACGTGTTGAAGATGTTCCCCGCCGAGCAACTGGGCGCGCATGTGGTGAAGGCATGGCGCGCGGTGATCGCGGCGCAAGTGCCACTCGTGCCGGTAGGCGGAATTTCGCCGGACAACATGGGGCCGTTCCTGACAGCGGGCGCGAATGGTTTCGGTCTCGGCTCGGCGCTGTACAAACCAGGTCAGAGCGCAGCAACCACGGCCTCGCACGCTAAGGCGTTCATCAATGGATTAGCGGTTGCGCGAGGCCAGAAGAAATGAACCGGCTCGCAGGCAAGGTCGCGGTCATTACCGGCGCCGGGCGCGGCATCGGTGCGGCGATTGCCGGCGCGTTCGTTCGAGAAGGCGCATCGGTGGTGTTGGCGGAGCTCGATATTGCGTTAGCGCGGGAAACGGCGGCGCGGATCGGGTCGGCGGACAACGTGCTCGCGGTGCAAACGGACGTGACGCAAAGCGCATCGGTGCAGAACGCGGTCAGCGAAGCAGAAGCGAAGTTCGGCCCGGTCGATGTGCTGGTGAACAACGCGGGCATCAACGTGTTCTGCGACCCGCTGACCATGACCGACGATGACTGGCGCCGTTGCTTCGCAGTCGATCTCGACGGCGTCTGGAACGGTTGTCGTGCCGTATTGCCGGGCATGGTTGAACGGGGGCGCGGCAGCATCGTGAATATTGCTTCTACGCACTCGTTCAAGATCATCCCGGGTTGTTTTCCGTATCCGGTGGCGAAGCACGGGGTGATTGGATTGACGCGGGCGCTGGGTATCGAATACGCGGGGCGGCAGGTGCGCGTGAACGCGATTGCGCCGGGTTACATCGAGACGCAACTCACGCACGACTGGTGGAACGAACAAGCTGATCCAGCCAAAGCAAAACAGGCAACGCTCGATCTTCAACCGATGAAGCGCGTCGGCCAGCCGGAGGAAGTGGCCATGACCGCCGTGTTCCTCGCGTCCGACGAAGCGCCGTTTATCAACGCGAGTTGCATCACGGTGGATGGCGGGCGCTCGGCGCTGTACCACGATTAAACCGATTCAGCAGTAAAGGATGACGCACTGGCCGTGGTGCGACGTCATTACAACAAGACGCGGCCAATACCTTCGTACCAACTAGACAGTCAAGTCAGGAGACAGACCATGAAACGCAGAATGTTCCTCACGCTCGTTGCCACGGCCACCGCAGCCAGCGCGACCTTGTTCACGGCGCCGGTGGCGCAAGCCGCCGATGACGTCAAGATCGGCTTCCTCGTGAAGCAGCCGGAAGAACCCTGGTTCCAGGACGAATGGAAGTTCGCCGAAATGGCAGCCAAGGCAAAGGGCTTCACGCTGGTGAAGATCGGCGCGCCGTCGGGTGAAAAGGTGATGAGCGCGATCGACAACCTCGCCGCGCAAAAGGCCCAGGGTTTCGTGATCTGCACACCTGACGTCAAGCTTGGACCGGGCATTGTTGCCAAAGCGAAAGCTGCCGGGCTCAAGATGATGACGGTCGATGACCGCTTGGTCGATGGTTCGGGCAAGCCGATCGAATCAGTCCCTTACATGGGCATTTCGGCATTCAACATCGGCAAGCAGGTAGGCGATGGCATTGCTGCAGAGATCAAAAAGCGCGGCTGGAACATGGCCGAAGTTGGCGCTATCGACGTGACGTATGAACAGCTTCCGACGGCGCATGACCGCACCGCTGGTGCTGTGGAAGCGCTGGTCGCAGCGGGTTTCCCGAAGGCCAATATCGTGATGGCGCCGCAAGCCAAGACCGATACTGAAAACGCCTTCAACGCAGCCAACATCGCGTTGACGAAAAACACCCAGTTCAAGCATTGGGTGGCGTTTGGCCTGAACGACGAAGCCGTGCTCGGCGCAGTGCGTGCTGCAGAAGGCCGCGGCTTCAAGGCGGACAACATGATTGGCGTGGGCATCGGCGGCTCGGATTCGGCGTTGAACGAGTTCAAGAAACCGAACCCGACCGGCTTCTACGGCACGGTGATCATCAGCCCGAAGCGTCATGGCGAGGAAACGTCGGAACTCATGTACACGTGGATCAAGGACGGCAAGGAACCGCCGCTCGTGACGCTGACGACCGGCATGCTGGCAACGCGTGACAACGTAGGCGAAGTGCGCGAGAAGATGGGCCTGGCATCGGCCAAGTAAGGTCTTTTCGTATCAGGTATTAGTAGAGCAACGCGGATCGCAGCGTCTGGAAAGGCGTTGCGGTCCGCACGAATTCCAAGGAGGCGATGTGTCAGCGACGCTGCGTTTTGACAATATCGGTAAGGTTTTTCCAGGCGTGCGCGCGCTCGACGGCGTGTCGTTCGATGTCAACGCCGGTGAAGTGCACGGCTTGATGGGCGAGAACGGCGCGGGCAAATCGACTTTGCTGAAAGTGCTGGGCGGTGAATATCAGCCGGATTCCGGACGTGTCCTGATCGATGGCAACGAGGTGAAATTCGCAAGCGCGGCTGCATCGATTGCGGCGGGTATCGCGGTGATTCACCAGGAGTTGCAGTACGTACCCGATCTCACGGTCGCCGAGAACCTGCTGCTCGGCTCTTTGCCGAACACGTTCGGCTGGGTGCACAAGGGCGAAGGGAAAAAGCATGTGCGCGAGCGGCTGCTGCAAATGGGTGTCGATCTCGACCCGAATGCGAAGCTCAAGAAGCTTTCCATCGCGCAACGGCAGATGGTGGAAATCTGCAAGGCGCTGCTGCGCAACGCACGCGTGATTGCGCTCGATGAACCCACGTCGTCGCTGTCGCATCGCGAGACGGAAGTGCTGTTCAAGCTCGTGCGTGATCTGAAAGCGGACAATCGCGCGCTGATCTACATCTCGCACCGCATGGACGAGATTTACGAGCTGTGCAATACGTGCACGATTTTCCGCGACGGCCGGAAGATTGCGTCACACCCAAATCTGGCTGAGGTTCCGCGCGATACGCTCGTGCAGGAAATGGTCGGTCGCGAAATTTCCGATATCTACGATTACAAGCCACGCAAGCTGGGCGATGTCCGTTTCGCCGTGACGAATATTGAAGGTCACTCGCTGCGTGAACCAACAAGTTTTGAAGTGCGCCGCGGCGAGATTGTCGGCTTCTTTGGGCTGGTGGGCGCGGGGCGCAGCGAACTGATGCACCTGGTCTACGGCGCGGATCGCAAGAAGGCTGGCACGATCACGCTCGATGGCAAGCCGATCAAGGTTCGCAGCGCAGGCGAAGCGATCAAGCACGGCATCGTGCTGTGTCCTGAGGACCGGAAAGAAGAAGGCATCGTGGCCATGGCGTCGGTGTCGGAGAACATCAACATCTCGTGCCGCCGGCATTACTTGCGCGCCGGGCTGTTCCTGGATCGCAAGAAAGAAGCCGCAACGGCTGAGCGTTTCATCCAGTTGCTGAAGATCAAGACGCCGAGCCGCAAGCAGAAAATTCGCTTCCTCTCCGGCGGCAATCAGCAAAAAACCATTCTGTCGCGCTGGCTCGCGGAGCCGGAACTGAAAGTCGTGATCCTCGATGAACCCACGCGCGGCATTGACGTGGGCGCGAAGCACGAGATCTATCACGTGATCTATCAACTGGCCGAACGCGGCTGCGCGATCGTGATGATTTCGTCCGAACTGCCGGAAGTGCTGGGGGTATCGGACAGGATCGTGGTGATGCGGCAAGGGCGGATCGCGGGCGAATTGCCACGTGGCACCGCGAACGAACAATCAGTGCTGAATCTTGCGCTGCCTGTGCAATCGGAACCGACTGCGAAGGCAGCCTGAAGCAAAAAAGTGGAGATGGAGGACATCATGGAAGTCAGGGAAAACATTACCAACACGCTGGTGCCAGCGAAGAACGACAAGCAGCGGTGGTGGCAGCAGATCACCGAATACAGCCTTGTCGTGATCTTCATCTTGATGTTCATCACGATGTCGCTCACGGTCGATCACTTCTTCTCGATCGAGAACATGCTCGGCCTGGCGCTGTCGATTTCGCAGATCGGCATGGTCGCTTGCACGATGATGTTCTGCCTCGCCTCGCGCGATTTCGACTTGTCAGTCGGGTCCACGGTGGCGTTCGCCGGCGTGCTCTGCGCGATGGTCCTGAACGCGACGGGCAACACGTTTATTGCGATTATCGCGGCGGTGGCGGCGGGTTCGGCTATTGGCTTTGTGAACGGCGCGGTGATTGCGTACTTGCGGATCAACGCGCTGATTACTACGCTGGCTACGATGGAAGTCGTGCGCGGGCTTGGGTTTATCGTCTCGCATGGGCAGGCGGTGGGCGTTTCGTCGGATACGTTTATCGCGCTCGGCGGCTTGACCATGTTCGGCGTCTCGCTGCCGATCTGGGTGACGCTAGCGTGTTTTATCGTGTTCGGCGTGCTGCTGAATCAGACGGTGTACGGGCGTAATACGCTCGCGATCGGCGGTAACGCTGAAGCGTCACGATTGGCTGGTATCAATGTGGAACGCACACGCGTCTGGATCTTCCTGATCCAGGGCGCGGTGGCAGCGCTCGCCGGGGTTATCCTGGCGTCGCGGATTACGTCGGGACAACCGAATGCCGCTGACGGCTTCGAGCTCAACGTCATTTCCGCGTGCGTGCTCGGCGGTGTGTCGCTGCTCGGGGGCCGCGCGACAATTTCCGGCGTGGTGATCGGCGTGCTGATCATGGGTACGGTCGAGAACGTGATGAACCTGATGAACATCGACGCGTTCTACCAGTACCTCGTGCGCGGCGCGATCCTGCTTGCCGCAGTGCTGCTCGACCAGTTGAAGAACCGCGGATCGCGCGACTAAATGAGAGGTTAGGGACAGATGGCCAGTTCAGTCGATAAAAACCTTGCTCGCTATCCGAGCCTCGCCGGCAAAGTGGTGCTGATTACCGGCGGCGCAACGGGTATTGGCGCGGCGTTCGTCGAGCATTTCTTCGATCAGGGCGCGAAGGTTGCGTTCTTCGATATCGATACCGACGCCGGCGAGGCGCTCGCGGATCAGCTCGGCGCGGATCTGGCCGAAGGGCAGTTCCGGCCCGTGTTCCTGCGCGTCGATCTCACGAATATCGACGCGTTGCGTAAAGGCATTGCCGACGTTCGCAGCACGCTGGGGCTCATCGGCGTGCTGGTGAATAACGCGGCGAATGACAAGCGTCACAAGATCGAGGACGTGACGCCCGAGTCCTACGACGCCGGCATCGCGGTGAATCTGCGTCATCAGTTTTTTGCGGCGCAGGCGGTGATCGACGATATGAAGCAACTTGGCGGCGGGTCGATCGTGAACCTCGGCTCAATTAGCTGGATGCTTAAACAAGGAAATTTCCCGGTGTACACCACGGCAAAGGCGGCCGTTCAAGGTATGACGAATGGCCTCGCGCGCGATCTCGGGCCGTTCAATATCCGGGTGAACACGCTCGTGCCGGGCTGGGTGATGACCGACAAACAACGTCGTCTGTGGCTTGACGACGCCGGTCGCCGCGCGATCAAGGACGGCCAGTGTATTGATGCCGAATTGCTGCCCGTGGATCTCGCGCGCGCCGCGTTGTTCCTGGCATCGGATGACAGCAGCATGATGACCGCGCAGGAAGTGGTCATTGACGGAGGCTGGGCATGAAAGCGGATCTGCTGGTCGACAGCCAATGTGCGCTGGGCGAAGGCGCGACGTGGTGCGCCGAAACCGGGCGTTTTTACTGGACGGATATTGAAGGCGAGCGTTTGTGGCGCTACGATCCCCGCGATGCCAGCAGCATTTCGTTCGCCATGCCGGAACGGCTTGCGTGCTTCGCGTTATGCGCCGATGCTGACGTGCTGCTGCTCGGTCTTGCTTCCCGGCTGGCGTTTTTTAACCTGAAGACTCGCGCTATCGAAACGATCATGCCGGTGGAAGCCGATCTGCCGACGCGTATCAACGACGGCAAATGCGACCGCCAGGGCCGCTTTGTGTTCGGGACGAAACACGACGTGGCGAAGGCGGAGAAGATCGGCGGGTTTTATCGGTTGAACGTGAATTTGTCGCTCGAGCGTTTGCCGCTTGGCGAGTGCGCGATTTCGAACAGCATCGCGTTCAGTCCCGACGGTTCGCGCATGTATTTCTGCGATTCGCCGGAGCGTGAGATTCGCGTGTGTGATTACGATTCGTTTGCAAACCAGCGTGTGTTTGTCGAATTGTCGGATGCGAGCGGTGAGCCGGATGGTTCTGCCGTCGATAGCGATGGTGGCCTGTGGAACGCTCAGTGGGGCGGCAGGCGCGTAGTGCGTTATAACGCCGATGGCCGCGAAACAGCGCGTATCGACGTGCCGACTGCGCAGCCGAGCTGCGTCGCGTTCGGTGGAGCACAACTCGACACGGCGTACATCACGAGTGCGCGGGTCGGATTAGATGCGGACGCGTTACAGAACGATCCGCATGCGGGCGCAGTTTTTATCGCGACGCCGTCGGCAACGGGTATTGCCGAGCCGGTGTTTCGCGGGCATAGCCACACGCATTGAGCGGATGGGAGCGGCGGGCGCTTTACGCGTCGCACCCCAGGCCGCGGCATTACGTTGCTAACAAATATGAGGCGGTGCGCACGACGCGCTGCCCGCAGCTTCCCGGGCATGCTTGCGCCTCAGGCCAGGACCACGGGATCGATCGCCTCTCGTTCGGAGTCAGCCACCATGACCGTTGCTCGCCCAGCAGGAAGCTCCACGCCACCACCGGTGGCGTCCCGGCCAGCCGTACCCAGCCGCCGTTCGAAGCTTGCCGCCGCAACGGAGCCGCCAATTCGCCCGGGGCCCGCCACGTCGGTCGTCGCGATGGGCGGCGCGGGCGTCAACGGTTGCATCACACTCGCCAACGCACAATTACGGCTTGATATCGCGCCGGCTCTCGGCGGCGGCATCACCCGCTTCGACTGGCGTAGCGATGGCGCGCTCGTGCCAATTTTCCGGCCGTGCCTAACACCGAGCGCGGCCACCGATCCGAATGAACTCGCGTGTTACCCGTTGCTGCCATATTCGAATCGTATCGGCGGCGGGCGGTTTCAGTTTCTCGGCCGCGGTGTCGATGTGCCGTGCAACCGGCCCGGCGAGCCGCTGCCGCTGCATGGCGACGGCTGGCTTGGCGCGTGGGATGTGGCCTCCGAGAGCTCGACGCACGTGCGGCTCACGCTCGATCGTCGCAATGGCGCGCCATATTCGTACACGGCGAGCCAATCATTCATGCTTGAGGCGTCGACGCTGGTGGTGACGCTCTATGTCGAGAATACGGGGCGCGATGCGTTGCCGTTCGGGCTCGGATTGCATCCGTTCCTCACGCGCGAAGCCGATACCGAGTTGTCAGCGGCAGCCGATGGCTTGTGGCTCTGCGGCGACGATTTCCTGCCGATCCGTCATGTTCCGGCCCCGCCTGCGTGGCAATTCGGCGTGGCCTACCCCATGCCCGACGCGATGGTGAACAACGCGTTCACCGGGTGGAGCGGGCGCACGAGCGTGATGTGGCCGAAGCGGCGGTTGTCGCTGACCATTTGCGCCGATACCGACTACTACGTGCTCTACGCGCCGGCTGGTCAGAATTTCTTCTGCTTTGAACCCGTCGATCACCCGATCAATGCGGTGAATCTGCCCGGTGGCGGCGCTGCGCACGGGATGACGGTGCTGGCGCCGGGTGAAGGCCTGACGCGCGAGTTCAGCTTTACTGTCGAACGGTCGGGGGAAGCCAAGCGGCGCGGGCGGCCGAAGCAGCCCGCAGGCCAGAAAGCGCGCAAGACGGCGGTGGCGGCGCGGTGAGGCGTTAGCGGGTTACCCGTTACCGATTAGCGATTAGCGGTTCGCCGCGCGTCAGGAAACGTGGCGGCGGCGCGTTAAAATGCGGGATCGCTTATTAGCCTTCTCGCCCCGGATGCCCATGTCTTTCATCGAATCGCTCAATGCCGCGTGGTCGCGCACCCAGTCCCTGCTTTGTGTCGGGCTTGATCCGGAGCCTTCACGGTTTCCGGGTGCGTTGAACGGGCGTGCTGATTCAATCTTCGACTTTTGCCGCGACATTGTTGATGCTACGGCGCCATTTGCCTGCTCGTTCAAACCGCAGATTGCGTATTTTTCTGCGCATCGGGCGGAGGATCAGCTTGAACAGCTGATTGCACATATTCACGCGGAGCATCCTGGATTGCCCGTGATCCTGGACGCCAAGCGCGGCGATATCGGCAGCACCGCCGAGCAATATGCAATTGAAGCATTTGATCGATACAAAGCGGATGCCGTCACCGTTAATCCGTATATGGGGTTTGATTCGGTTCAGCCGTATCTTGAGCATGACGGAAAGGGCGTGATCGTTTTGTGCCGCACGTCGAATGCCGGCGGCTCGGATCTGCAGTTTCTTGAGGTCGATGGAACGCCGCTTTATCAGATCGTGGCGCGGCTCGCTGCCGAGAAGTGGAATGCGAGCGGGCAATTAGGCCTGGTTGTCGGGGCGACGTTTCCTCGTGAGGTCGAGCTCGTGCGTTCTTGTGTTGGCGATATGCCGCTTTTGAGTCCGGGCATTGGCGCTCAAGGCGGTGATGTTGAAGCGACCGTCCGTGCCGGGCGCGATTCTTCGGGCAAAGGCGGAATGCTGATTAATTCCTCGCGGGCGATTATCTATGCCGGCAAAGCTGATGATTTTACTGACGCCGCGGCCGAAGCGGCGCGCCGGACTCGCGACGCTATTAATGCGGTGATTTAAGGGCTTTTCGCACAGGCCTGGTGACAGATGAGGCCTTATCCCTCAATAACCGTATTAATTTGTTCCAGCGCCGCTTCGGTGGCGCCCGCTACGGCGCAATCCACAACCCTTCGATCCTCGATGCTTCTCAGCCATGTTAGTTGGCGTTTGCACAACTGACGCGTCGCGAATACGCCTTTATCGCGCATGGTCGCGTAGTCAATAGTCCGGTCCAAATATTCCCAGACTTGCCTGTATCCCACACAGCGCATCGATGGCATTGCCGGCGTTAAATCGCCACGCGCGCGCAGGTTTTCGACTTCTTCTATCAGGCCCGCTTTCAACATGTCGTCGAAGCGCCTTTCTATTCGCCCGTGCAGCACGCTTCTATCCGATGGCTCCAGCGCAATCGGAACAAATTCAGGTTCGCTTTCCTGACTCTTTTTCGGATCTTTCAATATTGCCGATAAAGCTCTGCCGCTCAGCATGAACACTTCCAGCGCGCGCTGGATTCGCTGCGAATCGTTGGGCGCGAGCCGCGCTGCGGTTTCCGGATCAATCGCAGCCAATCGCGCATGCAAGGCCGGCCAGCCATCGCGCGCTGCTTCTTCATCGAGTGCCGCGCGCATTTCCGGATTCGCTTCCGGTAAATCATTTAATCCGCGCGTCAAAGCCATGTAATACAACATGGTTCCACCGACCAATAACGGGATTCGGCCGCGACCTTCAATTTCCGTCACGAGCTTCAAAGCGTCATTCCTGAATTGAGCCGCAGAATACGATTCAGTCGGATCGATGATATCGATCAGATGATGCGGCGCCAGCGCGCGTTCTTCCGCGGTCGGCTTCGCCGTGCCTATATCCATGCCGCGATAAACCAGCGCCGAATCCACGCTGATGATTTCCACCGGCCGGCGCTGCGCGAACGCGAGCGCCGCCGCGGTCTTCCCTGATGCCGTCGGCCCCAATAAACACGCAACCCGACACGCAATCCGCCGCGCGCTCATTGTCCGCGCATGAAAAGTCGATCGAGATCGCCGAGCGTCAACTGGAACCAGGTCGGGCGGCCGTGATTGCATTGGTCGCCGCGCT
>NZ_JAQGMM010000368.1 GCF_028292365.1 Caballeronia sp.
GAACGCTTCGCCGCTGTCATGGGCGGCAGCCTCGGCGGCATGCAGGCGTTGGCTTGGAGCATGATGTATCCGGATCGCGTGGCGCACTGCATTGTGGTGGCATCGACGCCCAAACTCTCCGCGCAGAACATTGCGTTCAACGAAGTCGCGCGCTCCGCCATCCTCTCCGATCCCGATTTCCACGGCGGTGATTACTACGCGCATAACATCAAGCCGCGTCGCGGATTGCGGGTGGCACGCATGATCGGCCACATTACGTATCTGTCGGACGACGACATGGCCGCCAAGTTCGGCCGCGCGTTGCGTCGTGCGGAAGGTGCTTTGGATGCGTACAACTTCAACTTCGATGTCGAGTTCGAGGTGGAGTCGTACTTGCGGTATCAAGGCGATAAATTCGCCGAATACTTCGATGCCAATACGTATCTGCTGATCACCCGCGCGCTGGATTATTTCGATCCCGCCAAGGCGTTCGATGGCGACCTGACCAAGTCGCTCGCCCACACCACGGCGAAATACCTGATCGCCAGCTTCTCCACCGATTGGCGTTTTGCGCCCGCGCGCTCGCGCGAACTGGTGAAAGCGCTGCTCGACCACAAACGCACGGTGAGCTACGCCGAAATCGATGCGCCGCATGGCCACGACGCTTTCCTGCTCGACGACGCGCGTTATCACAACCTGATGCGCGCCTATTACGAACGCATTGCCGCCGAGGTGGGCGCATGAACCAAATCACGCTGGACTCTCTCTCCTTACGCTCGGACTTTCGGGCAATCGCGCGCTGGGTTGAACCGAACTCGTCGGTGCTGGATCTGGGTTGCGGCGATGGGTCGCTGCTCTCGCTGCTCGCCGAGGAACTCGATGTGATGGGCTATGGCATTGAAATCAACGATGCCGGCGTGCTCGCGTGCGCTCAGAAAGGCGTGAACGTTATCCAGCAGAACCTGGAAGATGGTTTGCGCCTGTTCGAAGACGATAGCTTCGATTTCGCGATCTTGTCGCAGACGCTGCAAACGATCCATCAAACCGCCGCGATTCTGCGTGAAACCGTGCGCGTGGGACGCGAGTGCATTGTGTCGTTTCCTAATTTCGGCTACTGGCGGCATCGGCTGACCGTGTTGCAAGGACGCATGCCTGTGTCGAAAACACTGCCTTATCAATGGCATAACACGCCGAACGTGCGGGTTCTCACCATTCGGGATTTTGAGGCACTGGCGCCGGAAGTGGGTATCGAGATCCTTGATCGCGCTGTGCTGCACGGTGGGCAGTCCATCCGTTGGGGGGCGAACTGGCGTGGTAGCCTTGCGGTCTATCGCGTAAAGCGAAGCTGAACTGAGCTTGCCGGTTCGTCGCTCGCGCACCGCTTACTGCTTCGAATCGACCCTATGTCCAACTCGCCACACGAGGTGCCCGCTCTTACCGCTCACGAAGAACACCCCGGCTGGCGCGCGTTTCTGAACAAACGCATGTTGATTTGCGTGTTTATCGGCTTCACGTCGGGGCTGCCGCTCTTCACGCTCGTCTATCTGGTTCAGGCGTGGCTACGCACTGAAGGCGTCAATCTGAAGGAAATCGGCCTGTTCGCGCTGATCCAGTTTCCTTACACCTGGAAGTTTATCTGGGCGCCACTGATGGACCGCTACGTGCCGCGTCTGCCGGGCTGGCGGCCAGGACGGCGGCGCGGCTGGATGATCGTCACACAGTTGCTGGTGGCCGTGGCAATTGGCGCGCTTGGGTTTACATCGCCGAAAGACCAGATCTGGACCGTCGCCGCGCTGACTGCGCTCGTCGCGTTCTTCGGCGCCAGCCAGGATATTGCGATCGATGCGTACCGTCGCGAACTCCTCGCCGATACCGAGCAGGGACTCGGCAACGCGGTCTTCGTCAACGCGTACAAGATTGCAGCGCTGATCCCCGGCTCGCTGGGGTTGATTCTCGCCGATCACCTGCCGTGGACCACCGTTTTCATCGTCACGGCGGCGTTCATGCTGCCAGGCATGGTGCTGACGCTCGTGGTCAAGGAACCCGAAATACATGGCACGCCGCCCAAGAATCTACGCGATGCCATTGTCCAGCCGTTTCGCGAATTTATCGCCCGGGACGGCTGGCGCACGGCGCTGCTGATCCTCGGCTTCATCTTCCTGTACAAGCTCGGCGACACGATGGCGACCACGCTCTCCACGTCGTTTTTCCTCGATATCGGCTTCAACATGACGCAGATCGGTGTGATTGCGAAGACCGTCGCGTTCTGGGCGAGCCTGGCGGGCGGGATTGTTGGCGGCGTGTGGCTGATGAAGATCGGCATTTCACGCGGGTTATGGATCTTTGGCGTGCTGCAGATCGTTTCCACGCTCGGCTTTGCGTGGCTGGCGAAAATCGGGCCGTCGCCGCTGGCGCTGGCCGGGCTCTACGGGTTCGAAACCTTCGCTACCGGCCTCACCATGGCCGCGTTCGTCGCTTATATCGCGAGCACGACCGATCCGCGTTACACCGCCACGCAATTCGCGCTCTTTACGAGCCTGGCTTCCGTGCCGCGCACGCTGGCGTCGGCGTCGAGCGGCTTTGTGGTCGCGCAAACCGGCTGGTTCGAGTACTTCATGATCTGCGCTGCGCTGTCTATTCCGGGCATGTTACTGTTGCCGAAAATCGCGCCCTGGAGACCTGTCCAATGAAGGTGCACGCCCTGATCCGCGTTGCCGCTTGCGCCGTGTTGATACACGCTGGCGTGAGCTTCGCGGCGGCCGCGGCGTCCGGGACTTCCGATGCAGCGCCGCCTGCTGCGCCTAACGCACAACCGCCCTATTCCACAGCTACCGACCAGATCCGCTTCGGCAATGCGGCGTTGTTTCGCAACCTGATTCCATCGGCAACATTAGAGCAGCAGTCCGCCGACGAATACGCTCAAATCCTGCACGAAGCCCGGCGCACGAAACATCTTCTGGGCGACGACAGTCCGCTCGTGAAGCGCGCACGCGAAATTGCCAATCGCGAGATTCCGTTTGCGTTGAAGTGGAATGACCGCTCGAAGAACTGGAAATGGGAAGTGAATGTGGTGCGTTCGGACGAAATCCGCATGTATTGCCTGCCGGGCGGCAAAATTGTGATTTACAGCGGGCTGATAGACCGGTTGCGTCTTAACGATAACGAACTTGGCATGATGATCGGCCATGAGATCGCGCACGCGTTGCGTGAACATGCGCGTGACCGGCTGGGGCGTCAGCAGGCGGCGCAATTGAGTACGGGAACGATTCCGCCGTTATTCGGTTTCGCCGATATCAGCTCGACTCCGCTGGGAATTGGCGAGCAGTTGCTGGCCATGCGATACACGCCCGCCGATGAAACGGAAGCCGATGTCATCGGTAGCGAAATAGCATCGCGTGCGGGTTACGATCCGCGCGCCGCCATCACGTTATGGCAAAAGATTGATGCGCGTACGCGCCGCACGCCGAACGGTTTTATCTGGATGCATCCGTATGGCGCTGCACGCGTACACGACCTGATGAAGCGCTTGCCCGACATGATGCCGCTCTACGCAAAAGCGATCGGGAAAACGGTGGACCAATTGCCCAATTACGCGGGCATGGGCCGGTTCAAAAAGCCGCGGCTTTAAGGTCCTTAAGGTCTTTGAGGATCTAAACCTTCCACTCATAGTCAATGATCAGCGGCGCGTGATCGCTGAACTTGATGTCGCGGAAAACCGAAGTCGCCGCGGCCGTGTCCGCTACACCTTTCGTCGCGATCTGGTAATCAATCCGCCACCCGACGTTCTTCGCGTAAGCCTGCCCGCGATTGCTCCACCACGTGTATTGCTCAGGCCGCTGGTCCAGCGTTCTGAAGACATCCACGTAAGCTTTTTCGTCGAAAAGTTGCGTGAGCCACGCGCGCTCTTCCGGCAGGCAACCCGAGTTCTTCTGATTGCTCTTCCAGTTCTTGATGTCGATTTCCTTGTGCACGATATTCACGTCGCCGCACAAGATCACTTCGCGCTTTTTGGCCAGTTTCTCCAGATGCGGCATGAACTCGTCCATGAAACGGTATTTGGCCTGCTGCCGTTCTTCGCCGCTCGACCCCGAAGGCACATATACCGAGATCACCGATAAATCCCCGAAGCGCGCCTCTACATATCGCCCTTCCGGATCGAATTCCTCGCTGCCAAAGCCGATGATCACTTCATCCGGTTCGTGCTTCGTATATAGCCCCGCGCCCGAATATCCCTTTTTCACTGCGTGCTGGAAGTAACCCTGGAAGCCGTGCGGCGCGAGAAATTCCGGTGTGAGATCGTCTTGCGAGCACTTGATCTCCTGCACGCAGACAACGTCAGCATCCTGCTCGCCAAACCAGTCGAAGAAACCCTTCTTCGCGGCCGACCGAATGCCGTTCAAATTAGCGGTGATGACACGAAACATGAAGCATCCTTGTATGTTGGTGAACTACTCGACCTTGATCCCTTTCAGCGACTCTTTCGCCGGCGGATAGGCGAGCTTCAAGCCTTGCAGCGTGCGCACCATCAACTCTGCAATCATGACGTTGCGGTGCGTCTTCGAATCGGCGGGAATCACGTACCAAGGCGCAATCTCCGTCGACGTCGCCCCAAGGGCGTCTTCATAAGCCTTGCAATACTCGTCCCACTGTTTGCGGGCATCGAGATCCGACGGATCGAACTTCCAGTGCTTCTCGGGATTATCGATACGCGCCTGCAAACGCGCCTTCTGCTCGTCCTTCGATATATGCAAAAAGCACTTAACGATGGTCGTGCCGTTTTCGGCGAGCATCGCTTCGAAGTCGCGAATCTGCCGGTAACGACGCTCCCACGCTTCCTGGTCGATCTGTTTCAGCACGCGCGGCACCAGCACGTCTTCATACTGACTACGATTAAAAATGGCGAACTCACCGACCGCCGGGACTTGCGAATGAACGCGCCAGAGAAAGTCGTGCGCGGCTTCGGTTTCGGAGGGCGCCTTGAACGGCACGACGCGCAAACCGAGCGGATCGACTTCGTGAAAGACACCGCGAACCGTGCCGTCTTTGCCGCTTGTGTCCATGCCTTGAAGGATCAGCAGAATGCGATGCGAGCGTTGTGCGTGGAGCTTTTCCTGCAGAGCATCTAGTGCTGTGCTCAGCTCGCTTAACCGCTCGCGATCCGCATCTTTGGAACCGGCCGAAAACGGCTTCGACGCGGTATCGATAGAAGCCAGGTCAAAGGGCTTGATCTTCTTGCCGTCGAAATAAGGCACGCGATAATCGTCGAGTTCAGGTTTTTTAGCCACGCGTGCGGTTCTCGGTTGATCCCGGTTAATCCCGGTTGATAAAAGAAAGGGTTGCTGCCAGACAGGACCCGGCAGCAACCCGCGAATAGTCCAGCCGTCAGCTCAAGAGGATAGTTTCTTCTTCAAAAGCTCGTTGACCTGCTGCGGATTCGCCTTGCCTTTGGTCGCTTTCATCGCCTGACCGATCAATGCGTTAAAAGCTTTCTCCTTGCCCGAACGGTATTCATCGACGGACTTCTGGTTCGCGGCCATCACCTCGTCGATGATCGCTTCCAGCGCGCCCGTATCCGAGATCTGCTTCAAACCCTTCGCTTCGATAATCCGATCAGCGGCGGTATCGTCCGTTGCTTTCTCTTCCCAGATCGCCTGGAAAATATCCTTGGCGATCTTATTCGATATCGTGCCATCGGCCACACGCTGAATCACCAGCCCGAGTTGCGCGGGAGACACCGGTGAGTCCGCAATATCCAGCGAATCGCGATTCAGTTGCGACGATACTTCGCCCATCAGCCAGTTGGCCGCGAGCTTCGCGTGCGTCGGTCCCACCACGCCAACGACGCTTTCGAAATACGCCGACATTCCCTTCGACGACGTCAGCCCCGCCGCGTCATACGGCGTCAAACCGTATTGCTCGACGAAACGCGTTTGCATGGCTTCGGGCAATTCGGGCAGTTCGCTGCGAACCCGTGCGATCCACGCTTCATCGATCACCAATGGCATCAAATCGGGATCGGGGAAATAGCGGTAATCGTGCGCGTCTTCCTTACTGCGCATGGAACGCGTTTCGCGCTTGTCGGGATCGTAGAGACGCGTTTCCTGCACCACCGTCCCGCCGTCTTCGATCAACTCGATTTGCCGGCGCACTTCGTACTGAATAGCTTCTTCGAGGAAGCGGAACGAGTTCAGGTTCTTGATCTCGGCGCGCGTGCCGAATTCAGCTTGACCGACCGGACGAACGGAGACGTTCGCGTCGCAGCGGAATGAGCCTTCCTGCATGTTGCCGTCGCAGATTCCGAGCCATTGCACGAGACTGTGCAGGCTCTTGGCGTAGGCGACGGCTTCGGCGGCGCTGCGCATTTCAGGTTCCGTCACAATCTCGAGCAACGGCGTGCCTGCGCGATTCAAGTCGATACCCGTCATGCCCGCAAAGTCTTCGTGCAGCGACTTGCCGGCGTCTTCTTCCAGATGCGCGCGCGTCAGGTTGACGGTCTTTTCGTACGCAGCTTTGCCAGTTTTTTCGTTGGCCGGGACCTGGATCGTCAGGGTGCCGCCCTGCACGACCGGAATCTCAAATTGACTGATCTGATAACCCTTCGGCAGATCGGGATAGAAATAATTCTTGCGCGCAAAGATGCTGCGCGGCGCAATGGTCGCGCCAATTGCCAACCCTAGACGAATCGCGCGCTCCACAGCGCCACGGTTCATCACAGGCAACGAACCCGGCAACGCCAGATCCACAGGGCAAGCCTGCGTGTTCGGCTCAGCGCCGAACCGCGTGGCCGCGCCCGAAAAAATCTTGGAGACGGTCGACAACTGCGCGTGCGTCTCCAGTCCTATAACCACTTCCCATTGCATGCTCATACTCCCGCCGGTGATTGCACGTGCCAGTCTGTCGCGCGCTGAAACGCGTCGGCGACCTGGAGCAACCGAGCTTCGTTGAAATAGTTGCCAATGATCTGCAAGCCAACCGGGCGCGTGGCATGGTCGCTGCCCGCAGCGCCAAAACCGCAAGGCACGCTCATGCCCGGCAAGCCGGCAAGGCTGATCGACAGCGTGTAGATATCGGCGAGATACATCTGGACGGGATCATCGGCTTTTTCGCCAAGATTCCATGCCACCGATGGCGCCACGGGTCCCATGATCACATCGCAGTGATTGAATGCTTCCTGGAAATCCTGCGCGATAATGCGGCGGAT
>NZ_JAQGMM010000371.1 GCF_028292365.1 Caballeronia sp.
TGGATCTGGAGAAGATTCTATGCGAACGATCGTACGAATAATTCCCTCTGCACTGGAGAAAACCTTCTGGAATCTGGTAAGAATCCGAAATCCGATTTGCTGCGCGTTCGCCAGCCAGCCCGCGATGTTTTACGCGGGCGGTCAAACATCCCGACTATCCGGTCGATCGTTTTGCATTGCTTCGGGCGATTTCTTGCCGCTATCTGATGGTCGATAACGTTTGCCCGGGGCGAACCGATTAGCGGTTCAAACAGGCTCGTGCGTTCGCAACCGGTAACAACCTCCCTGTCCCTTGCAACACAGGCGTTTATCTTCGCAAGAGTTTTTCGAACTAGACCTCTCTTACGCCTACAATACCCCCCGATCTATTCTAAAAATCGGCGTCACCTTCTTCGAACCTGCCACGCGCTTTTACTGGTCCACAGCAGCATGGTCACTGAAACCTCATCCTCTGATTCCCTCGCAGTCGCCCAGCGCGTACGCGATTTGATGAATCGCCACGGCATTGGCAAGCGTCAGCAGACGGCCGAGCTGTGCCGCATCCTCGACCTCAGTTTCTCGCAGGGGCATAGAAAGTTACGTGGCAATAGCCCGTGGACGCTTGCACAGATCCGCCGCGTGGCCGACGCGTTCGGCGAGCCTGCCTTGCAACTCTTCGACGCGAAGAACGCTGACGTAGACGACACTGAAGGCACCGCCCAGGACGCCGTCCTGATGCTCGGCGCGATCGAAATTCCGTGCGTTGCGTGGATTGGCGAGGCGCTCGACCCGGGTAGCCGCCCGGATTTCATTGCGCAAAACATGAACGGCCGCTGGCTCGTGACAACGCACGAAGGCGTGTTGCTGCACGCCGCTCACGATGTCCACAAGATCGAGATCCAGCCGCGTCGCACGGACATGGACAAGCCGCTGATCGCGGTCGTGGACGACGACCAGACCTCGGCCGACAACCTGCATGATTATCTCGAGCGCAGCGGTTTCACAGCGGTCGCGCTGTATGGTCTGGAAGGGTTCTCGCAAGCGCTGCAGACGCAAGTGTTCGACGCGGTGGTGATCGACTGGCTGTTCGGGGCGCATACGTCTGCCGACGCTATCCGCGCCGTGCGCAACTCTGACAACCCGGATGCGCCCATCTTCGTGTTGACGGGCGAACTGACGACCGGCAAGGCAAGCGAGTCGGAAATCAGCGACATCATCCAGCGCTATAACGTCACATGTTTCGAAAAACCGGCGCGCATGGCGATCCTTGTGGCGGATTTGTCGAAGCGTTTGCAGCGGGCCTGACTTTCCTGACTTTCGACGCAACGCCGCATGTCAATGCTCAATCACTCAATGGATTCGCCGTGTCGCCGATAACGCCCGCGCCAAGGCGCTTTTCAGCACTTCGTAGCGCACGGGTTTGAGCAGGTAATCGAAGAACAGGATGGCGGCGCTCGGGTCGACCAGATCCGGCGCGTAGGCGCTCACCGCGATCACCGGCAAGCTCGCGCCTGCCGCCCGCCGGGCCCGGTATTCATTCACGAACGAGTACCCGTCCTTGCCCGGCATGTGCAGGTCGGCGAGGATCACATCGGCCTGATTGTTCTCGAGCCATGCGAGCGCGCTATCCACGTCGGACATGGCCACGCTTGCATAACCCAGGTGCGCCAGCATTTCGGTCAGCGACTCGCGGATGGAGTCGTGGTCGTCTATTACCAGCACGCGTGCTTTCTTCAACGGTGGCAAGTCCGCGGGCGCACGCTCGCGCTCGGGCATTCGTGCCACCGGTGCGGCGGGCAAACTCACGCGAAACGCGGCGCCCTGCCCGACATCGCTCGACACGTTGACCACGCCGCCCAGCAATTCGACCAGTCCGCGCACGACGGCCAAGCCCATGCCGGCGCCATCGAAACGCCGGGTGGTCGATGAATCGAGCTGCGTGAATTCCTTGAAGATCAGCGGCAACTGTTCGCGCGCAATCCCGGGACCTGTGTCGATAACAGAGATATCAAGCCGTTCAAGCGAGCGTTCGAAACGCACATCGACCGAACCGGAATCGGTGTACTTGATAGCGTTCGTCACCAGGTTCGTCACGATCTGACGCAGCCGGTGCTGATCCGACTCCACCAGCCCCGCCGCGCCCGTGAACTGCCCGCGCAACAGCAGGCCCTTCGCCACCGCCGCGGGCGTATTCGCGTCCACAATCGAGTCAAGCAATTCCATTGGATCGAATACAGTCAGCCGCAATTCAAGCTTGCCGGCGCCGAGTCTCGCGAAGTCGGTCAGGTCGCGCATCTGCGCCTCGAGATGGCGTGCACCGGTCTCGAGCCGCTGGATGATCTTGCGATCGCTTTCACTATGCAGGTTCAGTTCGAGCAGTTCCACCGACGACACAATGGCATGCAACGGTGTGCGCAATTCATGGCTGATCATGCCGAGGAACGCGTCCTTCGCCTGCGATGCTTCGCGTGCTGCCCGGGTTGCCTGATGCTGCGCTTCGAGCGCCGCGCGTTGCTGGTGAATCAGGCGCGAACGCCGCTGGCCATTGAGCAGCAGCATGGCGGTGGCGACCATGGAGAGCAGCGCGAGCAGCATGCCCGCCGCAAACAGATAACGCCGCTTTGAAACAAAATCGCGCGCAATGTAGTCACGTTCCGCCACGTCGACCACGCGGCGGCCATTCGCCAGTTCGTTTACTGCATCCTGGTTCTGCCGCAATACGCCAATGATCTTCAGCGTGCGCCCGGGCTCCCTCTTCAACGAATCAATATCGGGTTCGATAGACTCGAGCGCTGCTTCCAGTTGCCGCAGGATTTCCTGTTGTCGGTTTCGCAGGGGGCCGCTATCGGAGAGCATCGCGGTAGACGTGGTGACAACGGCGAGCTTCGATTCAAGCACCTCGAAGCGGAGCTGGATCTCATCGGTATCGGCGTCGATCCCGCTGCGATACAGCAGAATCTGGTTCGCAAACCGGCCGTACGCAATCTGGAATTGCGCACCGTCCCAGTAGAAACCGTCGTACGGCATGGTCAGTTGCTGCGTGGTCTGATTCGCCAGCAGCACGGAATACAGCACGTAACCCGCGCCGCCAAGCGGCGGTGCAATGGCTGCCGCAACCAGCATCGCAACTTTGAAACGGCGCAACCCCGCACGCATCATTTCACGGCCATCCCTTTGATCTGCCACACGAACTTCGCGTCCGCGGCCGAACCACTCAGCTCTGACGGATACGCGTCGCGCGGATAGATCAGGAATAGCGGACCAAACTTGCTGACAGTGAGGCGCACGCCATTCCTGCTGTAAGCCAGGATAGCGCCGTAACGCTCCGCTTCCTTCGCGCTCACCGTGTAGGAATAGTCGTCGATCGTGCGCAGTTCGATGGCGTCGCCGCGTGCGTCCACGAGCTTCAGCACGTCACCCAGGAGCGGCCCGGAGAAGGTGGATTTCGGCGTCCAGGTGGTCGAGGTTGTGATTGTGTGGACAGGAAGCTTGAGTAGTTGGGCTTCGCTGATGTGATAGACGCTATGGTCAACGTCGTTAGTACGCCCGATCAGTCCCTCCACGTCGAGCGTCAATGGTGCCGCGCTCGTGGCAAGCGGCAACAAGACAAGCAGCGAAGCCGCGAGCGTTCTCAAGACCTGCTGTTGTGTCATGGCGGCGGTCAATGCTGTTCGTCGAACGCGCGCGCCGCGCGTTCGGACGCCACCACGATCAACTTCATAGTGGCACGCGTCGCGCCGACAAAGAACTTGCGGGCGACCTGTTCGTCGAAATTGTCGAAATCGACTTCGGTCAGGATCACGCAAGGCGCCGATTGCCCCTTGAACCGGTAGATCGATTCGAGCAGCACGTCACCTTCCCGATACTCCGGATTCCCGAACAAATCGTAACTCCCCGTGAAGCTGCGCAAGCGATGCGGCCCGAGCTGGTCGACCGACGTCAGCACCGAGCCTTCGCGCCCGCGAAAGGACAGCACCGCGATGTCCTGCTTCCGGTAGCCGAGCGCCAGCGCCTGGGTGATCGCTCGCTTGGTCGCCTCGATCACTTCGTCGGGATGGCCGTTTTCGTAGGTGGAAAGACTGACTTCGGAACCGTCGAACGGACTACCGGCGTCGAGCCGCACCTCGCGTCCGACGATCCGCCGGATATACGCCAGCAAGTCGCGCGGACTGCGATAGTTCGTGGTCTCGCGCAGCGTGGTCCAGCCGGGCAGCGGCACGGGGTCGCGGAAATACAGGTTCTGCATCGGATCCTCAAGCCACCACCACGCACCATCCGGCGTCAGCAAACGGGCCAGCGCGTCCACCCAGGCCGCCTGGAAATCCTGGCCTTCGTCGACAATCAATACGTCGAACTTCCAGTGCTCCGCAATCTCGACATTGGCGAAACGCTCCTCCAGCGTAGTGAATACGTTCGGCTGGCTGAAATCCGGCGGGGTGCCGGCATCGCGCGTCACACTGGCGCTGAGCTGGTGATAATTGGCAATGCGCGCTTCGGGCGGCGCGACCAGGCGGATGTGGTCGGCCAGCGGCCGGTTGAAGCACACGTACAGCACGCTGCGGCCCTTCGCCACCGCATCACGCATCACTTGCACCGCCAGTTGCGTCTTGCCCGAGCCGGCCGTGCCAATCACGCGTAGCCTGAACGGCTGGAATTCCAGCCGGCGCGCCCACGTGGCGAGGCCTCCCGAGAGCCGGGTGACAAGCATGTCGGCCTGACCGACCAGCGCGTTGGTATCGGGCGTGAGGGCGAGTTCGTCGGAGAGAAAGTGATGAATCCGCGCGGACGCTTCGAAACGCGGCTCACTGGGCGGCAGGATATCCAGCACGACCGACGGCAGCTTCGCTCGACGGCTGGCATCGACAATACGGGCTTCAGGCACGCCTGCAATGGACGCGTCCTTCACCGTGTAATCCGGGCAATACAGCAGCTCTTCAATCCGGTAAGTGCCCGCGCCGAATGCGGCGGTGAAGCGCCGGTGCAGGTTCTCGAGCGTCCGTGCAAGCTGGACGGCAACGTTGCGCTCTTTCTGCATGTAGACCTTCATCAGGCCCGCGGGTGTCTCACGCAGGAACCCCGCCTTCTGTTCGATGACCAGCACCCGGCCCGACGGCGCGACCACCACGAAATCCGCTTCGCCGAACACCGAAAAACCTTCGTTGATGCGGGTCCAGTGAACACCGTGATACACGGTGTAGTCGTCGGGGAGTTTTGCGAGCAGCGCCAGCGTGTCGAGTTCACGCACGGCAGCGCCGGTCGCTTCCATATTCTTCCAGTCGTCGGGGACGATTCGAGCCATGCTTCGCCTTCGGGCCTAAGTGCGTGTGAATGAGCGTATATGAGCCGGAAAGAGCCTGATTCAAGCAGGATTCCGGCAACTAGCGGCCATTGTACGCAAGCCGCGCGGCCTTCCCGGATCAGTCCGCAAAATCGTATTTTCCGCCACGCTGCAATGCCCGCTGATACGCCGGACGCTCGTGAATCCGCTTTACGAAACCCGCTACGTGGGGAAGCTTCTTCGCGCCCGCACGCTGGATTCCGGCTTCGAGCGGGAAGCTCATTTGCACGTCGGCGGCGCTAAAAGAATCGCCCGTAAACCATTCAGACTTCGACAGCTCGCTCTCTATGAAGCCGAAGTGCAGCTTCAATTGCGGGTCGATGAAACTGTCCTGCATGGTCTGCGCGATCCGGCGCGCGATAGGCTTGACGAAAAACGGCATGCGCGCGCTGCCGATGCGCAGCGCCACCAGTTTGAGCAATAGCGGCGGCATGGCGGAGCCTTCGGCATAGTGCATCCAGTAGTTATAGCGAAGGCGTTCAGGCGTGGTCCCGTGCGGGGGCGCGAAACGTCCTTGCCCATAACGCTCGTTCAAATACTCGATGATCGCGCCGGACTCGGCGATCGTCTGGCCGTCGTCCGTGATGACCGGCGACTTGCCCAACGGATGCACGGCGCGCAACTCGGGCGGCGCTAGCATGGTGTTGGGGTCGCGCTGATAACGCTTGATTTCATACTCAACGCCCAATTCTTCAAGCATCCAAAGCACGCGTTGTGAACGGGAATTGTTGAGATGGTGAACAATGAGCATGGAAGATTGCCGTGGGGGTTTAAAACCGGGGTTTAAATCCGAGGTTGCAGTCCGGGCGCAAACGCGCCAAGAATACAACATGGCTGCGTACGGGCGTTCGTATTCACACCGAGCTCATCCTCGGTTTAGTGTTGAATACACGGGTGAGGCCCGCTTTGTGCAACTGCGATGATCGAACATGGGTTGGCGTTCGCTGCAGTTTCCTGTTTTCACAAATCAAAACAACACGAAAGGACCATTCGATGACCCTGGTTATTTATCTGTTGGGCTGGCTGATCCTGATCGGCGGCGTGTCATGGGCGCTGGTCGCCATGCATGTCGCGCAGCACACCATCATGATTGTCGATGTGATCTTGCTGGGCATCGCGGTGATTACCGGCGCCACTCGCGCACGCAACCGCGACCGGTCATAGG
The DNA here is from genome assembly GCF_028292365.1 of Caballeronia sp. Taxonomy (GTDB): domain Bacteria; phylum Pseudomonadota; class Gammaproteobacteria; order Burkholderiales; family Burkholderiaceae; genus Caballeronia. The sequence continues at coordinate 6,483 of NZ_JAQGMM010000371.1, forward strand.
ACCGTCATCAAGTGTCGTCAGCGCGCAGGACGTGTTTGTCCTGCGCGTGCGGGCCGGCGGTGCGGATAAACGCTACGACAGCACGCGCGAGCTGAGCGAATGCCGGATCAGTGTCACGAGGGCGTCGGGGTGCGCGGGTTTGGTCATGAAGTGCTGGAACCCTTCGCCAATGCTTCGCAAGCGGTATTCGTCGCCGTCGTGGCCCGTCAGCGCAATCGCTATCGATGGCGTCAGGTTGCCTCGAATCTCGTGGTCTCGCAGGCGCTGGATCAGGTAAAAACCATCCATCATCGGCAGATCGATGTCGCAGATCACCGCGTCGGGTAACTCCCGGATGACGGTCTCGGCGCCCTCTTCGGCGTCCGCCACGGCAAAGACTTCCGCGCCTTCTTCCTCCAGCAGCATTCGCAGTGACTCGCGGCTCTCCAGGTCATCTTCGATCAGCACAATCCTGGTATGTCCCAGTCTCGCTACTTCATTCATCATTATCTTTTCTAACAGCCCAAACTGGATTCTGGTGCCAATGTCGCGGCTCTCGCGTCTCACCCACTGCGGACCTTACGGCACGACGGCATGAGATCCATGCGGCACCGTGTGATATGCCGCGTGCGCCGGTGTCGAACGTCGCGCGGAGTAAAATTTCAACGGGCGCAGTATGCCTCATTGCTTGCTCATTGCTTGTCGAACAAGCTTGCAGCAAAAAACAGACCGAGCGCAGAAACCGCATGAGGAACCACCGTGAAAACCCCTCTACACGGGGCTTTGCGCAAACCCTAATGGGTTCATTTCAGTTCCGCGTCTGCGCGTGCATCGGCCGTGTAAAGGCTGCGTTTCGGCAACCAGGCAGGTAATTTTTTACCCGGTATGCCGTTTCGAAAGTTCAGACTTATCGACGCCAATATCACGATGAAAGCTTTGTGGCGGCATGTGTTGCGGAATGCGTAACCACATGATGAGTCCGCAACAGCGCGCGATATTCGGTTGGCGTCAGGCCCACGGTCGCCTTGAACTGCCGCGTGAACGCACTGTGGTCGGTGTACCCGCATAACGCCGCTACGTCGGTGACCTTTTCGTGCGTGACAAGCAGCGCCGTGGCCGCATCGAGCCGTGTCTTGAGCAACACCTGACGCGGTGTCAGATGAAAGACCTTGTGAAAATACCGTTCCAGCTGGGCAATCGACATGTTCGCCATCGCCGCCAGATGCGGCATGTTCAGCGGCTGCACGAAGTTGCTCTGAATATGCTGGACAACGGCCGCGAGCCGGCTGTAAGCCGGGTGCGTCCCTTCGTCTGCCTGCAGGTCGCGCGAGATGCCGGCCAGGCCGACGACCGTGCCGTGCGCATCGTGGAGCGGCTGCTTGGACGTCATGCACCAGCCGGGTTGACGCGCCGGATAGAGATGCAGTTCGAGCTGGTCGATCATCGGGTTGCCCTGCGCGATGATCGCCTGGTCCTGCGCCGTATAAATGCGGCCAAAGCGTTGCGGAAAGACTTCTTCCGCCGTCTTTCCAAGCAGCCCCAGCTTGTCCTTCAGGCCGCAGCGCGAAGCCAGCGCGCGGTTCACGAGCGCGTAACGCGCCTGCGCGTCCTTCACGAAGAAAACGATATCGGGCATCGCGTCGAAGACCGGTTCCAGCAGCCTGAAATGCTGCAGCATGGCCTCGAGCGTCGCAGCGCCCACGGGGGCAGTGAGCGTGGTATGCAAGCCGGGGGGCGCGGCGCCGTGTTCGGGTTCAGCATGCGCCGGACGGTCCGTCGTAATGGTCATTCGCGTCTCGCTGGCGTCGTCGGGGTCCGCAAGTGCCGCCCCTGCCACGCATGCCGCGTGCAGGGGCGCGCACCTCGCTGCGCCCGATTATAGAGGCGAGAAGCGTCCGTCAAAATTGGTGTTGACGACAGGGAGACTCGAGGCGATCAGAGGACGAATGAACGGCGGACGCGTTGCGCGGACTGGAACTCAGACTGAGGGGATACCCCAGGCGAATGGGTCTGTGCTGTCGAAGCAGAGCCGGCCTTCGGCCATGATGTGCGCATGTCCGGTGATGGTCGGAATCACCGCCTGGCCCGCGAGTTTGTCCGAGCGCCGGTAGCTCGCTTCGAACACGCTGCCAATGATGCTTTCCTGCCGCCACACCTCGCCTTCTGCCAGTTTGTTGTCAGCGGCGAGACACGCGACCTTCGCGCTTGTGCCTGTGCCGCATGGCGAACGGTCGTAGGCGCTGCCCGGACACAGTACGAAATTGCGGCTGTCGATTCCCGCGCGCGGTGAGTCCGCGAACAATTCGATGTGGTCGATCATCGCGCGGTCTGCGCCGGTAATACCTTGCGCCTGCAATGCCTCGCGAATGGTGTCGGTGAATGCCGTCAGCCGGGTCAGGTTCGTCGCAACGAGATCCTGGCCGTGATCGGCTACGAGAAAAAACCAGTTGCCGCCCCAGGCAATATCGCCCGTCAGCGGCCCATAGCCATCCACATTCACGCGGACCGCCTGCCGGTATCGGTACGCCGGTACGTTGCGCACGCTCACGCTGCCGTCCGGATGCAAGGTGGCCTCGACAAAACCCGCAGGGGTCTGGATCCGGTGCGAACCCGGCTGAATCTGCCCTGAGTAAGCAAGCGACACGATCAGGCCGATCGTGCCGTGGCCGCACATGCCGAGATACCCGACGTTATTAAAGAAGATAACGGCCGCCGCACACGCAGGGTCATCCGGCTCGCACAACAATGCCCCTACGATCACGTCCGAGCCACGTGGTTCGGTGATCACGCCCGAGCGCCAGTCGTCATGTTTCGTGCGAAGGTTTTCCAGGCGCTCGGCCAGCGTGCCGCTGCCCAGATCCGGTCCTCCCGACGTGACGAGACGGGTGGGCTCGCCGCCCGTATGGGAGTCGATGAAGTGTAGGATTTTCATGCTGCCATCGTAGAAATTCGGACGCGACCCGTCTTGGTGCCGCTCAGCGAATTTGATGCCGATTTCGGCATAGATGGTACCGTTTTGATGAGCCCCTGAGCCCTAAGATAACCAGGGCTGATGACATGATTCTGCCACAGACAAGGCCGCTCGCTTCGTAGGCCAGGATCGTCCGGCTGTGCCGAAATCGGCATCGTAATTGCGCGCAACGTGCAAGACGGCCCTTTCTGCAATGCTTAGACTCCACTCAATCGATTACTTTTAGGAGAGCCGCCATGGCGCATATCTGGGAAGGCGTAATGCCCGCCGTCACGACCAAGTTCAATGCGGATTTCAGCATAGACCGTGCTTGGACGAAGAAGAATATCGAGGCGCAGATCGCGGCCGGGGTCGACGGCATTATCGTCTGCGGATCGCTTGGCGAAGCGTCGACGCTCTCGCTCGACGAGAAGCTGGACGTGCTGGATATCGGCGTCGATGCAGCTCAGGGACGCGTGCCCGTGTTGCTGACGATTGCGGAAAACAGCACGCTCGACGGTTGCCGCCAGGCTGAACTCGGCGTCAAGCACGGCGCTGCCGGTTACATGGTGCTGCCGGGTCTGCGTTATTTGTCGGACCGGCGCGAAACGCTCAACCACTTCCGCGTGGTCGCCAGTGCGAGTCCCTTGCCGATCATGGTCTACAACAACCCGCTCGCGTACGGCGTTGATGTGACACCAGAAATGTTCGCCGATCTCGCCGATGAAAAGAAGCTCGTTGCGATCAAGGAATCGGCCGGCGATGTACGTCGCTTCACAGATCTTATCAATGCGGTCGGCGACCGCTACGCGCTCTTTTGCGGCGTTGATAACCTCGCGATGGAAGCCTGCCTGATGGGCGCGCACGGCTGGGTTGCAGGGCTGGTTTGCGCGTTCCCCGAAGAGACCGTGGCAATCTTCAAGCTGCTCAAGGCGGGCCGCCTGGAAGAAGCCCGCACGATCTACCGCTGGTTCGCGCCGCTGCTGGCGCTTGATGTCTCGGCCAAGCTCGTGCAGAACATCAAGCTGGCCGAGGCCATGGTCGGTCTGGGCACCGAACCGGTTCGGCCGCCGCGCTTGCCGCTTGCCGGCGACGAACGTCTCGCGGTGGAAGCATTGATCAAGCGTTCGATTGAAACCCGGCCGGTTTTGCCGACGTTCTAAAATCGAATTTTTCCGCGGCGGCTTCGGCTTGTTCTCATTGAAACAGGTCCATAGCCGCCGCAGGTTTATCCCTGACCGATACTGAACGCTCTCACTCCTCCTGATCCGCCAGCCTTAAAAACGAGCCTTTCCTGGCTCCGTTCACCTCGTTCAGCGCGTTACCTCCTGAACACAAAAGCAAGCCATCTGCGCCCGCCCCAAAACCCTCAAAATCGGCCAAGCGCCGTTTAACGTCAAGACACGAATCAGGCTTTCGTTATATTTTACGGAATATCACGGTACTATTCTTTTGCTCCTGAC
>NZ_JAQGMM010000391.1 GCF_028292365.1 Caballeronia sp.
TAAGAAAGATGCTCTGGCGTCCCAGTCGATCCGACAGCCGGCCAAATACCAGGCTACCGAGGAAAATTCCGATCAAAGCGGAACTGCCGATTGCTCCCATCCAGAATGAATCGAGTGGCATCTGCCGATTCATCGATGCCAGCGCGTATCCCACAGTGCCGAGCGCATAACCCTCGGTGAAGTGCGCGCCAAATGTCAGGCCCGCAATTTTCATGTGAAACCGGTTTAACGGGATGTCGTCGAGTAAAACCGGCTTCGGCGTCTGCGGTGCTGGCGCACGAATAGGTGTTGCGGCCGCATGAGGCGGTGGGCTGATTGGAAATGCACTACTTGGCGTGTCCTGATGACTCACTGCGTCTCCTTACCTTTATGTTCTTCAATTTCGCGATGCTGGCCATGCGCGGCAGCAACATTGCGTGGCGCATAACCAGCATCTTCTGCGTTCAGCGATCAATGCCCATCAGGCCGCTGATCATCATGTATTTCATTTCCATGTATTCATCGAGTCCGTACTTCGATCCCTCGCGGCCAAGACCTGATTGCTTGACGCCGCCGAACGGCGCCACCTCCGTCGATATGATTCCTTCGTTGATACCCACCATGCCTGTCTCGAGTGCGTCGGCTACACGCCACGCGCGGCCCAGATCCCGCGTATAGAAATAAGCGGCTAACCCGAACGGGGTGTCGTTGGCAAGCGTGATCGCTTCGGCCTCTGTTTCGAAGCGGAAACAGGCGGCCACCGGTCCAAACGTTTCTTCCTGGGCGATAGACATGGTGCGATTCGCATGAACGAGCACTGTCGGTTGGTAGAACGTCCCGCCCAGCTCATGGGGATGGCCGCCGATTAGTGCGAATGCGCCCTTGCTCAGTGCGTCCGCAACGTGATCGCCGACTTTCCTGAAAGCGGCCTCGTTGATGAGCGGCCCCTGATCGACTTCTTGCTCGAGCGCATCCCCTACGCGAAGCTTCCGTACTGCCTCGGTCAAGCGTTGCGTGAATTCGGCATACACTCCCGACTGCACGAAAAATCGATTCACGCATACGCAGGTCTGGCCTGTGTTGCGAAACTTCGATGCCATCGCGCCCTGCACTGCTGCGTCGAGATCGGCGTCGTCGAACACAATGAACGGTGCGTTACCGCCAAGTTCCAGCGAGAGTTTCTTCAACGTGTCCGCGGATTGCGCGGCGAGCAGCTTGCCCACGCGCGTTGAACCGGTGAACGACAACTTGCGCACCACGGGCGAAGCGGTCAACGTAGCGCCAATCGCAACCGCGTCTCCGGATACGACGTTGAAGACGCCCGCGGGGATGCCAGCTTCCGCCGCGAGCACCGCGAGTGCCAACGCGCTCAAAGGCGTTTCCTCCGACGGCTTCAACACCATCGTGCAACCCGCCGCCAACGCAGGGCCTGCTTTGCGCGTGATCATGGCAAGCGGAAAATTCCAGGGCGTGATGGCGGCGACCACGCCGACCGGCTCGCGCGTCACGATGATCTTCGAGCCGGGCTTCGAACTCGGGATCACATCTCCGTAGCTGCGTTTCGCTTCCTCGGCAAACCATTCGAGGAAACTTGCGGCATAGACCACTTCGCCTTTTGCTTCCGCGAGCGGCTTGCCTTGCTCACGCGTCAGCAGTTCAGCGAGCGCGTCGCGATGCTCCAGCATCAGTTCGCCCCAGCACCTGACCCGCGCCCCACGCTCTTTCGCGGTGAGAGAGCGCCAAATGGGAAACGCGATCTCCGCAGCGCGGATGGCTTGATGGGCTTCCGCAGCGCCGGCCTTCGCGACATCTGCGATCACTTCGCCCGTAGCCGGATTGCGGACGGTGTAAGTCTCAGCGCTTTTGTGCCAGGCGCCATTGATGTAATGCTCTTTGCGAAGCAGATTCATGCGGCGTCCTTCATCGATTGAACAAAGTCACCTTGCGGCGCACGAGATTCACGGGCGGTACGACGCCCGGCCGTGTAGTCATTGATGACATCGCACGGCGTGTAGTTGCGCTCGAGTTCGTACAGTTCGTCCGCGTCCAGGTGAGTGCCGAGCGCGCTGAGCGCGCTATCGAACTGGGCGGGCGAATCTGCGCCCACGAGCATGCTGGCGACACCGTCGCGCTGAAGCACCCAGGCCTGCGCAATTTGCGCCGCGCCCACTCCACGCCGCTTCGCCACACGTGCCACCGACGCCGCAATCTCCCGCGAGGCCGCGTCGCCGTACATTTGCGACATGAAGAAATCGGTCTGGCTACGCGTGGACGCGGGGTCGCACGTCAGGAGACCGCGCGCCAGCGGGCTGAAGACCGACACGCCCAATCCCTGGTCCGCGCAATACGGCATCATTTCGCGCTCTTCCTCGCGGTAGGCGAGATTCAACTGCAACTGCATGTTGATAGGCTTGTGCCAGCCATGCCGCTCGCTGACCTGGACGATCTTCGCCAGTTGCCACGTGTACATGGTCGATACCCCGATATAACGCGCCTTGCCCGAACGGACGATGTCGTTCAGCGCGCCCATGGTTTCCTCCACGGGCGTAGCGGTATCGAAGTAATGCAGCATGTAGATGTCCACATAGTCCATGCCCAGCCTGCGCAACGATGCGTCGATACCGTCAAGCACATGCTTGCGCGAATGACCGCCAGCGTTTTGATAAGCGCCCATGTCATAGCCGACCTTGGTCGTCACCACGATTTCCTCGCGCCGCGCAAGGCGGCCGAGAATGCGTCCGACGACTTCTTCTCCAACGCCAGCCGAATAGAAATCCGCCAGGTCGATGAAATTGACCCCGGCCTCCAGCGCATGGCGGACGATTGGCTCACTCTTTTGTTCGTCAAAAATCCACGGTTTCCATTGCGGGGTACCCATATTCATGGTGCCAAGACACAGGCGAGATACTTTCAGGCCCGACTGGCCCAGACGGACAAATTCCATTCTTTGAGTCTCCATGACGCACGGCGACGGTTGCCGGGCACGGCACCGTCGCGCTGATTTTTAGAGGGCCGCTTGCGGCAAATTAGGTGTGTAGAAAGGATTCGATACTTCGCGCGCAGCGGCGAACACGTCTTCCTTCGACGGCAAGCCGAGCATGGCGGCCTTGATGGCATTTTTCGCCGCACGGTAGTTGTTGCGAAAGACTGCATCGAGATTGTCAGTAGACGGGTTCACCCAGTTCGCCGCTACCACTACCCAATCGTTTTCCGCTTCAGGCGGCAACGTGCCGTCTTCCAGCGATTCGGCAACTGCCTTCGCTATTCCCGCCTGCGATGCGCCCCAGGTTGCGTTGCCGTGAAAATCGCCCGCTATGGGGGCCTTGTTGACATACAGCGTGAGCGGTTTGGTCGGCACGCCAGGTTGCGCGATGACGACGAACGGCGCGTGGCCGGCCGAAGGCGTGGCGAGCGCGGTGGCGAACGCCTGCCCTGCGGGGCCATTGCGCGGGCCGACGAGCACGTTGATGTGAGCGAGATTGACGCCCGGGCCTTCAAAGCCTTCGCCTATATGGAGGGTGCGGCCGGTTTGGGGTGTTGGCATGCTGGCTTCCGTTCATGGAGTGGATCGATGAACAGATTGTGCGAGCGCATGTCGATGAGGAGGAATCGACGATTCGTGCGGACGGATATGAGCGCCGCTCAGATCAGGGAATGCCCTGAGGCCGGCGAATGCGACGAATGCGACGAACGTGACGTCGACGGCTCACGGCACTCAGGCCTGCTTGCGTTTACCGTTCGGAAGGGGGGATCGCACTGTAGCGATCGAGGAATGCGCGATGCGCGTGTTCATCCACGCCGGCCGGATGCACATCGGTTGAGGCCGGCCGGCTTTCGAGCATTGCTTTCGGTCGGATGGGGCGGAGCTGGAAGCCACCGCCGCAATTGGGGCATACGTTGCTCAGCCGGGACAACACGCAGGCTTCGCAGAACGTGCATTCGAAGCTGCAGATCATCGCGTCGCGCGCGTCGGGCGGCAGCGCTTTTCCACAGCATTCACAAGAGGGGCGCAAGGCAAGCATGATGGACATCTCCTTTTTTTGCAGTTTAAGGTTCGAGTCCGCGCTTGCCTTGCCAATCTGCCCACGATTTAGGTCAGCACGCCCCACATGACCAGCGTCAACGCAAGGCCGACGACCGAGACGATGGTTTGCAACACTGACCAGACGTAGACGGTCTGCTTGAGTTGCAAGCCGAAGTACTCACGGATCATCCAGAAACCGGCGTCGTTGACGTGGCAGAAAAACACCGAACCCGCGCCAATCGCCAGCGCCAACAGCGAGTTGTGGGTCGCGCTCAAGCCCGCCACGACCGGGGCGATGATCCCCGCGGTGGTCGTGGTGGCCACTGTCGCCGAGCCGGTCGCCTGCCGCAAGGCCACTGCGATCAGCCAGGCGAGCAGGATCAGCGGCATGTGCGAGCCGATGGCGATCTTGCCGATCGTCGTGCTGATGCCGGCGACAACCAGCGTCTGCTTGAGACCGCCCCCTGCGCCGATGGTCAACAGCAAAGCGCAGATCGGCGGCAGGCTTTTGCGCAGGATGCCGCCCACCCGGTCACGCGGCATGCCACGCGACCAGCCCAGCGCAACGATCGCGAAAAGAACGGTGAGTCCCAGGGCGATAAGTGGCTCACCGAGAAAATTGAGAGTATCGAAGAGAAGGGTTTCGGGCTGGACCGCCAGTTTCGCCACGGTTCGGCCAAGCATCAGCACGACCGGCAGAAGAATGGTCAGCAACGAGATGCCGAAGCTTGGCGCGTCGAGCGCTCCGTTCGCATCGACTTTCGATGAGAACAGCTTGCCCATCTCCTCCGGCTCGTCCACGTGCATGCGTTTCGACAGCCACATACCGTAGACCGGCCCGGCGAGAATCACGGCAGGAATGGCGATGATGAAGCCAAGCCCCATGGTGATGCCGAGGTCCGCGTGCAGCGCACTGACGGCGATCAGCGGACCCGGATGCGGCGGCAGCAGCGCGTGCAGCGTCGTCATGCCGGCGAGCGCGGGAATCGCGATACGCAAGATTGGCTGTTTCGAGCGGCGCGCCATCACGAAGATGATCGGCACCATCATGACGAGACCCACTTCGAAGAACAGCGGCAAGCCGATGATGATGGCCACCAGCGCCATCAGCCACGGCAAGGTGCGCGGCGTGGAGTGATCGAGGATGGTGGAAACCAGGCGGTCCGCTGCGCCCGATTCCGCCATCAGCGCGCCGAGCATGGCCCCGAGCGCGATGATGATGCCGACATCGCCCAGGATTCCGCCCGCCCCTTTGCTGAATGCGCTCGCGACGGCTTCCAGCGGCAAGCTCGCCGTGAAACCCGCGACAAAAGTGCCGACGAGGATGGAGAGGAATGGCGCAAGTTTCAGCGCGCTAATGAGAACGATGATTGACGCCAGACCGAGCGCGCATGCGATGAGAAGACGCGTGTCGTGGGTGGACCACGCGGCGAGAGTCGAGGTCAGATGCACTGAAATGCCCTTGGCTAAGTAGAGGGAGTGACCGGTTTTCCGTTTGCGTGTTTGCCCGCTTGCTTCTGCGGTTTCTCCGCGACGTCCGGTGTTGGTGAGTCGCAGGCATCGCACGGTCGCCGGATTTTACGAGCGGAGGCTTACAAAATACTTGGGATGCTTTCAGGTCGTAGGGGGTTGGAGGTGATTTTTAAGTGGTGAGGCGTTTGATTGGAGGTCGTTGGATTAGCGTCGTTCTTCAGGGCCGTTCTTCAGGGCCGTTCTTTGGCGGGCGCGGGAGGACGCGAGTGCGCATGTTACGACTTCGGCACGTTGATTGGGGTGAGGTCTCACCTTGCTCTTGGTTCGATTGTTTCTTGGTTCGATTCTTTCTTGGTTCGATTTATTTTTGCGTTCTTTGCGTCCTGAAGTTCATGGTCGATTAAAGCTTCATCGAGACTCGCATACAGGGATAGCCGGCGTTGGAGCCAGCGGCGGGCTGCCGTATATGACGTTTATTATGTTTAATAACTATAACTATTAAAATTTCAACTAAGTCCAGCGGCGGTTGTATGCGTTCGACCGCAAGACCCGCACGAAAAGCTGAGCCCTGAAGAGGCTAGGCGTAAGTAGAGAGAGCGAGTTTCGATGGCATCAAGAGATAGTGACAAACAAACTAATGCGCATGACGTTCCGCCTTCAGATTGTTCCGGACATCTCGAACCCAACTGAGGCGCCCGGAACTATGCGCATCAAACCCCGCCAAGGCTGACTGATCGAGTTTTGTCCTAATTTATCCCAATCGCCGTGTTGTTCGCATTCACTCCCTCACTGGTGGGACCTCAGAAATCCCGATGCGTGGTGCCGGACTTTATGCGCATAAAGCTTCTCCTTGACGGGTTTCCTGGCTCAATCGTTGTTACTTTTGGTAAACCAGCCATTCATCGACCGGCGCCGCATGCACGTTATTCATCATTCAGCAGGGGCTGAAGGTCGACCGCTCTTAATGCGCCGTTCGCGGAATCATTTATCGAAGCCAATCGGCCTTCTGCAGCGACAGGACGAACCGAGGTCACACTCCCACGGAGCGGCGGCGGACACTGACGCGCTGCTGAAATATCCAAGGAGTGGCCCAAGGCCAGTGGCAAAAACCAAGTTTCCTCGATCGAATTCGCCTAGAGGCCGCGGCCCAAAACGTTGCCGATCATATCGACTCACCGGCACACAGACCGAGTATGAAAAGCAGGGCAGCAACTTGAGAAGCAACATTCCACCCTCGACCCTCTGCACGACAGCCCGCAGATTTCAATGAACGACAACGGCGCCGGCATGTGCCGAATCACTTCGATGCTCCAGACTTTATGCGCATAAACCCACAGAAAACCAACCAGACGGCCAACGAGATGAGTTATCGCTAGAAAAATTGAGTTTTCAATGTAAAATTCGAAAAGCTAAATTTGGGAGCAAAACGTGGCAGCTGAAATCATTGCGATCACGCAGCAGAAGGGCGGAG
>NZ_JAQGMM010000405.1 GCF_028292365.1 Caballeronia sp.
TTCCAGTGGCTCGACCAGCAGCCGACGTGGTCTGATTTTCCGCTGATCCTGCTCGCCACCAAACGCACTGAACGACGCCCGCAACACGCGCTCGACCGGCTCGAGCTGCTGGGTAACGTCGTCGTGCTGGAGCGTCCGCTCAATGCCGAAACGTTGCGGCGCGCGGTATCGTCGGCATTGCGTGCACGCTTGCGGCAATACGAGGCAAGGCGGCAGCTTGCCGAGCGCGTGGAGGCGCAGGAACGGCTGCATCTGGCGCTCGCGGCGGGGCAGTTGGGATCGTGGGAACTCGATGTGGAGACCGGCGCGCTGCGCTCCACCGAAGCGTTCCGCAAGATCTACGGACAAAAGGGGCCCACGCTGGACTACGGGCAGATCATCCAGCTTGTGCATCCCGATGACCGCGAGATGCGTCAGCGTGCGCTGGATAGTTGCATCTATAACAACACGAATCTCACGGTCGAATATCGCGTGATCTGGCCGGACGACACCGTCCACTGGGTGCAGTCGCGCGGCCATCCAATGCGCGCGCCGGGCAGCCTTCCGGGGACGACTACGATGCGGATCATCGGCGTGTCACTGGATGTCACCGACCGTCACGAAGTCAACGAGAAGATTCTCGCGAGCCAGATGGTGGTCGAGCGTTTGAATGACACGCTGGAAAGCCGTATCGCGGAACGGACGCAGGAACTGGCGTCGGCGAACGACCGCCTGATGAAGGAGATCCACGAGCGCGCGAAGGTTCAGGCGGTGCTCGTGCAGGCGCAAAAGATGGAAGCGCTCGGACAACTGACCGGCGGCATCGCGCATGACTTCAACAACCTGCTGAACGTGATCATGGGCAACGCGGAACTCATCACGCGCGTGAGTCGCGATGAACGTGTGCAGACCATGGCGCAGACGGTCAAGCGCGCGACCGAACGCGGCGCGAAGCTGACCGGGCAGCTGCTCACGTTTTCACGCAGCAGCAATCTGGACCTGAAGGCCATCGACGTCATTCCGATGCTGCATGGCATGCGCGACATGCTGACGTTATCGCTGGGAACGGGCATTCATTTCGGCACTCGCTTCGACGTGAAAGAGGCCTGGACCGACGCCGATGCCAACCAGCTCGAACTCGCCGTCCTGAACCTCGCGATCAATGCGCGCGACGCCATGCCCGACGGCGGCTTGTTGACCATTCGCGTCAGCCAGCGCGTAGCGCCTGACGAAGCGGTACCGCCGGGACAGTATGTGGTGATCGGGGTGAGCGATACGGGCACGGGCATTCCGCCGGAGCTGCTGACGCGCGTCTTCGATCCATTTTTCACGACCAAGCCGGTCGGCAAGGGCACGGGTCTCGGCTTGAGCCAGGTCTATGGGATTGCGAGTCAGGCCGGTGGAACGGCGCGGATTCACAGCGAACCGGGCGACGGCACGACTGTCGAGTTATGGCTGCCTTTGCGCGAACGCGTGGTGGCCGAAGCGGAGGTTGCAGAAGCGGGCGAGGAGATCACGGGCGCGCACGAACGGATTCTCGTGATTGAAGACGACGTCGATGTGCGGACGTTTCTCGTCGATTGCCTGAAGATGCTCGGCTATGCGGTCAGCGAGGCAGCGCATGGGCGCGCGGGACTGGAGCGGCTGCAGGCGGACAATCCGGATTTGCTGATGGTCGACTTCGCGATGCCCGGCATGAATGGCCTGGAAGTGATTGCCGAAGCGAAGCGCTCACACCCGCAACTGCCTGTGATCCTGGCGACGGGGTATGCAGATGTGGATGTATCGAAGGACCGCGTTGAGGGCTACGCGGTGCTCAGGAAGCCGTTTCAGATAGGAGACCTTGCGCGCACCGTGAAGGCTGCGCTGACGCGCTCGCATGTGTGACTGATGCACAACGCTTAACGCCGTTGCGATGTCACGTCCCAGTTGATATCAACGCACAGGACTTGCAAGCCGCGTGGCGTATGCGCAGCGATAGACGCCGTCACGCACAGGTGCGCCTCGTTGATCGAGAGATACGGTGCAGTCAGATGAACCCGGTCCGGCGTGCGCAATGCTTCGATGAAATACGGCCGGCGTTCCCAGCTCGCGCCTTCCGAATGCAGCAAGGGCCGGAAACGCTTGGCCCGTTGCGATGCACGCGCGGCAGGCAAGACGTTATCGCCGATCTGCCGCCCCGATGCATCGAGCAGGAAACACCGCGCCGTTTCGTGAAGCTGCAATAGCGTGCGGGTTGCATTGGCGAGTGTTTCGCCTTCGATCAGACGCGCCGCCGCGGTTTCCAGCGCCCCCACATACGGCGCCAACCGCGCCGACTGCGTGCGTTCACGCGCGGCCACGCGTTCACGGGACGCGGCAGACAACGCGTCCAGCACGCCTTGCGCGGCTTGCGGTTTAACGGCTTCCACGCTGGGCCCGGCGAAATACGCGCCCTGCACGAAATCGACGTTGCATTCGAGCGCAATCAGCGCGTCGCGTTCGGTGCTCAGGCCGCCCATCAATACCAGTTGACCTGATTCATGCAGCAGCGAAACAAGCCCAGGCAATACCCGCTCGATATGCGAATGTTCGCTCGCCTGCTGCAGGATGCAGCGATCGAGCGTCACAATATCGGGCCGCAGATGCCACACGCGGTCAATATTCGAATGCTTCACGCCGAAGCCATCCAGCGCGATCAGGAAGCCAGACTTGCGCAATGAATCGATGATCTCAGCAAAGCGCGTGGTCTCACCGCCGGCTTGCTCGGGTACTTCCAGCACGACGCGTTGCGGCGGCAGTCCGATGTTTTTCAACGATGCCAACAGCGCATCGCCGTAGCTCGTGTCCATCAAAGCGGCCGGGTGGAGGCTGAGGAACAGCCATTCGTCGTCGCTATCGAAGGAAAAGAAGTTGCCCAGGTGCAGCGATTCAGCCAGCCGGCCGAGTTCGAGCAGATCGCCGCGCCGTGCCGCCTGCGTGAAGACTTCATGCGATGGAACTTGCCGGCCGGAATCGTCCCGCGCTCTGAGCGACGCGTGGTAACCAATCGCGCGTCGATGGGACACGGAGAACACGGGCTGGAAAACGCTGAACACCGTGTATTCGCCGTACAGGACAGTGCGCCGCGAGCCGTCATCGCCCGCAACGGGACGGGGGGGCTGAAAGCGGGGAGGGTCGAGATCAACCATGCTCATGGTGGTTTTGGCAGGCGTTCGAACGCGGCTCGAGTGGGAGTAAACATCGGGAAAGAACTAGTTTACAGGATAGGGCCGCTCCCTGAAGAGCAAGAAATATGCGCATTCGCCGGACAATTGAGATATTCCCGCCGAAACCGGCCCCGGTTGGCGCTAGGGCGCCGCGCCGGTTTTTATCGCAGCGAAGGGGCGAGGCCGCGTGCACTCTCATAGTGCGGCACGCACGCCGCGATGATTCGAGATGGCGCGACAGAATGCGACGCGCCCTGAACGATGCGTGACGAGCGCAAAGCCAAGTCACAACTCCAGCGTCTTAATGCGCTTCCGACGGATCGGTTTTCGTGGTCTTCACGGTGCGAATCTCCGGCCCGAGCTGAGCAAAGATCCACGCTGAGGC
>NZ_JAQGMM010000418.1 GCF_028292365.1 Caballeronia sp.
GCTGGAACGGCCATTTTTTTGTCTTTGTAGTCCAACGCTACTCGCTGGTCATTCTGCTTTCGTGTTGTCCTGTGTCACTGCATCAGGCGCGTTTTTTTTCACCGATTCAATCCCGGTATCTCTCGCCGCGGCGCTGCTGTACGCCTCGCTGACACCAATAATCTCGTGATTGCCGGCCTTCAGATTGAAATAAGGCGCGCCGCTTTTATCTGTCTTGCGCTCGTAGCGTTCATCGATCAACGCATTCGCCTTGACGGACGCAATGCCATGTTCGGCCGATGCTCGCGTCACATACGTCTCGCTCTTGAGGATCGGTTCGCCGTTGGCTGCCCGCAGGTTGAAATAGAACTGGCCGTTGCGGGCACGGTCGATGACGAATTTTCCTGACATTGCATGAGCTCCCTGGAGAGTGGAACAAGCGTGAGTTCAGGTGATCCTTCTGCCGCGAAACTACTCTTGGTTCATTCGATACCCAGTTCGGTTTCCACATCTGCAGTTGTCTCGATCGTCTCAACACGCAGCACCGATTCAACGCAAACCTTGCACAGCGGCTCGCGTGCTTTCTCCGCAACATCCGCTGTCACCGGAACGTTGACCGTCCTGAGCAACGCGCCGTGCTGGAACAACGCGAGGTCGCCGGGGGCGAAGCGCGTCCAGATTTCGTCGTCGGTAAGCGGCGAGGTGGCGATCACTGCGACGCGATCTTCCGGCGTGGTGTACTTGGCGAAATCGATCGACATGTCGGCGTCGATCAAATGCGCCGTGGAGAACGGCCAACTGCGCACGAGGTAATACAGATGCGTGGAGCAATGCGTGAACAGCGCCTGGCCGTTCGACATCAGGAAATTGAATACGCCGAATTGGGTAATCTCGCGCGTGAGCTTCTCAAGCGCCGCGAAGAGTTCGTCCAGCGGCGGCTGGCAGCCCGGGAATTCGCGTCGCAGGCCTTGCAGTAAAGCGCAGAATGCCAGCTCGCTGTCCGTGGTGCCGACCGGTTGATACTGTCCGTTCAGACAGGGCTTGAAATCTTGGAGGTCGCCGTTGTGCGCGAAAATCCAGTGCCGTCCCCACAACTCGCGCATGAACGGATGGCAGTTTTCCAGCAGGATGTGCCCTTGCGTCGCCTTGCGGATATGCGCAATCGTGTTCTTCGATTTAATCGGATAACGCTTTACCATTTCGGCAAGCGGTGAACTAGCCGACGACTGGTGATCGATGAAAAGGCGGCAGGCCTTGTCTTCAAAGAACGCAATGCCCCAGCCGTCCGCGTGATGGTCGGTAACGCCGCCACGCGCCGCGAAACCGGTGAACGAGAAAGTCACGTCCGTTGGTTCCGCGCAGTTCATTCCGAGAAGTTGGCACATTGCTGAGGCTGCAGACGGGGTGAATGGAGCTAACCGTTACAATACGGCTAGCCAAAGCATAGCACCGACGAAACCGCCAAAAAATCGCGGCTTTCGACTGTAGGCGGCATCGTTGTGGAATTTCCACGGTATGGGCCAGCTTGCGGGAGAAAAACTGACCGATTGGGATGGGAACTCCGATGTTAGCCTTATTAAGCACGCAATCTCGGCGCATGATTCACTGAATCGAACGGCCGATATTGATAGCGCAAGCTGCGCCGCGTGCTGGTGCTTCATTCCCGCTTATGTTTCCCGTCCGTGCTGATGCTTTTTGGTTTCGCGGCCGTCACTGTCCCTGCGTTTTCGTTATCCGATCATTTTCATCGCTATCACGCCAATGTCCGCTTCCACGCCTGCTTCCGCCTCTACCGTTGACTCAGTTGACTCCGTTACGCTTGCGCGTCCCGACGATTGGCATTTGCACGTGCGCGACGGCGCCGTGCTCGCTGCCGTGCTTCCGCATACGGCACGGCAGTTCGGCCGCGCGATCATCATGCCGAACCTGCGACCGCCAGTGACAACGACCGACATGGCGGCAGCGTATCGCGGGCGCATTCTGGCCGCGTTACCGAAAGATGGCCCGGGTGCGCGTTTCGAGCCGTTGATGACGCTTTATCTCACCGACAACACGCCGCCCGATGAAATTCGCCGCGCCCGCGAAAGCGGTTTTGTCCACGGAGTAAAGCTTTATCCCGCGGGAGCGACGACCAATTCGGATGCGGGTGTGACGAGCATCGCGAAGTGCGCGAAGACGCTGGAAGCGATGCAAAAGCACGACCTGCCGCTGCTCGTGCATGGTGAAGTAACAGACCCGGCCATCGATATGTTCGATCGCGAGAAGGTGTTTATCGATCGGGTGATGACGCCGCTGCGCCGCGATTTTCCCGCGCTGAAGGTCGTGTTCGAGCACATCACGACGAAGGACGCCGCTGATTACGTCCGCGATGCCGGCGGCCCGACCGGCGCCACGCTGACCGCGCATCATCTGCTTTACAACCGCAATGCGCTGTTTGTGGGCGGAATCCGGCCGCATTACTACTGCTTGCCGGTGCTCAAGCGCGAGACGCATCGTGTGGCGCTGCTCGCGGCGGCGACCTCCGGCAATCCGCGCTTTTTCCTCGGCACGGACAGCGCGCCGCATGCGAAGGGGCTGAAGGAGCACGCGTGCGGCTGCGCGGGTTGCTACACCGCGTTGCACGCGCTGGAGCTTTACACGCAAGCCTTCGACCAGGCTGGCGCGCTTGATCGCCTCGAGGGTTTTGCAAGTTTTCACGGCGCAGACTTTTACGGTTTGCCGCGCTCGAAAGAGAGCGTGACGCTGCGTCGCGAACCCTGGACGCTCCCAGCGGAATTTATGGCGGGCGATGACGAGATCGTGCCGCTGGGCGGCGGTGAAGCGATTGGCTGGCGCATGGAGTAACGGTTGCCGGGGCACACTTGGGGCTTTGAGCTTTGAGCGAAAACCCCGTGCTTCTTGAGCTACTTGAATGTCCGACCGTGAAAATTCACTGATGTCTGAAAACGCGGAAACGGCATCGCCGCCAACCGATACCCTCGCGGCGCAGCGCTTTATGGATATCGATTGGTCAAGCCCATGGCTTGCGCCGCTTGCTGAGCGGGGCGAGCGCTGGCGCCAGGCCGCGCTCACTAGCTACTCAGCCTATCTTTCCACTCTTAATGTCGATGCACACACCGAACCGCGTGTAACCGGACGCGGCAACCCGATGTCATTCATCGCTCAGGACGAGTTGCCGGCGGGTGCATCGTATGAAGGGCATATTGCCGAGACGGGCTGCGTGCCCACGCGCTATAACCTGCACGATTTCTTCAATGGCTCAATGTGGTTCCAGTATCCGCGCATCAAGGCGGCGCTGAACGCCCGGCAGGCCGCGGAAATCGACGTGCTCGGCATCGGTCCCACACGAGGCGCAGCGCGTGATGCGCTGACGCTTTTCGATGAAAACGCGATCCTCTTTGCCTGTGAAGACGCCTCGCTCGCCGCTGCACTTCGAGCCTTCGACTGGCACACATTGTTTGTTGAGCAACGCGCCGCCTGGGGCGTTCGATGCGAGGCGCGCATCTTCGGTCACGCGCTGCTGGAAAAGTTGATTGCGCCGTACAAGGCGTGCACGGGACACGCCTGGATCGTGGAAGTCGAGCCGGCCTATTTCTCCGTCACCGATACCGAACGCCGCGCAATCCTCGACCACGCAGTATCTGAACGGCTTAAGGGCGAAGCCATTTCCAGCCGATATTTCACGCCACTGCCGGTGCTGGGCGTGCCGGGATGGTGGTCTGAAAACGAAGCCGTGTCTTTCTACGATGACCCTCAGGTCTTTCGATCCGGCCGCCGGTCGCGGGAAAAGCCTGCGCCGGTGCCTGACCGTGAGGCTGCGACACCCCCATGCTAAAATCGCCAATGCAAAGTAGGCCAGGCAGTCGCGGCTGATCCGGTTTCGGCCGGAGAGGGCGAGGAAAGTCCGGACTCCACCAGGCAGGGTGATGGCTAACGGCCATCCGTGGCGACACGCGGAACAGGGCAACAGAAAGCAAACCGCCGATGGCCCCGGGCGCAAGTTCGGGGATCAGGTAAGGGTGAAACGGTGCGGTAAGAGCGCACCGCGGCTGCTGCAAGGCAGACCGGCAAGGTAACCTCCACCCGGAGCAATTCCAAATAGGCAGGCGCGCATCCTCGTGATGCAGGACGGTGCCTCCGTCTCGTCTGCGGGTAGGGAGCTTGAGCGCGCCAGTAATGGCGCGACTAGAGGAATGGCTGCCACGCGCGTTACGCTTTCGGGCGTGAGGCGTGCACAGAATCCGGCTTATCGGCCTGCTTTGTGAGATTCAAAAAGAAAGCCGGCGTCAGTGATGACGCCGGCTTTTTTTCGTCCTGCTTTTTCTTCGAACGCAGAATTCAGCTCGCGACGATATCGAAAGAATGGGTCAATTCGGCCGTCTTCGCCAGCATGATCGACGCCGAGCAGTATTTGTCGTGGGAGAGGGTGATCGCGCGTTCGACCGTCGCGGGATTCAGGTTCTTGCCCGTTACCGTGAAGTGGAAGTGGATCTTCGTGAACACCTTCGGATCTTCGCTTGCGCGCTCGGCCTTGAGCGTCACCGAGCAACCCACGACTTCCTGACGGCTTTTCTTCAGGATCATCACGACGTCGTACGCGGTGCAGCCGCCCGTGCCGAGCAAGACCATTTCCATTGGCCGTGGCGACAGGTTGCGGCCACCGCCTTCCGGCGCGCCGTCCATTGTGACGAGATGGCCGCTGCCCGTTTCCGCGGCAAACGCCATTCCGTCCTGTCCCATCCAGCTAACTTTGCATTCCATGAGAAAACTCCGGTGCCATAAGACACTTGTCTATTTCGTCTTGATTGTAGCGTTTTAGCTGATTGTAGGAATCGCAGCAATCTCGTCGATTGCGCCAGTGACGCGCCATTGTTGCATTGCGATACATAAGACAAATCGGCGATTTCCCTACTGGAAATAAGGGGTTTCAGCTGTGATCTGCGTCTGCAAGGTTTTTTGATTTTTAGATAAGTGACTGATTATAAATAATAAATTTTGATGTTTTAAGATTTGTCAGTATTTTGCATTATGAAATTCAATTCCATAATGCAAATTTACTTGCTTTGCACAAAAGCCCTTCATATACTTGCTCTGTCTCCTCCACCTCCTCCTAGGTGGATTCAGCCCGAGCCCAAGGCTCGGGCTTTTTTTCGTCTGCTTTAGCATCGATTCAGTTGTCGCGGGCCGGTCGCCCGCTCGCAAAACCTCTCCGCAATGCCACCGTTCAGCGCTAAATCGGGGTGAATTCGCTTGGCCGACAGGCAAGTTTTGACTTCACATCAAAATTTCCCTTATAATTCAAAGTTCTCTATCCGCACCATGCCCGCGGACGAGAACCAGGGAGAGCCCGCACGCGCCTCGATGCGCACTTTCATACAAGCGGGACAAAGCAGGGCAGAATTATTTTTTGGATCGATCATGAAGACGTTTTCCGCAAAAGCCCATGAGGTGACGCGTGAATGGTACGTGATTGACGCGACGGATAAGGTTCTCGGACGTGTCGCCAGTGAAGTGGCCGCCCGACTTCGCGGCAAGCACAAACCCGAGTTCACCCCGCACGTCGACACTGGCGATTTCATCGTCATCATCAACGCCAGCAAGTTGCGCGTCACGGGCAACAAGGGTACTGACAAGAAGTACTACCGTCACTCGGGCTATCCGGGCGGCATCTACGAAACGACGTTCAACAAGATGCAAGAACGCTTCCCGGGCCGCGCGTTCGAGAAGGCCGTTAAGGGCATGTTGCCGAAAGGTCCGCTCGGCTACGCTATGATCAAGAAGCTCAAGGTCTACGCTGGCGCAACGCATCCGCATACGGCTCAACAGCCTAAAGCGCTCGAGATCTAAAGGGAGCCCATATGATCGGTAATTGGAATTACGGTACGGGTCGCCGCAAGAGCGCCACTGCCCGCGTGTTCATCAAGTCCGGCACGGGTCAGATAATCGTCAATGGCAAGCCCATTGCTGATTATTTCTCGCGCGAAACGTCACTGATGATCGTGCGCCAGCCGCTCGAACTGACGAGCCACGCCACCACGTTCGACATCAAGGTCAACGTGAACGGCGGCGGTGAAACGGGTCAGGCGGGTGCAGTTCGCCACGGCATTACCCGCGCGCTGATGGACTACGACGCAACGCTGAAGCCCACGCTGTCGCAAGCCGGCTTCGTTACTCGCGATGCTCGTGAAGTTGAACGTAAGAAGGTTGGTTTCCACAAGGCACGTCGCAGGAAACAATTCTCGAAGCGTTAAGCTGTTCGGCGGTTTCGCCGTTGTTGCGGCGAAATGGCTCAAAAAGCCGCCTGCGTGTATGCGCCGGCGGCTTTTTTCGTGGCTTTCGTGGCGGGCGCTCAACAGATCGCAGCAGTGTTTCGGCGATGTACCAAGCAGCCACGGCAATTTCGGGATAGTGTGGAAGCGATAGCCTATTGATTACATGGGCTTCCAGCACGATATTGAGATCAGCCCTACAATAGGCACTAGAAGCTTTTTTTGGAGAGTTCGAATGAACGCTGTCACCGACACCCCTACGACCGAAATGCCGTTGCCGTTTGTTTTCACCGACGCAGCAGCTGACAAGGTCAAGCAACTGATCGACGAAGAAGGCAATCCGGAATTGAAGCTGCGCGTGTTTGTGCAGGGCGGCGGTTGTTCGGGTTTCCAGTACGGCTTCACATTTGACGAAGCCATCAACGAAGACGACACCGTGATGGATAAAGCTGGCGTACAGCTCCTGATCGATTCGATGAGCTATCAATACCTCGTCGGCGCTGAGATCGACTATAAAGACGATTTGAACGGCGCGCAGTTCGTGATCAAGAATCCGAACGCAACCAGCACCTGCGGTTGCGGATCGTCGTTCTCGGCGTGATTCTGTTTAGGTGATCAGATTACGCGGCTAGATTGCGTCGCGAAATACAGATGTGAAACGGAGCCTTCGGGCTCCGTTTTTGTTTTGGTGCGCCCGCCCTCAACGCGGATAAATTGCCCCTAAAACCCGTTCCCCGGCAGCGCCTGTTACCGCCGATACATTGCCCGGCTTACGGGCCACGCAGCGCATCGCAAGCCAGGCGAACGCCAATGCCTCCACTTGCTGTGGCGGCACGCCGAGCGCTTCGGTAGTCATCACGGGGACACCCGCCACGCCGCTCTCCCCAAGCGCCTGCTGGATAGCCTGCATCAGCACCGGATTACGGGCGCCGCCGCCGCAAACATAGACCGCGCGGCAATCGGAAGCATGCCGCTCGATTTCTCTCGCAACGGTGATGGCTGTCAGCGCGACAAGCGTGGCCTGCACATCTTCGGGCGATATTGTTTCAAAACCGACGAGCTTGGCATCGAGCCAAACAGGGTTGAAGAGATCCCGTCCGGTGCTTTTAGGTGGCTGCTGCTCGAAGAAGGGTTCATCGAGTAACGCGTTCAGCAGCGGGCGATGCACCTGGCCTCGTGCCGCGAAATGACCGCCTTCGTCGAAGGGGCGTTTCAGATGCCGGTGCGCCCATTCGTCCAGTAATGCGTTCGCGGGTCCGCAATCGAAGCCATGAACGCTGCCGTTGGCCGAAAGAATGGTGATATTGCTGATGCCGCCCAGATTGCAGACCACGCGCGTCTCGTTCCTGCTGCCGAAAATGGTCGCGTGAAAGGCCGGGACGAGCGGCGCGCCTTGGCCTCCAGCGGCGACGTCGCGGCTACGGAAGTCGGCAACGATGTCGACATTGGTCATTTCTGCGAGCAGCGCAGGATTGTTGATTTGCCGCGTGTAGCCTTTTTCCGGCCGGTGTCGCACGGTCTGCCCGTGTACACCGATCGCACGGACTTTTGCGGACGAGTAGCCGCTCATGCTCGCCAGTTCGTGGCAACACACGGCGTAGCGCGTGGCCAGCGCGTTCGCTGCAAGGGCTTCGCGTTCCAGTTCGTTGTCTCCAGGGGCCTGAAGGGCGAAGAGCGCGTCGCGCAGGCCTTGCGAGAACCCGACGTGGGCCTCTCCGAGCACGACGGGCGGCTTACCGGCGGTGAACTGGACGGCAATGCCGTCCACGCCATCCATGCTCGTACCCGACATCAGCCCAAAGTACACGCCGTCCGCCATGTCGCCTGTTTCCATCGCCTCGGTCCGTCGCGCCACGTTGCTCTCCTGTTCGATGCGGGTTGACCGATGACCCTGTTCGAGGAGTCATCGATGCAATTCTTGCGGCCAAAGCGGCCGCGATGGACCGATTATCCACGCATCGATGCCGCTCGTTAAGCCGTTGGCCATTCGGTCATGTTTCGCGCGCTGTATTCGGCTTCATGGTGTCCGAAAACATGGCCGAATGGCCAACACACGGGGAAAACGGGGCGAAGGAAGTCGACATCACGTAAAATCCGTTGCCTGAACAAGCGAATGCCGCAGGGTTTTTCCGTGTCCGAACGCGACCATGGACGAATCCGGAAGCAGCGGCTGTTGCCCGATCGGCGCCTGTTAGCGCCCCGAATAAATCACCCGAAAAAGTTGCAAGCATGACCACTGAACCGAACGACTCTCCGGCTTCGGCTGCGAAAACCTTGCCCCTCACCGACGAAGTGCAGGCCGCTCTCGCCATCGCGAAACGGGGCTGTGACGAGCTACTGATCGAAGCCGAGTTCGCACAGAAGCTGGCCCGAAGCGCCGCGAGCGGCAAGCCGCTGCGCATCAAGCTTGGCCTCGATCCGACCGCGCCTGATATTCATATTGGCCACACGGTTGTCCTCAACAAAATGCGTCAGTTGCAGGACCTTGGCCATACGGTGATCTTCCTGATTGGCGACTTCACGTCGCTGATCGGCGATCCGTCAGGGCGTAACGCCACGCGTCCGCCGTTGACGCGGGAGCAGATCGAAGAGAACGCGAAGACTTATTTCGAGCAGGCTGCGCTCGTGCTCGATCGTGAAAAGACCGAGATGCGTTACAACAGCGAGTGGTCCATGCCGCTTGGCGCCGACGGCATGATCAAGCTCGCGTCGCGCTATACGGTCGCGCGGATTCTTGAACGCGAGGATTTCACGAAGCGTTACCAGGGCGGCATGCCCATTTCGATTCATGAATTGCTGTATCCGCTGATGCAAGGTTACGACTCGGTCGCGCTGAACGCCGATCTCGAACTCGGCGGCACGGACCAGAAGTTCAACCTGCTGGTTGGCCGCGAATTGCAAAAGCAATACGGCCAGGAGCAGCAATGCATCTTGACCATGCCGCTGCTGGAAGGGCTGGACGGCGTCGAGAAGATGTCGAAGTCGAAGCACAACTACATCGGCATTAGCGAGAAGCCTTCGGACATGTTCGGCAAGCTGATGAGCATCTCAGACACGCTCATGTGGCGCTACTTCGAATTGCTGTCGTTTAGAAGTATGGAAGAAATTGCGCGTTTCAAAAGCGAAGCTGAGGGTGGTCGTAACCCGCGTGATTTCAAAGTGCTGCTGGGGCAGGAGATCGTCGCGCGTTTCCATTCGCAGGCTGACGCGGAACGGGCGTTGGAAGACTTCAACCATCGTGCGAAGGGCGGCGTGCCGGACGAAATTCCGTCGGTGACGCTCAGTGGCGCTCCGCTCGCGATCGGGCAATTGCTGAAACAAGCCGGGCTGGTGCCTTCGACTAGCGAGGCGCTGCGCAATATCGAACAGGGTGGCGTGAAGATCGACGGCGCGACGGTGTCGGATAAGGGCTTGAAAATCGAAGCGGGCGAATTTGTGGTGCAGGTTGGCAAGCGCCGCTTCGCGCGCGTCACGCTGGCAGCGTAAGCGCGTGATCGCACTCATTCAGCGTGTCTTGCGAGCCGACGTGCGCGTGGGCGACCGCGTGACGGGTGCGATCGATGCCGGGTTGCTGGCGCTTGTGTGCGCGGAGCGAGGAGACACGCCCGCGGTGGCCGACAAGCTCTTAGCGAAGATGCTGGCGTATCGCGTTTTTAGCGATGCCGCCGGCAAGATGAATCTGCCTGTGCGGGACATGGACGGCGCTGGGCGTGCGGGCGGCGTGTTGCTCGTGTCGCAATTCACCCTCGCCGCCGATACCTCCAGCGGGCTGCGGCCAAGCTTCACGCCGGCTGCGCCGCCAGAGGAAGGCCGCAAGCTGTTTGATTACTTCGTTGCGCAGGCGCGCGCCACGCATTCCATTGTCGAAACGGGCGAGTTCGGCGCGGACATGCAAGTGTCGCTGGTCAACGACGGGCCGGTCACGTTCTGGCTGCAAGTTCGTTCCTGAGATGTCTTTGAGATGTCCCCGGGACGTCCCCTGAGTTTTGTCATTGCACCCGTCGTTTTAGGCGCATCTTCCGGAATTTCACGCATCTCATGACCACGCAAGTTCTCTTTATCAGGCACGGCGAAACCGACTGGAATCGCATCAAGCGTATTCAGGGGCATATTGATATTCCGCTGGCTGCGAGTGGCGTGGTGCAAGCAGGGCAGCTTGCGCAGCGTCTCTTGCAGGAGTCGAAAGCTGGCGCCCGGCTCGGCGCGGTGTATTGCAGCGATCTGCTGCGCGCTCAGCAAACCGCTAAACCGTTTGCAGACGCGCTTGGCTTGACGCTGAACTTGAATGCAGGTTTGCGCGAGCGTTTATACGGTGACTTTCAAGGTCACAGCGGCGATGAGATCCGGGAGAAGTATCCGGACGAATACGCGAACTGGCAGAGCCACAATCCGGACTTCGCGCCGCCTGACGGTGAATCGCAGCGAGCATTCTCACAACGCGTGCTGCACGCTGTCGAGCCGATCGTGGCCGCGCATCCGGACGGACGTATTGCGATCGTCGCTCACGGAGGCGTGCTGGATTGCATTTATCGATTCGTGCGTGGAGTGCCGCTCGACGCGCCACGCGATTGGCCGCTGCTGAATTCCAGTATCAATGTGGTGGACTTTGAGAACGGTCAAGCGAAGGTCGTGTCATGGGGCGATGTCGCGCATCTTTCGTCCCCGGGCAGCGACGACGACCTCAAGGAAGTCCCGCGCTAGAGCAAATCAGGCTTCATCGCCGCGCGGCGCCGGGCTCTTTTGGACACGCCGTTGTTCAGCGCCCAGCGTATCAACGGCGCAATCATCTTGACGCCCGGCTGCGTCCACACGCGGCGTAGCGTAGCAAGTGCGCCGAATCCGAGCATCGATTGCGCCCAGTCAGGCAGCAGGTCCACGCCCGCGTTGAGGATCAGCGCGCTGGCGGGTTTCATTGCGACACTGGGCGTTGGCGCGTTCATCAATACCTTGAGCACTCCCCGGGTGCGTTCGCTTGCTTCCAGCTGTGGCTGCATTGACGCCAGGTACTCGTCGATCTCCGCACAACTCTTCGGCACGTTGGTTGCGCCGAGCATCTCCGCTATGGTCGATGTTTCCGCGTAATAGCGATCCTGTGCATCGAGGGGAAGGAGCGGGTTCACGTATCGCAAATGCGCTTTCAGGAAACTCGATACTTCCGCGACGTGAACCCACGTCAGCAACTCAGGATCGCTTGCGCGATACGGCCGCCCGTCGGGAGCCGTGCCCGTCACGGAGAGATGAATCTGCTTCACCCGTTCGATGAGCGCAAGCGCGTCATGCTTATTGCCGTACGTCGTACCCGCGATAAACGTGGCCGTGCGGCGCAGGCGTCCGAGAATATCGGTCCGAAAGGTGGAGTGGTCCCAGACGCCCGCGAGCGCCACTGGGTGAAGGGCCTGAAGCAGCAGGGCGCTGACGCCACCGGTCATCATCGACGTGAAGTCCGCGTGGACTTTCCAGCAAACGGCGTCCGGCCCGAACAGTCCCGGGTCGCCCGGCGGTGACGAATAATCCAGCGATGGCCCACTGCCAGTAGTCAGGCTTGTGACGCCGTTGGCCAGTCTGGAGCGCACTCGTCTGACCAACGGGCCGGCGAAACCGGATGAGTCGTCAGGGCGCGGACTTGCTTGATCGGACATCGGCTCGGCTATCTGCTTTCAGTTTGTTGTGGCTAAGGGGCTAATACACTGTTGGCTTAGCTGTCTGCGTTGGCGTCCCACAGTTCGCGGACCGGGCCGGCGTCGGGAGCGGCCAGGCCAAAGTGGCGATACGTGAGCAACGTAGCAACGCGTCCGCGCGGCGTGCGTTGTAAATATCCCTGCTGGATCAAATAAGGTTCCAGCACGTCTTCAATGGTGTCGCGCTCTTCGCCAATAGCCGCCGCCAGGTTGTCGACCCCGACCGGACCACCATCGAATTTGTGCAGGATGGCTTCCAGCAGTTTCCGATCCATCAGGTCGAAGCCGACCGGATCGACGTCGAGCATCTTCAACGCGGCATCGGCGACGTCGGCTGTGATGTTGCCGTCCGCTCGCACCTCGGCGTAATCACGCACACGCCGCAGCAGCCGGTTCGCGATCCGCGGCGTCCCGCGTGCCCGCTTCGCAATTTCCAGCGCCCCTTCTGGGACGATATCCGCCTTGAGCAGCGACGCCGAGCGCGTAACGATCCGCGCCAGTTCGCTCGCGGTGTAGAACTCCAGCCGCGACACAATGCCGAAGCGATCGCGTAACGGATTGGTCAGCATGCCCGCCCGCGTGGTCGCGCCAACCAGCGTGAACGGCTGCAAATCCAGCTTTACGCTGCGTGCCGCCGGACCTTCACCGATCATGATGTCGATCTGATAATCCTCGAGCGCCGGATACAGGATTTCCTCGACGACCGGCGAGAGCCGGTGGATTTCGTCGATGAACAGCACATCGTTTTTTTCGAGGTTCGTCAGCAACGCTGCGAGGTCGCCGGCGCGTTCGAGCACGGGGCCGGACGTTTGCCGCAGATTGACACCCATTTCCCGGGCGATGATGTGCGCGAGCGTGGTCTTGCCGAGGCCCGGTGGGCCGAATAGCAGCACGTGATCGAGTGATTCAGAGCGGCGCTTGGCGGCCTCGATGAAGATTTCAAGCTGGCCGCGCACCTTTTCTTGCCCGACGTACTCCTCGAGCTGACGCGGGCGCAACGCACGCTCGAACGCTTCTTCGTTCGGGGATAC
>NZ_JAQGMM010000420.1 GCF_028292365.1 Caballeronia sp.
AAAGCCGCGTTCCTTTCGGGAACGCGGCTTGTCCGCTATTCGGGCGTTTACGTTAAATCAAGCAAACGTATCCACCAATCCAACCTGCCTGCGCACCGGCATGCTGATCGTGCTCAGCGTATCCACGCTTCCCGCGTCATCCGCACCGCTCATGCCTCGACCGCCTCGCCCCGCATTCGATGACGCTCCGCCCTGCTGGCCAGACTGCTGACCCACGAAGCCATCGCTCACGCTCGTGCTGCCTAGCGATATCCCGCTGCCTTGCATCGCTTCACGCAAAGTCGGTAACGCCGCTTCCACCGCCGCGCGAACCTGCGCGTGCGTCGATACAAACAACGCGTGCGCATGGTTATCCGTAACCTGCAAGACCACCTGCAACGGCCCCAGATCCTTCGGGTTCAACGTCAATTCAGCACTCTGCTGATGACCATTCGACAGAAACACCACCTTCTGGCTGAACGCCTCATCCCATCCACTCGTCCCGACATGCGGCGCAATAGCTGCACTCGCAGCCGCCGTCGCCGCACCCTGAACCGGAGCGCCACCCGCGCTCGCCGAGGCTGCCTGCATCGAAGCCGAATGAGCCGCCGCGTCAGCAGTCGCTTTGTAAGCAGCACTGCCGTCATCGGCGGGTGTTGCTGTAGCCAGCGCCGCTGCATCGGCTTGTTGCGCAGTTGAGCTTGCGCCAGCTTGCTGCGTCGCCGATGTCCGGCTCGAAGCGTCACCCGACGACGCTGTGATCGATATCGCCCGGTTCGACGGCCTCGAACCACCGCCCTTGCCACCCGCATTCGCGCTATTGGCCACATTCGCACCGTTCGCGGCTGCTGCGGCTGCCGCCGCTGCTGCGTCGGGCGATGGCGTCGCAGCACCACCCTGCGGATTCGCCAAATGCGCGAGCGCAGCCTGAAGCGCATCATCTGCAGTCTTGGCGTCGCTCGATTTGTCCTTTGACTGCGTGGAAGACGTCCCGCTCATCGCTTGCGCATCCATCGCGGCCGTAGCCGGATCGGTTGAAGCAGTGGCTGGATCGGCCGCCGCACCACCGCGCGCCTTCATGGCCGCTGCGGTCGCTGCCGCAGTGGCGGCCGCTGCTGCTGCCGTGGCTTCGGGTTGTGCCTTCGCGGCATCCGCGTCGGTCTGAGCCGCCTGATCCGCAGCTGTCGCGTTAGCCGTAGCGGCAGCCGCAGATGTCGAACCAGCCGATGCCTGCGCTTGATTAGCCGCAGCAGAGCCCGGCACAGCGGAAGCCGCCGATGACGCCGAAGAAGTCTGATCCGCAGCCGTAGCCTGGTCCGCACTATCAGCCTGGTCCGCCGCCGCCGCTTTAGCTTGTGCAGTTGAGGCATCGTCGGGCTTGGGCGCGTCGTGGACACTACCCCGCGCAGCCGATGCCGCCGCCGCAGCTTTCTCCGCCTGCGCCTGCGCTTGCACCCGCGCCTTAGCCGCCGCTTCTTCGTTAGCCTTGGTGGTTATGTTGTGCAGCGTCGAAACAAACGATGCCGCCGCATCATCGCTCGCGGACGTTGCCGCCGCGTTCCGCGATTGGGCAGCGCTCAAGCCGAGCATCGTGCTGGCAGAATTAACGGTCGACATACAGGACCCCTCGCATCTTGTTCAAGATAAACATCGCTATAAAAATCATGCCTTTTCGGCGCGCATCCGCAGCATCTTGGAAGCGTGTTCATCGGAGTCCCGCTGTTCGATCCGCGACTCCTGCTTCGCCTTCACCAACTCGCCGCGCGCCGCCAGCACTTCGTAAGATCCCAGTTTCTGCTTGCGCTGCTGCCATTCCGGCTTTGCCGCTTCCAGCCGCTGGTTCGCGCCCACGAGCAACACGCGCTGCTGGCTGATGGCGGAATCAAGGGTATCGACGAATGCCTGGAAATTGCGCAGCGTCTGCGCGGTCGTGCCTTCTTGCGCCGACGCCGTAAAACGCGCGTGATACTCGTCGCGATACGTAACCAGCGAGTTCAACTGCGTCTCTATCTCGTCGCGTTCTTGCTGGAACTTGCCAAGCTTTTTCGTGGCAGCCTCCAGTTCTTCTTCCGCGAGGTTGATCAAGGTCTTGATCGGCAGATGCTTGGACATGGACGTCAGATTCCTAAATTATCTTTATTCGAACAACGCATCGAGTTGGGCCAGGCTCGGTTCAAACATGGCTTGCTCACGAAATCCTTGCTGCAAAAACGCTTCAATCCGCGGGTACAGCGCAATCGCCCGATCGAGTAACGCATCCCGTCCCGAGGAATACGCGCCTACATTGATCAAATCGCGATTGCGCTGGTAGCGCGACAACATCTGCTTGAATAAACGCACCCGGTCCAGATGCTTGTCGTCGATCAGCGCGGTCATCGCCCGGCTGATGGACGCTTCAATATCGATGGCCGGATAATGCCCCGCTTCAGCCAACGAACGCGACAATACAATATGGCCGTCGAGAATGGCGCGCGCTGAATCGGCGATAGGATCTTGCTGATCGTCTCCTTCAGTCAAGACCGTATAAAAAGCCGTAATCGATCCTGCCCCTTCGCGGCCGTTGCCAGTCCGCTCAACCAACGCCGGCAGTTTGGCGAACACGGACGGCGGATACCCTTTGGTGGCGGGCGGCTCGCCAATCGCGAGCGCAATCTCGCGCTGCGCCATCGCATAGCGGGTGAGCGAATCCATCAGCAGCAGTACGTGTTTGCCCTGATCCCGGAAATATTCGGCCAGAGACGTTGCATAGGTCGCGCCCTGCATCCGCAAAATGGGCGACACATCGGCGGGCGCCGCGACCACGACCGAGCGCGCCAGCCCGTCCTCACCAAGAATCTGTTCGATGAACTCCTTCACCTCGCGGCCTCGTTCACCAATCAGCCCGATCACGATTACTTCGGCGCTCGTGTAACGCGCCATGGTGCCGAGCAGCACGGACTTGCCCACGCCCGAGCCGGCGAACAAACCCATGCGCTGGCCGCGCCCCACGGTCAGCAACGCGTTGATCGCGCGCACGCCGACGTCGAGCACCTTGTGAATCGGTTCGCGATTAAGCGGGTTGATAGTCGGCGCAGTCAGCGGCGCATCGATCTTCGAGCCAAGGGGCCCAAGCCCATCAAGCGGCCTGCCCGACGCATCGACCACGCGGCCGAGCATTTCCCAGCCGACCGGCAGACGTTTGGCGCCGGCCATCGGGTCATTGATCGGCGCGCTTTCCAGCGGATACACGCGTGCCCCGGGCAACAGGCCGGAGACTTCGGTGGTCGGCATGAGGAATAACTTGTCGCCGGAGAATCCAACGACTTCGGCTTCGGCCATCGGGATCGAACTGCCGGCAGGCAACTCGATCATGCATTCCGAGCCCACGCCCAGCTTCAACCCGACGGCTTCCAGAACCAGGCCGGCCGCACGCGTGAGACGCCCGCATGCACGCAACGGTTTCGATATCTGGCTGCGCGCCTTGCTGGCTTCGAGCTGCGCGCGCCAGCCATCCAGATGTGGGTTGTTCGCCATATCGGCGAGATCGACGATGGTCTGGACCGCGATTTCCTCGACCGTCGGTTCGGCGTCGTCGTCTGCGGCGAGCGGGCCGAACGACGCGCGCGCCAGTTCCTGTTC
>NZ_JAQGMM010000543.1 GCF_028292365.1 Caballeronia sp.
GTGGCTGCCGATCTTGGTCATACCGTGTTGTTCGGCGCGCTCGCATCGGGCGGCACGCTGCATCTGATCGACCGCGATACAACGCTCGACGCAGATTGCTTCGCGCGGTATATGACTCAGAACAGCATAGACGTACTGAAGATAGTCCCTGGACACCTGAACGCATTGCTGCAGGCGCAGAATGCCGCGGACGTCTTGCCGGCTCATACGCTGGTGTTGGGCGGCGAGGCAACGGCGTGGCCGTTGCTCGAAAAGATCCGCTCTTTAAAACCGTCGTGCCGTGTGATTAATCACTATGGCCCGACCGAGACGACCGTCGGCATCCTGACGCAGGACGCGGCGTGTGGGGACTCAAGCGCCGCGACCTTGCCCGTTGGCCTGCCGCTAGCAAACACGTCGACGTGGGTACTCGATGCCCACATGAACCCTGTCGGCGCAGGCGAAATCGGCGAATTGTATCTGGGCGGAGCGGGCGTCGCGCGGGGTTATCTGGGCCGGCCGGGAATGACGGCGGAGCGCTTCGTTCCCAATCCCTTCTCGACAGGCGTCCGCTTGTATCGCAGCGGCGACCGGGCACGCAGGTTGGCGGACGGTGCGATCGAATATCTGGGTCGTATCGACGATCAAATCAAGATTCGCGGTTATCGCGTGGAGCCGGGCGAAATCGCAGCGCGGCTACGTGCGCTAGATGGCGTCCTGGATGCGGCCGTGATCGTTTCGGCAGCGGGGCGTCTGGCCGGTTTTGCAACGGCAAGGCCCGGATGCAACCTCGAACCCGCTTCGCTCAAGAAACAACTAGCAGCTGTCCTGCCGGACTACATGGTGCCGTCGAGTGTGCGTGTGCTCGACGCGTTACCGCTCAACCGTAATGGCAAGCTCGACCGACAGTTGCTGGTCGAATTGGGGCGCGCAGCGACAAGAACGGGTGGAAGCGTCCGACATGCGCCGGAAGGCGCAACCGAAATCACGCTCGCGAGTATCTGGGCCGATGTGCTGGGACTGGTCGAGAACAAACTCGAAAACAGTATCCTCCGCGACGACAATTTCTTCGCGCTTGGCGGTCATTCGCTCGCTGCAATGCGGATGTTGTCACGGGTACGTGCCGCATGGCCAATCGATTTGCCGCTGCGTGCTGTGTTCAGTGCGCCGACGCTCCAGGCGCTCGCTGTGCGTATCGACGAGCTCTCCACCGAGCCACACAAGACGGGCAGCGATGCTTCTACGATCCGTATCGTCGAACGGCAGCAGGAGATGCCGCTATCGCTCACGCAGCAGCGCATCTGGGTCGTGGACCAGTTGGCGGGCGGTGGCCTTGCGTCGTACAACATGGCCGCGGGGCTGGACCTGCGCGGTGAACTCGATGCGAACCTGCTGCAGGCGAGCCTCGCTGCACTGGTCGAGCGGCATGAAGTCCTGCGTTCGTCGTTTGGCGAGCATGACGGCGATCCCGTCATGACGATTGCGGACCACCTTGATGTACCCATGCCGCTCGTCGACTGCGGCGCATTGCCCGATGTGCAGCGCGAGCAGACTGTCGCACGTTATCTGACGGACGCGGCCAACCGTCCATTCGATCTCGCTACGCCGCCGCTCATGCGCGCGCTGCTCTTGAAGTTCGACGCGTCGCATCATGTGCTGATTCTTGTGCTGCATCACATCGTGGCAGATGGTGCGTCGGTGCATATCCTTATCGATGAGTTGTGCGCGCTATATCGTGCGCGGCGCGGTGGCATGACGACTGCGTTGCCGGCCTTGTCGATTCATTACGCCGACTACGCGGCGTGGCAGCGCGAACAACTGACGCCGCCGAGATTAAGCAACGAACAGGACTTCTGGCGAACGTATCTGGCGGATGCCCCGCACTTCCTGGCGTTGCCGGCTGACCGGCCGCGTCCCCCGGTCGTTTCCCATGATGGCGGCACGGTGCGCCTGTCGTTGTCTCCCGAAACCGGCGAGCGCGTCCGAGCACTCGCGAGCGCGCGCGGCATGACGCCGTTCGCCGTGCTGCTCGCGAGTTTGCAACTGTTCCTGCACAAGCTGACGGGCCAGACCGATCTTCTGATCGGCACCGACGTGGCGGGGCGCGACCGGACCGAGTTCGAAGGGCTGATCGGATTTTTCATCAACGTGTTGCCGGTCCGCTCGCGCATCAGCACTGACGGTTCAAACATGGCGAGCTTCAACGCATGGCTCGACACCGCGAATCACTCAGCATGGGAAGCGCTGGAACATCGGGCATTGCCGTTCGACCGGATTGTCGATGCGCTTGCCGTGTCGCGCCGGCGTGATGCAAATCCGCTGCTGCAAATGTTGTTCGTACTGCGCGACCTGCCGCGCAAAAACGCCGGCGTCCCGGGTCTCGCGATCGAACTGCTGCGAGCGCAGACAACGCAATCGAAGTTCGACATGGCGCTGTTCGTCGAGCCGGTCGATGGCGGTTACGAGGTCGAATGGGTCTACGCGTCCTCGCTATTCGTGCGGTCCACTGTTACGCGCTGGTTCGGGTTGTGGCGTGACTTGCTCGACCAGGTATCGGCCAATCCCGGCTCGACGCTTGCCCGTCACTCGCCGGACGCCGTGCCGCAGCGCGTCCCTGAAGCCATTTCGCAATGAACGAGAGCCACTCATTTATGAACGCGACCCCGATCACCGACGCCAGCGTCGAGACCTCTTTTTTCAACGCCGGCACGCGCTTGCCCATCGTCCTCACACCGACCGGTCCCATCAACGATCTGCCCGGCTGGATCGACGCGCATCGCGACGAACTCGAGACGTGGCTCGCCCGCCACGGCGCTATCCTGTTCCGCAATTTCGGCCTTCCCGGACCTGCCGCTTTCGAGGCCTTCGCCGAAGCCATTTCACCCGCGCTGTATGGCGAATACGGCGATCTGCCAAAGAAGGAGGGCGGCCGCAATACGTATCGTTCCACGCCGTATCCCGAGCGGCAGATGATCCTCTACCACAACGAAAGTTCGCACTTGTCGCGCTGGCCGCGCCGGCAGTTTTTCTTCTGCGAACTGGCGTCCGTGACAGGCGGCGCTACGCCCATTGTCGATTGCCGCGAGATGCTGCGGCAGTTGCCGGCACAACTGGTCGATACGTTCGAGCGCAAACAGTTGATGTATGTGCGCACGTTTACTCGCGGCCTGGATGTGCCGTGGCGCGAGTTCTTCGATACCGACGACCGGCGCGCGGTGGAAGCACGTTGCGAAGCGGCGGGCGTGCAGTACGAATGGCTGCCGAACGACGAACTGCAGACACGCACCGTGTGTCCGGCGGTGATCGTGCATCCGCTGACCGGTGAGCGGTCGTTCTTCAACCAAGTGCAGTTGCATCACATCGCGTGTCTCGCGCCAGATGTCCGGATGGACCTGCTCGATATGGTCGGTCTTGCCCGCATGCCGCGGCACGCATATTTCGGCGATGGCAGCGCGATCAGCGACGACGCCATCGCGTTGATCGGTGCGGCGTACGAACGCTGCGCGGTGCGTTTCGACTGGCGTGCCGGCGACGTGCTGATGCTCGACAACATGCTCGTCGCGCACGCTCGCGATCCCTATCAGGGGCCGCGAAAAATTGTTGTGGCGATGAGCGAGTTGGTCGACCGCTCGCGATTCGCGAATGCCGCCAGCGCCTGACGCCTGGGCCTTTCCCCATTCCCCATACAGAAAGCAGACCCAAAGAACATGGACCAACAGACTCCGCAACTTCAGGAACCCGCCCTCGATGCCGCCCTGCGCACGCTCTTCGCAACCCTGCTGGAGGTCGATCCCGATACGGTTGGCGACGACGACGACTTCTTCGAACTGGGCGGCGACTCGCTGCTTGTCATCAAGCTGGTCGCCCGTATCCGCCGGACACTGAGCCGCGAACTCTCGCCCGGCGATGTCTTCGATCACCCGACAGTCGCCAGCCTGGCCCGCTTTCTCGACCATGGATGATCCGCGCAACACACCCGCACGATAGTCAGGGAAATTTCACACAAAAAATATCTCGCCGATATACTATCGTATTAGTAATCATTCGCATTTGCATTATCGTTCACATTCTTAACCACACCAACCACACCAACCGCAAGAGACCATGGCACGACAACAATCAGAACGACGCGGCACAGACCGCATCGGCGCGCGCGGGCGCGCAAGGAATCCCTGGCGGCTCGCGCCGATCGCAGCGGGCGTGTTGCTGGCGACATCGGCGTTTGCGCAGAGTGACGCTGTCGTGCCGGCGGATGCGACCGGCCAGCCGGCTGCGTCTGCCCCGGGGCAACAGTTGCCGGCGGTGGTGGTGAAGGGTCAGCGCGATGCGGAAACGGGCACGGGACCGGTTAAGGGTTACGTGGCGAAACAGAGCACGGCGGGCAGCAAGACCGACACGCCGATCATCAAGACGCCGCAGGCGATCTCGGTGGTGACACGCGACCAGATGGACATCCAGGACGCGCAGAGCGTGGCGCAGGCGCTGCGCTATACGTCCGGTATCAACCCGGAGCAGCGCGGCACCAACACGGATTCGCTCGAGTACCTGTACGCGCGCGGTTTCCTCGTCGATGAGTTCTGGAACGGCTTGCGCACGCCCGGTCCGGCCGGCGGTTTTGGTTTCAACGTGACGAGTTTCGATCCGTACATGTTCGAGCGTATCGAGTTGCTGCACGGACCAGCGTCCGTGTTGTACGGGCAGGGTTCGCCGGGTGGCACGGTGAATCTCGTGAGCAAGATGCCGACGGCCGAGCCGCTGCATGAAGTCGGATTCCAGACCGGCAGCTATGGGCGCCTGCAGGGGTTCTTCGACTTCAGTGGTCCTATCGATCAGGACGGCAAGGTGCTTTACCGTTTGACGGCGGACGGCTTCAATACCGGCACGCAAACGGACTACGTGAACCAGCAGCGCTTCGCGATTTCGCCGACCATTACGTGGAAGCCGACGAAAGACACCACGTTCACGCTGTTCATGAACTACCAGGCCGATCCCGAAGCGGGTATCTACAACACCGTGCCGGCGGTGGGCACGATCCAGACCGGCGTGGCGCAACTACCACGCAGTTTCTATCCGGGCGAGCCGGACTTTGACAGCTTCCGCAAGACGCAGGAGTCAATCGGGTACCAGTTGGATCATCGTCTGAACGATATCTGGTCGTTCAAGCAGAGCTATCGTTTCCTGCATAACAGCCAGACCATTCAGTATGTGGCGGACGACGCGGGCTACACCAACAACGGCACAGAGTTGGCGCGTGATGTGTACCTGAACACGGGCCGGTTGAACTCGCACACGGTCGATAACCAGGCCACCGCGCGTTTCAACACAGGACCGGTGTCGCACACGGCCACCTTCGGTGTCGACTATCAGTACACGCAATTCGACCATGCGTTCTACGGCGCGTTCGACAATGTGCCGTCGCTCAGCGTGACGAATCCGCAATACGGCCAGCCCGTTCCGTATCCGGACTTCATGTTCGGCACGTCGAACAAGCAGTCGGTCAAGCAGCTTGGCACCTATGCCCAGGACCAGATCGACATCGACCGGTGGTCGTTCTTGCTGGGCGTGCGTGAAGACTGGACGAACGAAGATAGCAAGTCGTACGTGAACGGTGCGGAGACGAGCCAGTTCAACCGCGCGTTCACCTGGCGTGCCGGCGGCGTATATAAATTCGACAACGGCTTTGCACCTTACGCCAGCTACACGAGGTCGTTCCAGCCGCAGGTCGGCTCGACCGCCGCGGGTACGACGTTCTCGCCGACGACCGCCCAGCAGTATGAGATCGGCGTGAAGTATCAGCCGAAGAACTACAACAGCTTTGTCACGTTATCGGCGTTTCACCTGACGCAACAAAACGTGCTGACCACAGATCCGAACAACATCAACTTCCAGGTGCAGACCGGCGAAGTGAGGTCCCAGGGTTTCGAGGTCGAAGCACACGCGAGCCTGACTAACAACCTGCAATTGATCTTCAGCTACACCTACACGAACCTGCTTAATACAAAGAGCACTACTTCGAACCTGAACAAGACGCCGGTCGGTATTCCGCGTAATACCGCCTCGCTGTGGGCGGACTATACGGTCACCAGCGGGCCGCTCAACGGTGTGCAAGCGGGCGCGGGCCTGCGTTATATCGGCGGTTCATACGGCGATACCGCGAACTCGATCCTGCTCTCGTCGGCAACCCTGGTCGACCTCGCGCTGCGATATGACCTCGGGCGCGCGTTGCCTTCCATGCACGGCTGGACGGCTTCGCTCAATGCAAGCAACCTGCTCAATCGCACATACATGGCGTCGTGCAGCGACGGTTCCTGCTATTGGGGTCAAGGCCGGCTCGTACTCGCGGGACTGAAGTATCAGTGGTAATTCAACAGGAGGCAGGGCGCCGATGCGGTCTTTTTCGACGAAAAGTTTAGCGGCGTCCTTGCCGGAGTCCTTGGTAACGCCCGGCGAGCAAGCCGGACGATTGCCGCTGTCTCCCCAGCAGGAAGGACTCTGGTTCATGCAGCGGCTCGCACCGCTGTCGACCGCCTACCATCTGGCGCGCGTTTTTCACTTGCGCGGCCAGGCCGATATCAGCGCGCTTGAACAGGCACTGAATGTCGTTCGTAGCCGGCATGCAGTATTGCGCACTCGTTTTGCGGAACAGGACGGCAAGCCTTTTCAGATCGTGGATGCGCCGGCCGATGTGCCGTTGCCGGTGACCGATCTTTCCTCGCTTCATAACGATGCACGCGAAAAAGCGCTGGCAGAAGCGCTTGCCCGCGAGGCACAGCAACCGTTCGGCCTGAGCACGGAAGGCGCGATCCGCTTGCGGGTTTTTGTGATGTCGGCGCAATGGAATGTGCTGTCCGTCGTGGCTCATCATCTCGTCTCCGATGGAACATCGACTGCGATCTTCACGCGTGAACTCGCTCACGCATACGGCAGGATCGTGCATGACGAAGTGATTCCTGAACTACCAGAGTTGACATGGCAGTACGCCGACTTCGCCGCGTGGCAACGCGACATGCTGGCAAGCGAAAAGGCGCGTGCCGACATCGCGTGGTGGACCGGGTACATCGGCTCGCCCCATGCAAGTTTCGAACTACCCGTCGATTTCGCACGAGCGCCCGGACAGGACCATCCGGCGCGAACCCATGCCTTTACGCTGACTAACTCAACAGCAAACGCGTTGCGCTCCCGCTGTAAGGCCGAGCGCTGCACGCCGTTTACCGTGCTGATGGCGGCGTGGCAGTTATTGCTGTCGCGACATGCCGGCAGCGACGATTTCTGTATCGGCGTACCGACCAGCGGAAGAACAACTGAGGAAAGCGAAGGCCTGATTGGTCTTTTTGTGGACACGCAGGTGTATCGCGCGCGCGTTCAACCGGCCATGACCGGACGCTCGCTGCTGCAATCGGTACGCAACGACACCCGTCTCGCGCTCGATCATGGCAGCGTCACGCTGGCGGCGCTCGTCGATGCATTAGGTGTGAAGCGAGAAGCCGATCGACACCCGCTTTTCCAGACACTCTTCAACGTGCAAGGTGCTGCGGCTGCTGGAAAATTGCGACTCGCGGGCCTTGAAGTCGATATCGTCGACACGGAAAGTCAGGCGGCTAAATTGGACCTCAGCATGGATATTCGCGTGAGTGCCGATGCGTTCACCTGCACCGCGCGCTACGACGGCGCGTTGTATCGTGCTGAAACCATCGCTCGACTCGGACGCCACTACGAAGCAATGCTGGCTGGCCTGTGCCAGGATCCTGATCGGCCGGTGG
>NZ_JAQGMM010000500.1 GCF_028292365.1 Caballeronia sp.
CGATTGCGCGCTGCCGCGACCACACGCGCACCCGCCGCACGCAAATGAATGACTGTCGTCCGTCCAATGCCGCTCGATGCGCCGGTAACCAGCACCGACTGTCCGCTGAAATCGAAATTTGTTTGCATGATTCAGGATGCCTGCAAGTTGAGCCGTGATTGGAAAGTATCGCTGTCGCGGGTAATTCTCCACCGAAAATCCGCTCGCTCGTCGATACGCTTTTTAACTGCGCCTTGTCGGCAGGCGATGGACGTCGAATTTGGTGCAGCGCAATAGAGATCGCGTTCCGCCAAACATCTTCTGCCCCCAAAAAAGCCACGCAAAAACGCAAACGGAAATGCTGCGCAGTGCCTTGACTTTCATCGAATCGAATACGATCATTCGCTCACAGAACGAGCAAATGATCGACGCAACGCGGATTTGGCTCTGCGCCACCCGCGTTTCGGCGACAACGAGACACAGCACAGCGCCCGGCACCGCATGAGGCGCATCCAGATCAGAGGAAGACGACATGACTACCGAAAGCCACGCAGCCGCCGACGTGATCCTGCACATCGGAGCGGGTTCTTTTCATCGTGCGCATCAGGCGTGGTACCTGCACAAGCTGATTGAATCAGGCGACACGCGCTGGTCGCTCACCGTCGGCAATATCCGCGGCGACATGAATGCCGTGCTGGAAGCGCTGGCCGCCCAGAACGGCACCTATACGCTGGAAACCGTCACGCCGCAGGGCGAGCGGGCGTATGAAAC
The DNA here is from genome assembly GCF_028292365.1 of Caballeronia sp. Taxonomy (GTDB): domain Bacteria; phylum Pseudomonadota; class Gammaproteobacteria; order Burkholderiales; family Burkholderiaceae; genus Caballeronia. Next base: position 751 of record NZ_JAQGMM010000500.1, read on the forward strand.
CATTCGCTCGATCACGAAGGTCGTGCCGTGGGCAGCGGACCTGAACGCGCTGGTGGCCGCGGGCGCTGCGCCTGAGTGCAAGATCGTGTCATTCACGGTGACAGAAGGCGGTTATTACCTCGATGAACACCATAAGCTGGATACAGCAAATCCCGATCTGGCTGCTGACCTGAAAGGCGCCCGCACGACCATCTATGGCGCGCTCGCCGCTATTCTCGACGCCCGCATGAAGCAGAACGCGGGCAAGGTGACGCTGCAGAACTGCGACAACCTGCGCAGCAACGGGGACCGTTTTAAAGCCGGCATGCTTGAATTCCTGCAACTGCGCGGCGAGACTGCGTTGTGCGACTGGATGATCGCAAATACGTTGTGCCCGAACGCGATGGTCGACCGCATCACGCCACGCCCCACGCCCGATGTCCGTGAACGCGTGCTGGCCGCCACCGGTTTCGACGATAAAGCCCCCGTCATGGGCGAAGCATTCATTCAGTGGGTGATCGAGGACGAATTTATTGCGGGGAGGCCGGCATGGGAGAACGTCGGCGCGGAAATGGTGCATTCCGTACTCCCGTATGAGGAAGCCAAGATCCGCATCCTCAACGCAACGCATAGCTGTATTGCGTGGGCGGGAACGCTTGTCGGGCACCAATACATTCACGAAGGCACGCAAGACGCCGATATCCGCAAGCTCGCCGAAGCCTACGTGACTGAAGACGTGATCCCGTGCCTGTCGCCGAGTCCGATCGATTTGGCCAAGTACCGCGATGTCGTGCTGGACCGCTTCGTCAATCCGTATATCCAGGACACGAATCAACGCGTCGCCGCCGATGGCTTCTCCAAGATCCCCGGGTTTATCGCGCCGACCTTGCGTGAATGCTTTGCACGCCACGTCGATCCGAACGCCACGGCCATGTTGCCCGCGCTGTTCTTCCGCTTTCTCGAACGCTGGCACGAAGGCAAGCTGCCGTACGCCTACCAGGACGGCGTAATGGACCCCGCCACCGCGCACGCTTTCTTCGAGGCCGACGATCCGGTGAAGGCCTTCGTCGCGGATAAACTGCTCTGGGGCAGTCTCGCGCAAAGCGCTGATCTGGAACGCGTGCTGCGCGCGGCGCTTGGCCGTGTCGATGTTTGGCTCGCCAAGCGCGCCTAAGCTGTCCAATCACCCTTCTTCATGCCCGTCCGGTGTTATTGCCAATGGCGTAACACCGGCAGCGGCGCTACATTAGCGCCTCCGGTTTCCCGCGGCTTTTAGCCTTCATCAAGGGTTCGTCCATGTATTTAGGCATCGATCTCGGCACCTCCGAAGTAAAAGTTCTCCTGCTCGCGAGCGACGGCACTGTCGTCGGCACGGCGGGCACGCCCTTCACCGTATCGCGTCCGAAGCCTCGCTGGTCCGAGCAAAATCCACTCGACTGGTGGGACGGCACGCGCGCCGCGCTCTTCGCTTTACGCGATAAATTCCCGCAAGAGTTTGCGCAGGTCCGTGGCATTGGTTTGTCGGGACAGATGCACGGCGCGGTGTTGCTCGACTCCGAAGATCGCGTGCTGCGGCCGGCGATCCTCTGGAACGACATGCGCAGCGACAAGGAATGCGACGAGCTGACGGAGCGCGCGTCGGAGTTGCACCAGATCGCCGGCAATCTTGCGATGCCCGGTTTCACCGCACCGAAGCTGCTATGGGTGCAGCACAACGAGCCGGACATTTTCAATCGAACGGCGTGCGTGTTGTTGCCGAAAGATTATTTGCGGCTCCATCTGACCGGGACAAAAGTATCCGATCCGTCGGATGCCGCCGGCACTTTGTGGCTCGATGTCGCGCGCCGCGACTGGTCGGATGAACTGCTGGCAGCATGCAACATGACGCGCGCGCAGATGCCGGCGCTGGCCGAAGGCAGCGAGCCGTCAGGCACGCTGCTGCCCGAGCTCGCCCGCGAACTTGGTTTGCGCGATGGCGTGATCGTCGCGGCCGGCGGTGGCGACAATGCGGCAAGCGCGGTCGGTATCGGCGCGACGGAACCGGGCGATGGTTTCCTCTCGCTCGGGACCTCGGGCGTGCTGTGCGTGGTCGGCGATCGCTTCCGGCCGAATCCATCGTCGGCGGTGCATGCGTTCTGTCACGCCATTCCCGATCGCTGGCATCAGATGAGCGTGGTGTTGTCGGCCGCGAGTTGCCTGCGCTGGGTCTGCAAGCTCACCTCGACCGACGAACCCACGTTGCTCGCCGAAATCGCCGCACTCGATCCCGCTGCATTAGAGATCGCGCCGCTCTTCCTGCCGTATCTCAGTGGCGAACGCACGCCGCATAACGACCCGTACGCGCAAGGCGTGTTCTTCGGCATGACGCACGCAACCGACCGCGCGTTGCTCGGTTACGCCGTGCTCGAAGGCGTGACGCTCGCGCTGACCGATGGTCTCGACGCGTTGCAGGCCGCCGGCACGGAAGTGCATGCGCTGTCGCTGCTGGGTGGCGGTGCGCGTAGCAAGTACTGGGGCCAGTTATTAGCCGATGCCCTCAACACCCGCACGCGCACCCACGGCGGCGGCGAGACCGGCGCGGCGCTTGGTGCTGCACGGCTCGGCTGGCTGGCCGCGGGCGGCGATCCGGCTGTTGTGCTCGCCAAGCCGCCCGTGAAGGATGAGTTCATCCCGAACGCGGAGCGCCACGCAATCCTGCGGCAACGGCTGAAGGGTTTCCGCGAGTTGTACCAGCACGTGCGGCCATTGTTCGACCCGGCGCGTCCGCGGCTCGCGTGATGGTTTGCATGATGACTTAAACGGCGCTGGCGAGTTTTTGCCCTCCGGCGCCGAACGTGCACAATGTCGACCTTTCGCGTGCCTTTATGGCGCGCGATTCTCTTTGTATTCGACACGAACGACCCAGACATCGAGCCACTGTGCCCAAGTCCAACGAAAAACTCGATCTCGCCACCCGCGCCGCGTGGCTGTATTACGTCGCGGGCAATACGCAGAATGAAATAGCGGAGAAGCTGCAGATCTCGCGACCCGTCGCGCAGCGGCTGGTCGCGTTCGCGGTGGAAAAGAACCTGATCCGCGTGCGCGTGGATCACCGGATTGCCGATTGCCTCGCACTGGCCGCGAAGTTATCGAAACGATACGGCTTGTCGATGTGCGAAGTCGTGCCTATAGACGG
>NZ_JAQGMM010000507.1 GCF_028292365.1 Caballeronia sp.
CTTGAGAAGGAAGCGCTCGAACTCAAGGAACGCCAGGAGCGCTTCGAGCGCGAAGAGGCGGAACGAGTTGCGCGTGAAGAGGCTGCTGAAGCCGAGCGCCGCCGTGCCGAGGAAGAAGAGGCGAAGCGTGCTGCCGCTCAGGCGGAAGCCGCGGAAATCTCGCGTGGTGCTTCTACGGCGCGTAAGGAATCCCGCACGGAGTTGAAGACGGAACAGGTCGCTGACGAACCGGTGAAGGCCGAAGTCGCCGCGCCGCAAGTCGACGAGAAGGCCGCCGCCGAGCGCGCCGCTCAACGCGAAGCCGCGAAGAAGGCGGAAGACGCTGCGCGCGCCGCGACCGAAAAGGCTCGCGCCGAGCATGACCAGATCGCGAAACGTCGTGCAGCGGCTGAAGCCGAAGCACGCGCTATCCGCGAAATGATGAATACGCCGCGTAAGGCTCAACAGGCGAAACCGCCTGAGCCGACGCCTGCTGCAGTAGCTGCGGCTGCTGCTGCCGCCAAGGTGGCGGAAGGCGCGAAGGCTGCTGAAGCCAAGGGCACGCTGCACAAGCCGGCACGTCCGGAAGGTTCGGCCCCGGCACGTCCGGCAGTGGCGAAAAAGCCGGCTGCAGGCGCACCGGCGGCAACCACGCCGTCGTTGGGACCGGACAAGAAGAAGGCCGGTGGCAAGAGCAGCTGGCAGGACGATGCAGCCAAGCGTCGCGGTATCAAGACGCGTGGCGACACCAGCGGCGGTGTAGACCGCGGCTGGCGCGGCGGCCCGAAGGGTCGCGGCAAGCATCAGGATCAGACGAACTTCCAGGCGCCGACAGAACCGGTGGTGCGGGAAGTGCATGTGCCGGAAACCGTGTCAGTGGCGGATCTGGCGCACAAGATGTCGGTGAAAGCTTCGGAAGTCATCAAGGTGATGATGAAGCTGGGCCAGATGGTCACGATCAACCAGGTGCTGGACCAGGAAACGGCGATGATTGTCGTCGAAGAACTGGGTCACAGTGCGGTTGCGGCCAAGCTGGACGATCCGGAAGCGCTGCTCTCCGAAGGCGAAACGCAGGAAGAAGTGGGCGAACGCCTGCCGCGTCCTCCGGTGGTCACGGTCATGGGTCACGTCGACCACGGCAAGACCTCGCTGCTCGATTACATTCGCCGCGCGAAGGTCGCGTCGGGCGAAGCGGGCGGGATTACGCAGCACATTGGTGCGTACCACGTGGAAACGCCGCGCGGCGTGATTACGTTCCTGGACACGCCGGGTCACGAGGCCTTCACGGCCATGCGTGCTCGCGGTGCAAAGGCAACGGACATCGTGATCCTGGTGGTCGCAGCCGACGACGGCGTGATGCCGCAAACGAAGGAAGCCATCGCTCATGCGAAGGCGGGTGGCGTGCCTATCGTCGTGGCGATCAACAAGATCGACAAGCCGGGCGCGGCTCCTGAGCGCGTGAAGCAGGAACTCGTGGCTGAAGGCGTGGTGCCGGAAGAATACGGTGGCGATTCGCCGTTCATCGAAGTGTCGGCGAAGACGGGTGTTGGCATCGAAAGTTTGCTGGAAAACCTGTTGCTGCAAGCCGAAGTCATGGAACTGAAGGCGCCGGTCGATGCACCTGCCAAGGGTCTCGTGATCGAAGCGAAGCTCGACAAGGGCAAGGGTCCGGTTGCGACCATCCTGGTGACGTCGGGTACGTTGAACCGCGGTGACATCGTATTGGCGGGTTCGGCTTTTGGCCGCGTTCGGGCCATGCTCGACGAAACCGGCAAGCCGATCAAGTCGGCGGGTCCGTCGATTCCGGTCGAGATTCAAGGTTTGTCGGAAGTGCCGGGCGCTGGTGAAGAAGTCATGGTCCTGCCGGACGAACGCAAGGCGCGTGAAATCGCCCTGTTCCGTCAAGGCAAGTTCCGCGACGTCAAGCTGGCGAAGCAGCAGGCAGCGAAGCTCGAAAACATGCTCGAGTCCATGACGGAAGGCAACGTGCAGAACCTGCCGTTGATCGTCAAGGCCGACGTGCAAGGTTCGCAGGAAGCGCTGGTGCAGTCGCTTATCAAGTTGTCGACCAACGAAGTGCGGGTGCAGATCGTGCACAGCGCGGTCGGCGCGATCAGCGAGTCGGACGTCAACCTGGCAACGGCATCGAAGGCGGTCATTATCGGCTTCAACACGCGGGCTGACGCTCAGGCGCGCAAGGTGGCAGAGTCGAACGGTATCGATATTCGCTACTACAACATCATCTATGACGCTGTAGATGAAGTGAAGGCAGCCATGTCGGGCATGCTGGCGCCGGAGAAGCGCGAAGTGGTCACCGGTATGATGGAAGTTCGCCAGATCATCCGTGTACCGAAGATTGGCGCGATCGCGGGTTGTATGGTTACCGACGGCGTCGTCAAGCGGAACTCCATGGTTCGCGTGCTGCGCAACAACGTGGTCGTCCACACGGGCGAGATCGATTCGCTCAAGCGCTTCAAGGACGATGCGAAGGAAGTGCGTCAGGGCTTCGAGTGCGGTATTTCGCTGAAGAACTACAACGATATGGTCGAAGGTGACCAGTTCGAGATCTTCGAAGTGACGGAAGTCGCGCGTACGCTATAAGAGATTTACCGCTGGACTCGAGGGCGGAGGGGGCTTCACGCCCGCTCCGCCCTTTTTATTTGCATGGGCGAACGCCCTTTGAGCGTCCACACGAGTCCGGCGCATACCAATTTACGGAAACATCATGGCCAAGAAACGTACTTCACCCAACCGCAATGTGCAGATTGCGGATCAGATCCAGCGCGATCTCTCCGAACTGGTGCGCGATGTCAAAGATCCGCGCATTGGTATGGTGACGTTTCAGAGCGTCGAACTGACGCCCGATTACGCCCACGCGAAGGTGTACTTCACGACGCTGACCGGCGACCCGAAGGAAACGGAAGCCGGGTTGAATCATGCAGCCGGGCATTTGCATAATCTGTTGTTCAAGCGCCTGCATATCCATACCGTGCCAACGCTGCATTTCCACTACGACCAGACTGTGGTGCGGGCGGTGGAAATGTCGAAACTGATCGACGAAGCGAATTCAACGCGTGCGTTGGACGACGAAGCGCCCGAGCAAGCCGACGAAGAAGAAAACAAACCACACGACGAGAAGGGCGCCTGATCGATGAACGGTTCTACCCGCCCGAAGATCCCGCGTCGTGTCCTGGATGGCGTGTTGTTACTCGACAAGCCGCTCGGACTGTCGAGTAACGACGCGCTGATTCGCGCCAAGAAAATCTATCTCGCGAAGAAGGCTGGGCACACCGGCACGCTCGATCCGCTCGCGACGGGTCTGCTGCTACTGTGTTTCGGCGAAGCGACCAAGTTTTCGCAGGATCTGCTCGAGGCAGATAAGACGTATGAAGCAACGATGCGTCTCGGCGTGCGCACAACGACCGGCGACGCAGAAGGCGAAGCTTTGCAAACGCGTGACGTGACCTGTGACGAAGCCGCTATTCACGCTGCCATGGCGCATTTTCGTGGCGAGATCGCGCAAGTCCCGCCTATGTATTCCGCGCTGAAACGCGACGGCAAGCCGTTGTACGAGTACGCGCGGGCGGGGCAGACGGTCGAGCGCGAAGCACGCAACGTGACCATTCATGCGCTTGATCTGATCGCGTGTGCGTTGCCGGATGTGACGTTTCGCGTGACATGCAGCAAAGGCACTTACGTGCGGACGCTTGCCGAAGATATCGGCGAGAAGGTGGGATGTGGTGCGCATCTGGTTGCGCTGCGCCGCACCGGCGTAGGCGTGTTGACACTCGAACACGCGGTCACGCTCGACACGCTTGCAGAAGCCGCGCCCGACGAGCGGGATAGCTGGCTGCAGCCGGTGGACGCGTTGTTGTCGACGTTCCCGGCTGTTCATCTCGACGCCGATGCCACGCGTCGTTTCGCGCAAGGGCAGCGGCTGAAGTTATCGGACATTGCGGATGCCCCCGCGACTGCGGACCGCGTGCGTGTCTATGCGCTCGATGACCAGCGTTTGCTCGGCGTAGCGCGAGCGGGTGAGGGCGTGTTGGCGCCGGAGCGGCTGGTGGTATCGGCGGCTTAGAAATCGGCCAATGCAATGCAAAAAAACGCCACGAAATTTCGTGGCGTTTTTTTGTCGCATATCAACTGAACTTCAATGCGCCGCCGAAGCCGCGGCTGCGGAATCTCCGCCGCCGGATCGCTCCGGTTTCGTGATCCAGATCAGCGCGATCAGCGCGACGAATATCCCCGCCGATATATAGAACAGGTCGTTCACGCCCAACTGCGCGGCCTGCTGTGTGGCCATGCTGTTGAAGAGCCCATAACCCTGCGACTGGTTGAAGCCCGCCGCACCGAACTGCTGCATGGATGCAGTGAAGTTCGGGTTATACGCGTTCGCCTGCTCCATGAGTTGCGCGTGATGAACGTTGGATCGATGATCCCAAGCCGTCGAAAAAATCGATGTGCCAATGCCGCCGCACATGATCCGTACGAAGTTCGACAAGCCCGATGCCGCTGGAATTCGGCTTCCCGGCAATCCCGACAGCGTGATGGACACAAGCGGGATGAAGAATCCAGCCATGCCGATGCCCTGGATCACGGTGGGCAGCATCAACGAGAAAGTATCGACACCGGTGGTATAGCGCGAGCGCATCCAGAACACGAGCGCGAAGACGAGGAACGCAACGGTTGCAATCTTGCGTGGGTCGATGCGCGGCAGGAACTTGCCGACCACGGGCGAGAGCAAGACCGCAAACAGTCCGACTGGCGCTAGTACGAGGCCTGCGTTGGTCGCCGTGTAGCCGATGTCGGTCTGCAACCAGAGCGGCAGCAGCACGAGATTACCGAAGTACAGCCCATAACCAATCGCGAGCGCGATGGTCCCACCCGTGAAGTTGCGCAGCTTGAAGAGTGACAAGTCGACGACCGGATGTTCCGCCGTCAGCTCCCACACAATAAAGAATGCCAGCGAGATCACGGCAATCAGCGTCAACACCACGATGGTGGTCGAGTTGAACCAGTCGAGATCCTTGCCCTTGTCGAGCATGATCTGCAGCGAGCCGACCCACAACACGAGCAGACTGAGACCCACGGTATCAATCGGCGCCTTGCGGATGACCGAATCCCGGTCGCGGAAGATCATGAACGTGGCAATGGCCGCGACGAAACCCACCGGAATGTTGACGTAGAAAATCCACGGCCAAGAGATGTTGTCCGAGATCCACCCGCCGAGGATTGGCCCGGCAACCGGCGCGATCAGCGTGGTCATCGACCACATGGAGAGCGCCATGGGCGCTTTCGCTCTCGGATAACTCGCGAGTAGCAGGGTCTGCGAGAGCGGGATCATCGGGCCGGCGACCGCGCCTTGCAACACGCGCGCGGCGAGCAAAAAGGGCAGGGTCGGCGCGAGCCCACACAGCCATGAAGCAATCACGAACAGCACGATCGACGTCATGAACAGGCGCACCTGTCCGAAGCGCTGCGTCAGCCAGCCGGTCAGCGGCACCGAGATTGCATTGGCGACCGCGAACGACGTGATCACCCACGTGCCCTGATCCGACGATACCCCGAGGTCACCGGAGATCGACGGAATGGACACGTTCGCAATCGACGTATCGAGCACGTTCATGAACACCGCGAGCGAGACCGCGATCGTACCGATCACGAGTTTCGCGCCCTCTAGCGGCGGATGAACGGCGTTGGGTTGAGACATATGACGGTTCCGGGAAAACTTGGCGCTTACATCAGCTTGGCGAGGTCTTGCTTCGTCGCCGGCTGAACATTTTCCTTCGACGTCTTCTGCGAACCGCCCGTACCCGGACCCGACGTGCCTTCGTTCGCTTCGATAATGCGGGCGATCTCAGCGTCGGCCTGATCGCCGTACTTGGCGAACACGTCGGTCTGGTACACGGTGTTCGGCGCGGCGCCGAGCTGGCCGCCGTTCTCGTCCTTGATCGTCACGTCCACGTTCATCGATAAACCGATACGCAGCGGATGCTTCTCAAGTTCCTGCGGGTCGAGCCCGATCCGCACCGGCAGACGCTGCACCACCTTGATCCAGTTGCCGGTGGCGTTTTGCGCCGGCAGCAGCGAGAACGCCGAGCCCGTGCCAGCCGAGAAGCCGATCACCTTGCCGTGGAACACCACGCCGGAGCCGTACACGTCGGCGGTGAGTTCAACCGGCTGGCCAATGCGCATATGCGTGAGCTGCACTTCCTTGAAGTTGGCATCGACCCATACGCCGTTCAGCGGCACGATCGCCATCAGCGGATTGCCCGGCGAGACGCGCTGGCCGACCTGCACCGAACGCTTGGCGACATAACCCGTCACCGGCGCCGGCATGGTGTTGCGGGCAAAGTTGATGTACGAATCACGGACCTTCGCGGCAGCGGCGAGCACGTTCGGATGGCTGGCGATGGTCGTGTTCGAGGTCAACGAGCGGTTCGACTGCAATTCCTGTTGCGCCGCGTTGAGCGATGCTTGCGCGCCACGGACAGCGTCCTTGGCGTGCGAGATTTCTTCGCCCGAGACCGCACCCGTCTGCGCAATCGTCATGCGGCGGCGCAAGTCGTCCTGAGCGCGCGAGAGATCTGACTGACGCAGCGCGACTTGCGCCGCGTACTGGTTGTCGTTGACGAACAGCGTGCGCACCTGGCGCACCGTCTGCGCGAGATTCGCTTCGGCTTGATCGAGCGCGACCTTGGAATCGGCGGGATCGAGCACAACGAGCGGGTCGCCCATCTTCACGGTTTGCGTGTCGTCGGCGTTCACCGAGATCACTGTGCCGACCACTTGCGGCGTGATCTGCACGATATTGCCGTTCACGTAGGCGTCATCCGTGCTTTCGTGGAAACGCGCGATCAGGAAGTAGTACAGCCCGTAAGCAATCGCCGCGATGATCACGACCAGTACGATCAGGCTCATCAACACCCGGCGCTTGGTGTTGCTGGTTTTGGGCGCCGGCGCGGCTGCGGCTGCGGCGTTTTGTTGAGGGTCGCTCATGAATGGCTCCGTATTCTCTGTCTTGGGTTGCTGCTAGTCGATTCAGTTGGCTGTCTTTGACGCAGTCGACGCGGTCTGCGACGGTGCGCTCTTCGACGCGTCCTTCAACACGCCGTCGATGGCCAGGTTCGTATCCGCGGCGTCGAATCCGCCACCCAGCGCCTTGATGAGACCCACTTGCAGGTCACGGCGCTTCATGCGCAGATTCGTCACGGTCTGCTCGTTCGCGAGCCGGTTCTGATCGGCGGTGAGCACTTGCAGTTGCTGCGATAAACCCGCTTTGTAGCGAATCACGGCAAGCTGGTACGCATGCGTTGAGGCATCGAGGGCTCGCGCGGCGTCGCTGGTCTGCTGATCCACCGAACGGATCGACGAGATTTGCGTGGCGACTTCGCTGAGCGCGTTGATCAGGGCCTGGTTGTAGTTGGCTACGTCCAGGTCAAAGTCCGCGTAACGGCCTTTCAACTGCGAGCGCAATGCGCCGGCATCGAAGATCGGCAAATGGATGGCCGGCCCCGCGCTGAACTGACGGCTGGTGAAGTTGAGAAAGCGGCCCCACCCGAACGCATCGAAACCTGCCGCCGCCGACAAATTGATGTCGGGGAAAAACTCGGCCTTCGCTTCCTTGATGTCCGATGTCGCTGCTTCCACTTGCCAGCGGGCCGCGACAATATCCGGACGGCGCGAAATCAGATCGGCGGGCACGTTGTCCGGCAGCGTGACCTCGATCTTCGTATTGAGTACCGGTGTGGCGATCTTCAAGCCACGATCCGGGCCTTGACCGAGCAACGCGCCCAACTGATAACGCGTGGTCGTGATCTGGCCGTCGAGTTCGGACAGGTTCGTCTGGCTCGTCGCGATATTGCCTTCAGCGGTGCGGCTTTCCACGTTCGTGTCGAGCCCTGCCAGCACACGGCCGTTCGTGATCCGCCCGATGTCCGTCCGGTTCGCGATCTCCCGTTGGGCCACTTCGCGCAGTGCGTAGAGCAGCGCGAGCTGGTTATAGGTTTGCGCAACGGACGCCGCCAGCGTGACGCGCGCCTGCTGCATGTCGGCCTCGGCGGCCTTCTGCTGCGAGACCGCCTGATCCAGCCGTGCGCGATTCTTGCCCCACAGATCGAGGTCCCACGACGCGCTCACGAGTGCATTGTTTTCGCTATACCACGAGCCGCCGAACGGAGGCGGGTAGAGCGCGTTGGCGGAGTACAGTTCGCGCGACCATGAATACGAGCCGTTCACCTTGGGATAAAGCGCGGAGCGCGACGACTCGATATAGGACGACGCCTTCGCGATGCGCGCCTGCGCCTGCGCAATCGACGGACTGCCAGCCAGCGCTTCGTCGATCAATTGCGGCAATTGCGGATCACCGAACTGCTTTGCCCAGTCGAGCGAGGGCCACTGTCCTCCTTGCGACGGCAGGCTTTGCGCGGCTTGCAGCGCATCGCTTTGCGGCTGCGCGATTTGCTTGTCGCTTTTGATGCCGGCGTAGTTCGCGCAACCTGCCAGCGCGAACGCCGCCACGGCGGCAGCCAGGGCGCTGCGCGCAGCGACGGGCGCGGGCGCGGACGAATAAAAGAGTTTCATCGCTCGGCTCTTTGATAGGG
>NZ_JAQGMM010000553.1 GCF_028292365.1 Caballeronia sp.
AGCGGGGAGGGTCGAGATCAACCATGCTCATGGTGGTTTTGGCAGGCGTTCGAACGCGGCTCGAGTGGGAGTAAACATCGGGAAAGTACTAGTTTACAGGATAGGGCCGCTCCCTGAAGAGCAAGAAATATGCGCATTTGCCTGAAAATTGAGATATTCCCGCCGAAACCGGCCCCGGCTGGGGCTAGGGCCCGGCGGCGGTTTTTATCGCAGCGAAGGGGCGAGGGCCGCGTGCACTCTCATAGTGCGGCACGCACGCCGCGATGAGTCGAGATGGCGCGACAGAATGCGACGCACCCCGAGCGATGCGTGACGAGCGCAAAGCCAAGTCACAACTCCAGCGTTTTAATGCGCTTCCGACGGATCAGTTTTCGTGGTCTTGATGGCACGAATCTCCGGCCCGAGCTGAGCAAAGATCCACGCTGAGGCAGCCGTAATAATGCCGACGCAGAGGAAGGTCGCGTGAAAGGCGGGCAGCGAATTCGTCGCGGTGACCTTGGGCAGAATCCCAGTGAAGGTCGCGAGCACCGCGCCGGCGATGGTGACGCCGAGACTCATCGAGAGCATCTGCACGAGCGAGAACAAACTGTTGCCGCTGCTGGCGCCGCCGGTCCCGAGGTCTTTCAGCGTGAGCGTGTTCATCGCGGTGAACTGGATGGAGTTGACGCCGCCGAAAAACGCCAGTTGCACGAGCCGCAGCCAAAGAGGCTGATCGGCGCTGGTGAGGGAGAAACTTGCCATCGTGAGGCCGACGAGCACCGTGTTGACCATCAGTACCTGCCGATACCCGCGCTTCATGATCAGGCTCGTCACAATGCGCTTCGACAGCATCCCGGCAGCGGCCACGGGCAGCATCATGAGACCGGCTTGAAACGCGGAATAACCGAGACTGATCTGCAGCAGCAATGGCAGCAGATACGGCATCGCGCCGCTGCCTATGCGCGCGAACAAGTTGCCGAGCAAGCCGACGCTGAACGTATGGATCTTGAAAAGATCGAGCGAGAAGATTGGTTGCGGAACGCGCACGGCGTGCAGTCCGTAAGCGACAAAACACGCCAGGCTCAGCACAAGCAACACGAGCACGATGGCGTGTTGAAGGCCGAGATCGGCGAGGCCATCGAGTGAAATGGTCAGCGCGACCATGCCGACCGCGAGCATCAGATAACCGGCGAGATCGAACGGAGCCGTGGCCGGGTTGCGGCTATCGGTCATGAAGAGCCGAGTGGCAATACAGCCGATCACGCCCACCGGCACGTTGATCAAAAAGATCCAGTGCCACGAGGCAATCTGCACGATCCAGCCGCCGAGCGTTGGTCCTATGAGCGGCCCGATCAGCCCCGGAATGGCAACAAACGACATCGCGCTGAGATACCGTTCGGCCGGCACCACGCGTAGCAATGCGAGGCGCCCGACGGGCAGCAGCATCGCGCCGCCCACCCCCTGCACCACGCGATAAATCACCAGTTGCATGAGCGAGTGAGCATTCGCGCAAAGCAATGAGCCGATGGTGAAGATCAGGATCGCGCTGAAGAACACGTGCCGCGTGCCGAGCTTGTCGGCCAGCCAGCCGGAAAACGGAATGACGGTCGCCATGGTCAACGAATACGCAATGACCACGCCTTGCATGCGTAGCGGCGCCTCACCGAGGCTACGGGCCATGGCCGGCAGGGCCGTATTGACGATGGTCGAGTCGAGGGTCTGCATGAAGAAACCCGTGGCGACCAGCCACAACATGACGGTGAGCGATTGGGGAGAGGGTGTGGGCGTAACGTTCGAGCGGATTGTGTCGGGCATGAAGGAAGCCGGCGGAGGGAGTGCCGTGATTTTACGTGGATGTGCGCAGGGATAGCGTGCCGATCTTCATAGCAATCGACGGGCCGATTGGTCTACGCTTGAAACCGATCGGAGCATCGGCGGTCCATATCAAGCGAGGGTCGAAGCGCGGACCCCGAAGGCCACGCATACAGCATTGAAAGGGAGCATGACGATGAAAGCTGTCGAAGAACTCTGGCGTCTGGCGCAAGCAGACCCTAAGGCGCTGAACCACCTCACGGTCAGCGGCGATGAACTGCTACTGCCGTCGGCGTATCGGGTGAGCGCGTTGGCGGCGGCGAGCGTGGGCGCGTCGGCGTTAGCGGCGGCCGAATGTTACGGGCATCGCACGGGGCGGCAGCAAGACGTGCACATCTACACCCGGCGTGCGGCCATCGCGTTTCGCAGCGAGCGCTATTTGCGCATTGGCGCTGATAACCCGCCGGAGTTGCGCGATCCGCTGATGGGCTTCTACGAGACGCGTGACGGCCGCTGGATCCAGCTTCATACGAACTTCAAGCATCATCGGGACGGGGTGGTGAAGCTGCTGGGTTGCGCGAATGACCACGCTGGCGTCACGCAGGCCATCCGTCATTGGGACGGCGCAAGCCTGGACGAGGCGCTCGCCGATGCCGGTCTGTGCGCCGCGCTGATCCGCACGCCGGAAGAATGGGCGAGCTTGCCGCAGGCTCAGGCAATCGCGGAAATACCGCTGCTGGAAATAATCAAACTCGACGATGCACCGTTGGAAGCAATAGGCCGCGACGAGCCGCAACGGCCTTTGTCAGGCGTCCGTGTGCTGGATCTGAGCCGCATCATCGCGGGTCCGGTGGCCGGGCGCACGCTCGCCGAGCATGGTGCCGATGTCCTGCTCATCAACGGTCCGCATCTGCCGAACATTCCGCCGTTAGTGATCGACAACGGCCGCGGCAAGCGTTCGGCAACGCTCGACCTTCGCGAAGAAAGCGGCCGCGAATCGCTGCGCGCGTTATTGAAAGATGCCGATGTGTTCCTGCAAGGTTATCGACCCGGCGCGCTGGCGGCGCTCGGATTCGGACCCGAAGAAGCCGCGCGACAGCGTCCGGGCATCGTGTACGTGACGATATCGGCTTATGGGCACACAGGCCCGTGGTCGCAACGGCGTGGCTTCGACAGCCTCGTGCAATCGGCGAGCGGCATCGCGTGGACAGAAGCGCAGGCGGCGGGTCAAACGCAACCTCGGCACCTACCGTGTCAGGCGCTGGACCACGCCACGGGGTATCTCGCGGCATTCGGCGCGATGATCGCGTTGCAACGGCGCGCCACACAAGGCGGAAGCTGGCATGTGCGCGTGTCGCTGGCGCGCACCGGGCGCTGGTTGCAATCGATGGGACTGGTCGAAGACGGTCAGACCGTGCCCGATCCTCAACTCGACGATGTCCGCGACATGCTGCAAACCATCGCTTCACCGTTCGGATCGCTGACGTGCACGCAGCCGCCTGAACGCATGTCGCTGACGCCGCCTTACTGGAACTCGCCACCGGTGCCCATCGGGTCTGACCAGCCGCGTTGGTGGTGAAGACTGGCTACTTGCGCAGTTCCGCGACGAAATCGTAGTAGTCGTTGCGGCAATAAGTATCCGTGAGTTCGATCGGGCGCTGGTCCGCCGTATAACCCACGCGCGTGATCAGCAGCAGCGCGTCGTGCGGTGCAATGCCCATTTGCTCGGCGATCTCATCGCTCGCGTTGACCGCGCGGAAATGCTGCAGGGCTCGCACGATCGACAGGTTGCGCTGTTCCAGGAAGCTATAAAGCGAATCGCCAACGGCCTGCGGGTCCGGGATCAGCGCTGCAGGAAAGGTGGAGTTCTCGACCGCCATCACAATGCCGTCGGCCGTGCGCAAGCGGCGCAAGCGTGTCACGGCAGCCGCCGGCGATAACCCGAGCTGGATCACTTCATCGCGATTCGCAGGCTCGATCACGCGGGAGAGCCACTTCGAACCGGGGGTAAAACCGCGTCGACGCAGCATTTCGCTGAAGCTCGAGAGCCGCGACAGCGGATCTTCATAGCGTGGCGTGATGAACGAACCGGCGCCTTGCGTGCGTCGGATCAGCCCTTGCTCGACCAGCAGCGCGATCGCTTTACGCGACGTGATCCGCGATACCCCGAGCGCCTCCGACAACACGCGTTCCGAGGGCAGCGCTTCGCCCGCATTCCAGCGATTGTCGTGAATTGCGTTGCCGAGCTTGCGGGCGAGCTGGAGATAAAGCGGGGTGTCACTGTCCGGGTCCGGGCGCAAGTCGCGCCAGCGGTCCTCCGATGTCGTGTTCATAGTGCGCAGAAGTTGGGACCAAGGGCCGATTCTAAGACAAGCGGCGCGGCGACGGGGATTGAATGAGAAGCGGCACGGATCGGGGGAAAGTGCCGATTGCTTCGTTTATCCCCAGACAGCCGCTTCGCTCAGGCCCATTTCGGCGAGGTCGGCGGCGCGAAGTTCGGTATCGATATTGCAGAAAAATTCGTCGAGTTGTGGCGGTTCGACCGGCGTTCCGGCAAGCATCGCATGCACTTGCCCACGATGATGGATCTGATGCTGGAACACATGTCCGAGCAACCGGGCACGCGTTTCCTGCTGTTTTGCGCGCGGACGCAGGAGGGTGACCTGGCGTTCGAGGGTGTTATCGGTGAGATGGGCGCAGTAGTCGATGAGCCTAAGGTCCGCCTGCCGTTGCTCACGCTGCAGGTCGGCGCAGGTATCGAAGGGTTCTTCCGGCTCGAAGAAAGACATGATCTGCGGATGGGGCGGCTCGTTGCGTTGCTCGCGTTCGAGCGCATCGATGTAAAACCAGTCGACGGTCAGATTGTGGTTGAGCGTTGCCTTGATCGACGGGAAAAAGCTTGTTCGATGCGCGACGAAATCCGCCTGGCTCAACAAAGCGCAAGCCTTCAACAAGCGATGATTCGACCACGCGTTGTTATAGGCCATGCTGAGGAAATGGCGGGAAAGCAGGTTGGACATGGTCGACGGGCTCATGAAACGGGGCGATTGCTATCGAAGCATAGCGGCCAGAAATTATGGCATGGGGAATGTTGACCGCCGTCTTCGGGTCCTCCCTCATCCGTTCGAGCCCGCCAAACAAAACGTCCGCGGAAGCGGACGTTTGTCATCGGTTGGGCAACCCGGTTTCTTAGGCGGTCGCTGCTCCGCCCACGCCGCGCCCCGTTCGTATATACATCGCGACGGTCAACGCCACGCCCGCCGCCGACGCAACCGCAGCGAACAGATACACCGAGCTGAATCCGAACTCGCCTGCGATATACCCGGCCAGCGGCCCTGTCACGCCCAGCGACAGATCTAAAAACACCGAATACGCCGACAACGCCGCGCCACGGCTGGCCGGCGGCACAAGTCCGACTGCTTCCACGCCGAGCGCCGGGAAGATCAGCGCGAAGCCAAAGCCGGTCAGCGCGGCGCCCGCGAGTGCGAAGGCGGGATCGGCGGCAAGCCAGAGCATCAGCAAGCCGACGCATTCGAACGCAAACGACACAATAGCCACGCGAAAGCCGCCGAAGACCTTGATGGTGTTGGCAAACAAAAGCCGCGAACCGACGAACATCGTGCCGAACACGGTCAGCGAAAGCGCTGCGTCAGGCCAGTTATGCGCCGCATAAAACAGCGTGATGAACGTGGCGATTGATCCAAATCCCGCCGATCCGAGCGCGAGGCCCATGCCATGCGGCAGCACGCGAAAGAACACGCTGCGATACGACATGCGCTCGCCATGCACGATCGGAACCGCGTCCATACGCGTGGCAAGCCAATATCCAAGGCCGCCCAGCGCGATCACGAACGCGCCCAGCGACGCAAAGCCGATCGAGCGTTCCATCGCCACGCCAAGCGGAGCGCCGATAGCCAGCGCGCCATACGTGGCAATGCCGTTCCACGAGATCACGCGTCCGCTACTGCCGGTTCCAACGCGTCCAATTCCCCACGTGATCGCACCGGTTCCGACCCAGCTTTCGCCAAAGCCAAGCACAAGACGGCCGATGATCAACAACCCCAGGCTTACCGCGTGCCATTGCGACGCGAGCGCCGCGCTGAGCAGCAGCACGCCGCTGATCGCGCAGGCGGTCAGTCCGTACAGCACGGTCTGCTTCGGCCCGATGGTGTCCGCCGTGCGCCCGGCGAGCGGCCGCGAGGCGAGCGTTGCGAAGTACTGGACGCTGATTGCCACGCCAGCCATGACCGAGCCATAGCCTAGATCCGTATGCACGAAACCCGGCAGCACCGCGAGCGGTATGCCGATGGTCAGGTAACAAATGAACGTGAACGTAACGACCGAGATGATCCGCCCGGTAATGGCTAGATCGGCGCGGCGGGACAGCGGAGCTTCGGTGGACATTGGGGTAAGTGCGGGGTTGATATCGCTGAAGAAGCGTGATTCTCCCATAGGTTGGGCGCGGCCGTTATTCGCCGGACGCTTTTTCAGGACCCGCAGAATAGCGGAAAGGCTTGTCGGAGAAGGGTTTGCGGGATTTTGCATTGCGGGAGAAGAATTTGCACCGAGCCCACAACGAGCTGTGGAACGAGAAAATTTTACCGGTTTTCTTCGCCTGCGGGCTGCCCGGTCAACTCCATGGAGACATCGGCCGTCAGCGCCTGCAACCAGGCGAGATCGGTGGGACGGCTGACTTCGGGCAAGGACATCAGATAACTTGCTATAGGCGGAAACTCGATCGGCGATTCCATGACCACCAGCGGCAGCAGCGCCGCGTAATGCAGCGCGAAGCGTCGCGTGGCGGTGAAGATCAGGTCGGATTGCAGCAGCACTTGCGGCACGAGCCCGAAGTACGGAATGGTCGTGACAATGCGTCGCCGGATGCCCGCGCCTGCAAGGCCTATATCGATAGGATGACGCTTCGCGCCGCTATACGTGGTGGGCGCGAGATGCGCGGCGTGGGCATAGCGGGCCGTCGTCAGCGGTTCGCGTGCGAGCGGATGGCCGCGGCGCATGAGACACACGAAGCTGTCGGTGAAAAGATCGCGGCGCGCAAAACGCGGCTCGGGATTTTCCCAGTTGCCGATAACCAGATCGAGATCGCCTTCATCAAGTGCGCGTTCGTGGTCGAGCGTCGGCGTCAGTGATTCGATCTCCAGCCGCGCGTTGGGCGCCGCCACGCGAAACGCGCGAATCAGTGTCGGCATGAAAAAGTCGTTCAGGTAATCAGGAGCGGCGACCCGGAACGTGCGCCGTGACGTGACGGGATCGAAAGCGCCATGCGGCGTGGCGACAAACTCGACCTCGCGCAACGTGCGCTGCACCGCCGGCAGCAGCGACGCGCCATACTCGGTCGGCACCATGCCCTGCTTGCCGCGCACGAGAATAGGGTCGTGCAGCAGCTCGCGCAGCCGCCGCAGCGCCGTGCTGATGGCGGGTTGCGTCTGCCCCAGGCGCAGCGCGGCCTGCGTGACGCTGCGCTCGGTCAGCAGCGTTTGCAGCACGCGGATCAGCCAGATGTCGAGGGAATCAGGGGCGGAGCTGGCGTAGTCGGCGGGATCGATGGGATTGGTCATAGAGAGAGCGCGGTCTTCGGGTGGACCCTTGGCTGGGTGTTGCGTAGCAATGCGTGGCGGGACGATCAGGCGCTGTGCACGCCCGGTCGAGAATGCGCTACGGAATGCGCCACATTAAGCCCGGCCGAGCGCTCACGCCATAGCGTGCATGCTATGCGTGGGATAGGGCCCGCCGGCCGAACAGCGCGGGCGATCTTGCCGAACGTCACTGCGTGCCGCTTATACGGCCGGCGCGGTCCGCGGCAAGTTGCTGATCCGCTGCACTTCCGCGCCCTCCAGCCAGTTTGGCGAACGGGCGACGTAGAGCACCATGGGAAGCGTGTCTTCGCCCCAGAACAATTGCTGGTTCACCACGAACGTCGGCACGCCGAAGACGCCGAGTTCGACCGCTCGCTCGACATTTGCCCGCAATTTCGCCGTGACGTCCTCAAGCTCGATCATTTTCGCGCCATCGGGCAGGCCCACGTGGTGACAGAGATCGTCGAAACCCTGCTCGGTTGACGGATCGCGGCCTTCCTTCCAGATGAACCGGAAAATCTCGCGGATACAGCCAATCTCGCCGCCCGCCGCCACCGCCAAACGCAGCGCCTTGCTGGAATCGAAGGGATGCGACGGCGGCATTTTGAACGGAATACCGAGCTGTTCGGCGCGAAAGAGCGCGTATCGATACATAAATACGCGCTTCGACGGAATCAGGCCCGGCATCGGCTGGCCCCAGTGCTTGAGGAGCTTCAGGTAGTCGATCGGCAGGATCTCGAACGGTATGTTCGGCCACTTTTCATGCTGTTCGAGCAGCAGATACGAAAAGGGAGAGTTGAAATCGAAAAAAAAGTACGGCTGGCGCGGATCGATGGAAGGCGAGGCGCTCATATGAATCTCCCTGGTGCGTGGCTCGTCGCGGTGGCCGTCACACCGGCTACCGTTGTTTCTTCTTTCGATATTACGTGGTGTGCTGAACGCTGTCTGCCTGCGCGTCGAGTGCGGCCGCCTGCGCGATGGTCAGCCGCTGCCGCACAAAGCCAATATGCTCGCGCAGCACGTAGAACTGGTCGGCGTAGGCGAGCGGCATCTTCATCTGGTTGACCGTGTTCTCGATGCCGTCCACCCGCTCGATCAGCGCCTCGCGCTGGGCCGGTTCGGGGTCGCTCATGGCCTCGCGTTCAATGCCGATCAGCGCACCGTAAATCTTGTAGATCCGCGATTTAACTCGCCATCTGTACAGACCCGGCACGAGTCGCAACCCCGGAATCAGCACCACGATGATCGGCACCAGCAGCACGATCACGCGATCGGCCAGGCTCGCAATCCAGAACGGCAGTGTCCGGTACAGGAAACTTTTACCCGACTTGTAGTAACGCTCGGCGTCGTCGCTGATATGAAATTCGTGCTGAAGCGGCGCGGGGAATTCGTTGGCCGCCTGCAACAGGTTGGCGCGCCCGTGCACCTCTTTCGCGGCTTCGATCAGCAGGTCGGACAGCGCCGGATGCAGACCGTCGCGGGCGATCAGCTCGGCGGTCGGCGCAATCAGGTGGATGGGATGCGGCGGCACGTTCTTCGCCAGATCGAGGGCGCCCATCGGCAGGACGATCACCTTCAGGTACGGAAAGCGCCGCGCGTAGGCGTCGGCCTGGGTGAAATCGAAGAAATGCATGCCGGGCGTGCGAAACAGCTTGCCCATGGTCGGCGGTTGCGCGGAATCGCCGGTGAGAAATGCAGCGTCGATACTCCCGTCCATCAGCGCGCTGGCCGCCGCGTCCCCGCTCAACGGCAGCAATTCGGTGTCTCCGCCCGGCTCGATGCCATTCGCCTTCAGCACCGCCAGCGCGAGCGCGCGCGTGCCGCTGCCTTCGGTGCTGATGGCGAGCCGCTTCCCCTTCAATTCTGAAAGCCGCGTCAGCACCGGCCCACGATAAAACACCGCCAGCGGCACATACGCGACGCTGCCGAGCGAAACCAGATCCTCGTGTTTGTCCGGCGCGCCGGGCGCCGACATGCCGCCCTGCACGAAGCCGACATCGACGTTCTGCTTCGGGTCTTCGAGTTTTTGCAGGTTATCGAGCGAACCTTGCGACTCCAGCACGTTCAGCGTGACGCCGTTGCGCGCCAGGATCCGTTTGTACTGCTGCGCGTCGTTCCAGAACGAACTGCCCTTGGTCCCCGCCGACATCGTCAGCGTATTCGGCGGCGCGGGCTGGATCAGCCGCACGGCGAGATAGATCGCGGCGGCGCTGATCAGCAGGATCGGTCCGAACGATATTGCTAGGTCGCGCCACGAGATGGCGACGAACCGCGCCATGGTCGGCGCCATGCGCCGGGTGCGGGATTTCTTCGGGGGGTCCTGAGCGGGAGGTTCTTGGCCGGGAGTTTGGGTCATTGTCGGGTTCGATGGAGCGGGACCTGCGTTGACGCAAAACCGCAAAACGTTGAAAGCAGCGGATTTTATAAACGACAGCGGAAAAGAGAAAGGGAAAGGGAAAGGGAAAACCCTCGCATTCAGTCATTCACTAAACAATTAACGATGGTTAAAACCCCTCCCGTTCTACGCGTTAAGACTTTTATTCAGTCGCGGCGATGAAACAGGCTTGTGCTAATACGTTGAAACGTCTGCTGTTGTATTCATTGTCAACGCCCTGTTGCAATTTTCGCCGATGGTACATGATCGCCCGTGCCGTTGGATCACGGGCAGGCCCTAAGGGCGAGCCCTAAGGTGGTATGACAATAACGACAAGTACGGTCGAGTCCGCGCTTCATCGTGTTAAATGCTTTGCGCTTCTCGCGAGGCTGGATTAAATTGACGTTCGCCGCCGTAGAACCAGCATCCGCGCCGCCAAACCGGCATTCGGAAAAATACTCCGAGCAGAA
>NZ_JAQGMM010000593.1 GCF_028292365.1 Caballeronia sp.
TCAGGCGCTGCAATTCTTCGAACGACAGGCCTTCGACGCAATCGATCACCTTCACGCCTTCGGGCGTGATCTCGAGCACCGCCAGGTCGGTGTAGATCCGGCTCACGCAACCGAGGCCGGTGACCGGGTAGGTGCACTCGGGAACGATCTTGCTCTCGCCCGACTTGGTCAGGTGCTCCATCATCACGAAGGTCTTCTTCGCGCCGATCGCCAGGTCCATCGCGCCGCCCACTGCCGGAATGGCGTCGCCGCCCGTGTGCCAGTTGGCAAGGTCGCCCTTGACCGACACCTGGAACGCGCCGAGCACGCAGATGTCCAGGTGGCCGCCGCGCATCATCGCGAACGAATCGGCGTGGTGGAAATACGCGCCGCCGGTGAGCAGCGTCACGTGTTGTTTGCCGGCGTTGATCAGTTCGTCATCTTCCGCGCCCTTCTCCGGCGCCGGACCCATGCCGAGCAGACCGTTTTCGCTATGCAGGAAGATTTCGCGATCCGCCGCGAGATGGTTCGCGACGAGCGTCGGTACGCCGATGCCCAGGTTCACGTACGCGCCTTCCTGAATGTCCCGGGCGACGCGTTGCGCCATTTCGTCACGAGTCAGTTTTTTCATGTCGATGTCCTTGCTTGATGCATTCGTTGTTGCGGCTGGGCTAAGAGGCTTGCCTGAGAAGCTGGCCTAAGCATCACCCCATGCGCTGCTTGCATTGCAGCGGCTCTTGCTCAAGCAGCTTTCGCCGCTGCCAACTCTGCCGCGTGCACCGCTTGCGGCACCTCGATCACACGCTGCACGAAGATGCCCGGCGTCACGATGTCTTCCGGATCCAGCCCGCCGAGCGGCACGACTTGCGAGACCTGCACGATGGCCGTCTTTGCGGCCATCGCCATGATCGGCCCGAAGTTACGCGCCGTCTTGCGATACACGAGATTGCCCCAGCGGTCGCCCTTGAACGCCTTGATCAGCGCGAAATCGGCGTGCAGCGGCGCTTCGAGCACGTAATGCCGGCCATCGATAAAACGCGTTTCCTTGCCTTCAGCCAGCTTCGTGCCGTAGGCCGTGGGCGTGAAAAACCCGCCGATACCCGCGCCCGCTGCGCGAATGCGCTCAGCAAGATTGCCTTGCGGCACGAGTTCGAGTTCAAGCTCGCCCGCGCGATACAAACCGTCGAACACTTGCGAATCGCTCTGGCGCGGAAACGAGCAGATGATCTTGCGCACGCGTTTCGCTTTTAACAGCGCTGCGAGGCCGGTCTCGCCATTGCCCGCATTGTTGTTCACGATCGTCAGTTCGCGCGCGCCCTGCTCGATCAGCGCGTCAATCAGTTCCGACGGCATGCCCGCCGTACCGAACCCGCCGATCATCACGGTCGCGCCGTCCTGAACGTCCTTCACCGCTGAACTCAGCGAGTCGAAAATCTTGTTGATCATGCCGTCTCTTCCTTTGACGAATGCCGAATGCCGAATGCCGAATGCACCAAAGCCGCATTGCAACTGAATCAAAGCGCGCCGGGTGACTTGATTCCAACCGGCAGTGCTTGCATTTTTAAGTTCGCTGTGCGAACATCGATTCGTTTAGCGAACAAACGTATGGTATTCCCGCATTCGTTGCGCTGTCAATGAACCTCGGGTTTGTACCAATGCATTCGCAATTTGCGTGACGGATAGGACCAAAAGGACCAGACAACGATGATCACGTCCCCTGCTGAAGCCGATCACCCTGATCCGGAATCTCCGTCGCGCCCCGGCGATGCTTATGTGCAATCGTTCGCGCGCGGTTTATCGGTGATTAGATCCTTCAATGCTACGCGTCCGGCGCAGACCTTGTCGGAGGTCGCCGCGGCGTCCGGGCTGACACGCGCCGGCGCACGGCGCATTCTGCTGACGCTTCAGGCGCTCGGTTACGTCGACGCCGACGGGCGGTATTTCACGCTGACCGCGAAAATCCTCGACCTTGGTTTTGCCTATCTGACGTCGATGCCATTCTGGAATCTTGCCGAACCGGTGATGGAAGATCTGGTGGGCCAGGTGCATGAGAGTTGTTCAGCCGCCGTGTTGAACGGCACGGAAATCGTATACGTGTTGCGCGTGCCCACGCATAAGATCATCACGATCAACCTGTCTATCGGCAGCCGTTTGCCAGCGTTTTGCACGTCGCTCGGACGCGTGCTGCTCGCCGCGCTTGATGAAGACAAACTCGACGCCGTGCTCGATGCCAGTCCGCTGGAAGCCCGCACGCCGCGCACGCTCACCGATAAAACCGCGCTGAAAGCTGCGCTGGCGGTGGTGCGCAAACAAGGCTGGTCGATCGTCGACCAGGAACTGGAAGAAGGCCTGATTTCGATGTCAGCGCCCATCCGCGACCGGCAGGGACGCGTGATCGCGGCGCTGAACATCAGCGGCAACGCGCAGCGCAAGAACGCGAAACAGATGGTGAAGGCATTTCTCGACCCGCTGCTGGATGCGGCCCAGCGTGTCTCCGAGATGGTCGCGAGACGTGGTTAGGCGGAGGCCAACTCAACCATGCCAATGAAACCCGGTGACCTCGCGCTGCACGATCTCGATCTGAACCTGATCCCGTATCTGGTCGCGATCGAGGAGACACGCAACGTGAGCCGCGCAGCCGAGCGGCTTGGCGTGAGCCAGCCGCGTGTCAGCACCGCGCTTGGCCGCTTGCGCGAGTATTTCAACGATCCGTTGTTCGTGCGGACATCGCGCGGCATGGAGCCCACGCCGCGAGCCCTCGCACTCGTGCCCGTGGCGCGCGAGGCGCTGAACCGGATCGAACGTGGATTGCTCGATACCCAGCACTTCGATCCCGCCGTCACTACCGATACCTTCGCCATCGCGCTTTCGGATGTGGGTGAAATCGTGTTCTTGCCGCGTCTGTTGCAGACGCTCGCCAGCGTCGCACCGCGGGCTAACCTGCGCTCTGTATCGCTGAAACACGATCAGGTCGAACGCGCCCTGGAAAGCGGTGAGGTCGATCTGGCCATCGGTTATTTCCCCGATCTTGCCGGCAACAACTTCTTCCAGCAGCGGCTCTTTTCGCATCGCTTCATCTGCCTGATGCGGCGCGATCATCCGTACTCGCGCGGCCCGCTGACCCTTGAGCAATATGTTGAATGCGGCCACGCGGTCGTGCGCGCCGAGGGCCGAAGCCAGGAAGTCCTCGAGAATTTCCTCGACAAGAAACGTATCCGCCGCCGCGCCGTGCTCGAGACGCCGCACTTCATGTCCTTGCCGTTCATTCTGTCGCGCACTGACCTGATCGCGACCGTGCCGCACGCCATCGGCTACGCGTACGTGGCCGAGCACGCGGGCATCACGCTGGCCGAACCGCCGCTGCCCTTGCCGAACTTCGATCTGAAGCAGCACTGGCATCGCAAGTTTCACAACGATCCGCGCACCCTATGGCTACGCGGCGTGGTCGCATCGCTTTTCAACGATGAACTCGACGAATGGCCCAAGCTCCCCGAGCAAGCGCGGCGCGAAGACAAACGCCGCTAAACTGAGCACTTTGTTTCCTGCCAGGAAAGTGGCATGGATCTCGTGTCATGGATGCCGAGTTATGGACGCCGAGCTATGGACGCCGAGTCATGGACGCATTAACTAGTCTGCGAGTATTCCGCGATGTTGTCGAAGCCGGCAGCTTTGTCAAAGCCGCCGAGCGGCTGGACATTTCCACGGCGATGACCAGCAAGCACGTCGCCAATCTCGAACGGCAGCTGGGTGTTCGCTTGTTGAACAGGACCACGCGTCATCTGAGCCTGACGGAGGCCGGTAGGGTTTATTACGAGCAGTGCCGGGAAGCCCTGGATATCCTGCAAGCCGCCGAAGCCGCAGTCGGGTCACAAACCGATCAGCCGCGCGGCGTGCTCAAGATTACCGCGCCAGGCTGGTTCGCGACCGCGAAGTTCGCCGATATCCTGGTTGCGTATCGGGCGCGTTATCCAGACGTACTGATCGATCTGCGACTGGAAAACCGCTTCGTCGATCTGGTGGAAGAAGGCTATGACATGGCGTTGCGGGCGACGTCGGAACCGTCCCCTACGATGATCGTGCGACCGCTCTGCAAAGTACCGTTCGTGCTGGTGGGCTCGCCGGACTATCTGAAGCGGCGGGGTTATCCGCGGCATCCCAGTGAACTCAGCGAATGTCATGAGATCGTGCTGCCGACTTATACCAGTGTGGACACGGTCGAGTTCTCCGGGCCGGACGGCGTGTTCGCGGTGAAAAACAGCGCTGTGCTCAAGACCAACGACAGCTCGATGATGCTTCAACTTGTGCGCGCTGGAATTGGTCTCGCCTACTTCCCCGAATGGATCGTGGCGCAGGATCTGGCCTCAGGCGCGCTGACGCGCCTTTTCCCCGAGTACAAGACGTTTGCGCCGCAGGTGTACGCCGTCTACACGAGCCGCAAATACATGACGACCAAAGTGCGTACCTTCATCGATTTCGTTTCCGCAGCACTCGCCGCAGATGATTCCGTCGATGGCTCCATGCCACGGCCAATCGCGCCGCGCCGCTCGGGCGTATCTTCGCCCGCGCCTGGAAAACTAGGATAAATCGTATTCAAATCACATTACCGCTCGTGTGAAGATCGCGCCGATTCTCTCGTTCGGATCGTTCGACTCTCCGGAACTGACGATTGACGGCTCTTTTCCTTCCACTACCAAGACTACCAAGCGGCGTGTGATGAATTTCCCCTGGTTTCCGTTGATCCTCAATTTCGTGCTGTTGGGGGCGTTTGTGTTTGTCTGCAACACGCTGAACACCGGGCGCCGCACGCCGGCGTTTAACGGCGCGCTGATTTTCATTGGCTTTTGTTGCCTGGCGATGCTGCTGGACTTCACGCTGACTTTCGTTTTTGCTTCAGCCACCACGACCGATCGTGAGCGATACATCGATCTATCGTCGTTGTCGGCTTGTGGCGAGCGCGCAGTAGCTTACGCAATTCCTTGCGTGGTTGCCGCTGTGATGGCTTTGAGGTTTCGCGCGAGGAATCGAAGCACGGTCGAGCCATCGGTGACTATTCATACATCCGAGTACACGCAGTCGGAGTTGCGGTATTGAGGTTGTGGGCCACCGGACTGCAGGCCGTAGTGCCAACCTAACCGCAGAGGTTTGTCCCAGCATCCGCGCCTTGGCGGAATGAACGCCATTTGCGCGATGGAAGAGTGAAACTGACGGGCTTTTGCTTCGAAGTTGAGTCTCCAGGTTCTAAAATTTAAGAGTCTCTGATATACTCCTCCTTCTTTCGGGGCGTAGCGCAGCCTGGTAGCGTACCTGCATGGGGTGCAGGGGGTCGCAAGTTCAAATCTTGTCGCCCCGACCAAGACAGCAGTAGGAAAATCAAGGACTTAGCTCTCACGAGCTAAGTCCTTTTTTCTTTGCTTGATGCATTCGTGCACTCTCCCACGCCGATTGAGTTCGTGCGAACGAACTAAGTCGGAGCCGATCGATTCAGCTCACCGGCAGCACCTGCCCCTGCTCACCCCGCAGTCAACGCGTCGGCTCGCAAATCCCGGGATATCTCCCCGCTTGGCGCTACGCCGCTGATCAAATTGTGCAGAGCGGCTAGCCGTGCTTTGTCTTGAACCCGGAGTCCTGGGCGCGCCAGAAGACCCTCGATCTGCGTAGACCAATAGCTGCTGCGAATCAAGCGTGGACGTCGAACGAGCTCATTCAGCGTCTTTTCCACCATGTCGATTTCTGCACTTACCGACTTCATTGCGGTCTCCGGTCTAATAGGTAGCGCTCTGTATGACGACAAGAATCGGGAAAACTTTAGCCAAAGGTGCGACGCGCGTCGGGGCATCGCAGAAAAACCGGTCGAAATAGCCGATGCAGTGCTCGTGGTGCACGCGCTGATCACGCTGTTTATCGTCGGCGGACTGGCTGCGATCTGAAAGACAAACGGGCGATTACCCCATATGGCATACGGGTCCGTTTTCGCCAATAATGGCCCCACATCCACGACTGGACGAGGGCGGCCATGCGCTACAGCCCCGATGCTATCCGCACCATCGCCCTGGTCGGGCACGCCGGGTGCGGCAAGACCTCGCTCATTGAAGCGCTGCTGCATCAAGGCGGCGCCCTCCACGTGCCCGGCAGCGTGGAGCGCGGTACCACGGTCTGCGATTTCGACCCGCTCGAGCGCAAATATCACCACTCGCTGAATTCCGCCGTCACCCATCTGCATTACCGGGATACACGTATCTATCTGCTGGACACGCCCGGCTATCCGGACTTTTCCGGGCCGTCGATCAGCGCCCTGCCCGCCGTGGAGACTGCCGCCGTCGTCATCAATGCGCAGACCGGCATCGAAATGACCACCCGGCGCATGATGGCGTGGGCGGACGCGCGCAAGCTCTGCAGAATGATCATCGTGAACGGGATCGATGGAGAAAAGGTCGATCTTCCGGGCCTTCTGACGCAAATTCAGGAGACCTTCGGCACGAGTTGCCTGCCGATCAACCTGCCGGCGCAGCGCGGCGGCCAAGTAGTGGATTGCTTTTTCAACCCCGCTGGCGACGCCGATTTCTTGTCGGTTTCGGCAGCGCACAATGCGCTGGTCGATCAAGTGATCGAGATCGACCCGGTCTTGATGGAGCTCTACCTGGAGCAAGGCGAAGCTATCAGCCCGGAACAGTTGCACGCGCCCTTTGAGCAGGCGCTGCGTGAGGGTCACCTGGTGCCGATCTGCTTCACGTCGGCGGCTAACGGCGCCGGCATCGCGGAGTTGCTCGACGTGTTCGTCCGGCTCCTGCCCAACCCCATGGAAGGCAACCCGCCGCTCTTCTACCGCGATGCCGGCGGCCGCCGGGAAGTCGTGCGCGCCGAGCCGATCGCCGACAAGCATGTGCTGGCCCACGCCTTCAAGATCGTGATGGACCCGTACATCGGCAAGATGGCCGTGTTTCGCATTCATCAGGGGACGATCAGGCGCGACAGCCAGCTCTATATTGGCGATGCTCGCCAGCCGTTCAAGGTCGCGCATCTGTTCATGCTTCAGGGCAAAGAGCACATGGATGTCAGCCAGGCAGGTCCAGGCGATATCTGCGCCACCGCCAAGGTCGACGAAATCGGTTTCGATGCCGTGCTGCATGACGCGCCCGACGACGGCAACATCCACCTGACCCCGCTCGACTTTCCTACGTCCATCTACGGCCTGGCGATCGAGCCGGCACGCCCGGGCAACGAGCAGCGCCTCTGGGAGATTCTGCAAAAGTTGACGGCGGAAGACCCGTGCCTGCGCATCGAACACCCGGTCGGCACCAACGAGACGGTGGTGCGAGGCTTGGGCGAGCTGCACCTGCGTCACATGCTGGAGCGGCTGTCCGAGCAGTACAAGCTCGAGGTCGTGACGCGGCCACCGAAGATCGCTTATCGGGAAACGATCGGCGCCAAGGCCGAAGGGCATTATCGTCACAAGAAGCAAACTGGCGGCGCCGGGCAATTCGGCGAAGTGATGCTGCGCGTGGAGCCACTGCCGCGAGGTGCCGGTTTCGAATTCGTCGATGCCGTGAAAGGCGGCGCCATCCCCGGACAGTTCATTCCTGCTGTGGAAAAGGGCGTCCTCCAGGTCATCGCGAACGGACCGCTTGCCGGCTTCCCGATGCAGGACGTACGCGTCACCGTCTTCGATGGCAAGAGTCATTCAGTCGACTCAAAGGAAGTCGCATTCGTCACGGCTGGACGCAAGGCCTTCATCGATGCTGTGCTGAAAGCCCAGCCAATCGTGCTTGAACCTATTGTGGACATCGAGGTGATGACGCCGGAAGCGGCGATGGGCGACATCATTGGCGACCTGTCCGCCAAGCGTGGGCAGGTCCATGGCACACGCACGGCCGCCGGCAACACCGTGGTCGTCGCGGGAAAGGTGCCGCTGTCCGAACTCAACGACTATCAGTCGCGTCTGAACGCCATCGCGGGCGGTCATGGCAACTACAACATCCAGCTCAGCCACTACGATCCGGCACCCCCCGCTCAGCAGGAGCGGCTGGCGTCGCAGCACAAAAAGCATGGCGAGAGCACGGAGCCATGAGTGGCGTGCGGCTCATGTGCTCAGAATTGCTGATTATCTATTTATGCGTGTTCGGGGACAACGTATCACAGCCCAAACAAGCTTCCAAGATGAGGTTCCCGGTCGTCCACGCCGGCTAGCCGCAACGCGTGCCAGGCCATCGCGAAGTTGCTGGATATCACCGGCTTGCCGATCCTCGCCTCAAGTTCTGGAATCAGCTCGGCGATACGCAAGCTCGTGCATGACACAAACACAGCTTCAACGTCAGGGTTCCGTGCAAGGCGCTCGACGGCGGCTCGCAACGAGGCCGCGTCTATCCGCGCCACCTCGTTGTCATTCATATGTTCGAACGACGCCATGCGCGTAATGCCGACGCCACGTGCCTCGATGTACTCACGCATATAGTCATTGATCGAGCGCACATAGGG
>NZ_JAQGMM010000562.1 GCF_028292365.1 Caballeronia sp.
AGCATAAGCACCGCAGCGAACAATCGCGACAAAACATGCTGCCAAACCGCCTGTCCGGCGGATTAGCGCGGGCTGAAGATTGACCAGCAGTAACGCAAGAAGGGCGAACGGGCTGCAAGCCTGCGCCCGCTGCAGAACACTCAAGCCATGCAGCCTTTATTCCACACCAGGAGACGCCACCATGAATCACAAGCTTCGCCGTTTGACCCTGTCCGCTATTGCTGCCGCCACGCTTGGCATTCCGTTTGCCTCGCAAATGTCCGCTCACGCCGACGAGCCCCTGAAGGTAGGTTTCCTCGTCAAGATGCCGGAACAGGCATGGTTCATCAACGAGCAAAAAGCGGCGACGGCACTCGGGCAGAAGGAAAAATTCTCGGTGGTGAACATTGGTACGCCGGACGGTGAGAAGGTGCTGTCCGCTATCGATAATCTTGGCGCGCAAGGCGCTCAGGGCTTTGTGATCTGCGCGCCCGACGTGCGCCTTGGACCGGCAATCCAGGCACGCGCAAAACGCTACAACATGAAGTTCGTGACGGTCGATGACCAGCTTGTCGACTCAACGGGCAAGCCGTTGCCTAACGTTCCGCACCTCGGCATGTCCGCGTTCAAGATCGGCAATCAGGTAGGCACCGCCATCTCCGATGAAATGAAAAAGCGCGGCTGGAAACCTGAAGAAGTAGGCGCACTGCGCATCACGGATTACGAACTGCCCACGGCCAAGCAACGTACGGACGGCGCGACGGAGACGCTGTTGGCTGGCGGATTCAAGAAAGAAAACATCTTTGATGCCCCACAAAAAACGACCGATGACGAGGGCGGTTTCAATGCGGCATCGCCGGTGTTGTCGCAGCATCCGAACATCAAGAAGTGGGTGATCTTCGCGATTAATGAAGAGACCGTTCTGGGCGCCGTGCGCGCGACTGAACAGCTGCATATAGCGTCGCCTGATGTGATTGGCGTCGGTATCAATGGCGCAGGCGAAGCGTTCGCGGAATTCCAGAAGAAGGAACCCACTGGCTTCTTTGGCACCATCGCGGTGAGTTCGACGAACCACGGCAAGGACAGCACACAGAACCTCGTCGACTGGATCAAGTCCGGCAAGACGCCGCCGGCCGACACGCAGACCACGGGCAAGCTGATGGTTCGCAGCAACTGGCAGGACGTGCGCAAGGAATTGGGCATCTGAGCGTTTCGCGACGGGCGTGGTTTTGGTCAATGATGGCTGTGATCGTTGATCTGAATCACTGAGCAGAACCACGCCCCGATTTAGTTTTCAACGAGGAACGCCCAATGACGGATACCGCAGTGGCCACGGCCGCGCCTTATCTTTTGCTCGACAACATCACAGTGCGCTTTCCTGGCGTGCTTGCGCTCGACTCGGTGTCGCTGGACGTGCGCACCGGTGAAGTCCACGGGCTGATGGGCGAGAACGGCGCGGGCAAATCCACTTTGCTGAAGGTGCTTTCGGGCGTCAATTCAACGAGTGGCGGCAGCTTGTCGCTGGACGGCGTGGAGCAGCAGTTCACGACTACGAAAGCAGCCATTGAGGCAGGCGTTGCGATCATTTATCAGGAACTGCATCTTGTCCCGGAACTGACCGTGGCCGAGAACCTGATGCTTGGCGCAATGCCAAGCCGCTTCGGCGTGCTCGATGAAAAGGCCCTGGTCAAGCGCGCGATCAGCGAGCTGGATCGCCTGGGAGAAAAGATCGATCCGAACATGCAGGTCAAGCATTTGTCGATCGGGCAGCGGCAGATGATCGAGATCGGCAAGGCGTTGATGCGCAACGCTCGCGTGATTGCCTTCGATGAACCCACGAGTTCGTTGTCGTCGCGCGAGACGGAGCAATTGTTCAAGATTATCCGCGCGCTTAAGGAAGAAGGGCGCGCGATTATCTATGTCACGCATCGGATGGATGAGGTGTATGCGCTTTGCGATCGCGTGACGGTGTTCCGCGATGGCCGTCGTATAGAGACCTTCGAGGAAGTCGATGGACTCGAGCGTGACCGGCTGATCAGTTGCATGGTCGGACGCTCGATCCACGATGTGTACGGATACCGCACGCGCGAGATAGGCGACGTGCAACTCGATGTCCAGGAACTGATGGGGCCGGGCCTTTCGGAGCCCGCCAGTTTCAGCGTGCGCAAAGGGGAGATAGTCGGGTTCTTCGGGCTCGTTGGTGCTGGACGGTCGGAGTTGATGAAGCTGATTTACGGGGCGGTGAAACCCGTGTCCGGGCAGATCGTGCTCAAGGGGTCCAAACGCAAGTTCAGGTCGCCGCGCGATGCTGTTCGTGCGGGCGTGGCGCTGTGCCCGGAGGACCGTAAGCAAGAGGGCATCGTCGCGATTGCTTCCGTTTCCGACAACCTGAACATGAGTTGCCGGCGGCATTTCAGCCCGTTCAACATACTGAACAGCCGCAAGGAAGCCTCGACCACCACTGACTATATTGCGAAGCTAGCCATCAAGACACGCAATGGCAATACGCCTATCGGCACGCTCTCAGGCGGCAATCAGCAGAAGGTCATTCTCTCGCGCTGGCTGGCGGAAGAGATCGACGTGTTCCTGATGGATGAGCCTACACGCGGTATCGATGTCGGCGCGCGCAGTGAAATTTATGGCCTGCTGTATGCGCTCGCGGAAGCCGGGCGAACGGTCATCGTGGTGTCGAGCGATCTGGCCGAAGTGATCGGCGTGGCGGATCGCGTGATGGTGATGCGCGAAGGAAAGATAGTCGGTAACTTGCCCAAGGCGCAGGCCACGCCGGATCACCTGATCAAGCTCGCGCTACCCGGCTGATAGCACGCACGGTTACACCAGAGACTACCCGCGGCGCGTACCAACGCGTGGCGAACGAAAGAGACATTATGCAAATCACTCCTGTCACCAATCAGTCGAACCCCGCCGAAAGCACGGGCGCTCGTGCCCGTGCCGCAAGGACCTGGGACCTCATCAACAAGTCGGGCATCGTCATGGTGTTCGTGATCTTGTTCGCGACGCTGTCCTTTACCGTGCCGGATTTCATCAGTTCGCGCAACATCCAGGGCTTGCTGCTGTCGGTCACGCTGATTGGCTCCATCTCCGTCACCATGATGTTCGTGCTGGCGCTTGGTGAAGTGGATTTGTCGGTGGCGTCGATCGTGGCGTTTGCCGGGGTGGTGGCGTCCACGTTGATTACGAGCACCCATAGCGTCACGCTCGGCATAGCGGGCGGCGTGTTGGCGGGCGGGGCGGTCGGGCTGGTGAACGGCGTGCTGATTGCGCGCTGGAAGATCAACTCGCTGATCGTTACGCTCGCCATGATGGAAGTCGTGCGCGGGCTGGCTTACATCACGTCGAACGGCGACGCTGTGATGATTTCAGAAGAGCGTTTCTTCGATCTGGGCGGCGGCTCGTTCCTGGGGATCTCGTTTCCGATCTGGTCGAATATCGTTGGATTCGTGATATTCGGTTTCCTGTTGAAGAAGACGGTGTTCGGGAAGAACGTGCTGGCGGTCGGCGGCAATAGCGAAGCGGCGTTGCTGGCTGGGTTGCCGGTCATGCGCATCAAGATCACGGTGTTCGTGCTGCAGGGGCTTGTGACCGGGTTTGCGGGCGTCATGCTGGCATCGCGGATGAGTCTTGGAGACCCCAAGACATCGGTCGGGCTGGAGTTAGGCGTGATTTCCGCGTGCGTGCTGGGCGGCGTTTCGCTGACGGGCGGCGTAGCCACTATTTCCGGCGTGCTGGTTGGAGTGTTGATCATGGGCTCGGTGCAGGACGCAATGAGTCTCATGAATGTACCGACGTTCTATCAGTATCTGATTCGCGGCGGGATTCTCTTGTTAGCCGTGCTGTTCGATCAGTATCGGAGGAGCAAGCGGGTGGCTTGATTCAGCTAGCTTGGGGCCGATGCGTTTGATAAAAGCATCGACCCCAGGCGAAACCCATTAGTCCTCGAACTTCTCAACCTCATGCCGCTTGCCAAGCAACATCGCGTCGGCAACATGTTGCAGCGGGCTGACATCGACATCGCTTGAACCGGTCGAGATCAAATCGAAGAATCGATCATAAAGGCTCGGATATTCCCTCTCCGGTCCGATGTCTTTCACCTCTCCATCGATCTTCAAAAACTTCCCGCCCTGAGCCAGATGCAAGAGACCGTCACGAGTGGTTACTTCGATCTGCCACAGTTCTTGCGGACCAAAGCGCCAGTCGAATTCCGCCCGGATCGGCGTGCCGAGCGCGTCGCTGAAATCAAGGTTCGCGGCAATCGGATTGTGCCGGTTCGCCGGGACAAACAACTCTGCTGACTTCAGGAAAAACGCATGCGGCAAGATACGCGTGATGATGGATAACGCGTTGATGCCCGGGTCGAATACACCCAGACCGCCCGGTTGCCAGATCCAGTCCTGACCCGGATGCCAGCGGCGCACATCTTCTTTCCACAGGACATTCACCGCTGTGATCTCTTTGCCGGCCAACCATGCACGCGCGGTTTCAACGCCCGGGGCATGACGTGAATGCCACGACGCAAACAAGGTGCATTGATTTTGCCGAGCCAGATCGGCGAGCACCGTCACTTCGGTCACACTCGCGCCCGGTGGTTTCTCCAGCATCACATGCTTGCCCGCTTCAAGCGCCGCACGCGCCTGGGAGAAGCGGACTTGCGGCGGCGCGCACAGCGACACGGCTTGCATTAGCGGCTCCGCTGCCAGCATGTCTTCCACATTCTGATAATTGTTGACCCCGTCAATCCGCGCATTCCGGCTCGCGCCTGCAATGAGCTTGAACCGGGTGTTACCGGCGATAGCGGGTAAATGCTGATCGCGAGCGATCTTGCCGACACCGGCAATGCCTATCGCAACTTGCTCTGTCATGGTTGGACCTTAAAGAAAGCTTTTTTGATGTGGTACGCAATGGTGGTACGTGCAACGCGCCGGATTAATGCGAATGCCGCGGCACATCGGCGCCTCGACATCCTACGAGAAAATCGAAGTCGCATCCCTGGTCCGCTTGCAGGACGTGATCCACGTACAGCTTTCTATACCCGCTTGTGTCCGCGGGCGCAACGGTTTGCACTTCAGCCCAATTAGCGAGACGCGTGGTGAGTTCCGCATCGCTGACATCGAGGTGCAGCTTTCCCGCCAGGCAGTCCAGTTCGATCCAGTCGCCTTGCTGCACGACCGCCAACGGACCGCCGGCGCGCGCTTCGGGCGCCACATGCAGCACCACGGTGCCATACGCCGTGCCGCTCATGCGGGCGTCGGAGATTCGCACCATGTCGGTCACGCCTTGCGCCAGCAGCTTGGGCGGCAAGCCCATATTGCCGACTTCCGCCATGCCCGGATAACCCTTCGGTCCGCAGTTCTTCAGCACGAGAACAGAGTCGGCCGTCACGTCCAGTTCGGGATCGCCGATGCGGGCCTTATAGTCATCGAAATTTTCGAACACGACCGCGCGGCCGCGATGCTTGAGCAAGGCCGCTGTCGCTGCCGATGGTTTGACCACCGCGCCATTGGGCGCGAGATTGCCGCGCACGATGCACAGGCCGCCATCAGGAACGAGGGGTTTGTCGAGCGGACGAATGACTTCTTCGTCGTAGATAGGCGCTTCTTTCGAGTTCTCCCATAACGAATGACCGTTAGCCGTCAGCGCGTCAGGGTGGGGCAGCAAACCTGCTTCACCCAGGCGCCGGATCACGCCGGGCAAACCGCCCGCGTAATAAAACTCCTCCATCAGGAAGCGCCCCGATGGTTGCAGATCAACGAGCGTCGGTGTGCCGCGACCAATGCGTGTCCAGTCATCGAGTTCAAGGTTCACCCCAATACGTCCCGCGATTGCTTTCAAATGAATCGCCGCATTCGTCGATCCGCCAATGGCCGCGTTCACGCGAATGGCGTTTTCGAAGGCTTCTTTCGTCAGGAGTTTCGAGAGCTTCACGTCCTGCAGCGCCATCTCCACAATGCGTATGCCCGACATATGCGCGAGCACGTAGCGCCTCGAATCCACGGCCGGAATCGCGGCGTTGTGCGGCAGCGTAACGCCGAGCGCCTCAGCCATGCAGGCCATGGTGGATGCCGTGCCCATGGTGTTGCACGTTCCGGCAGAACGCGACATGCCCGCTTCCGCCGACATGAATTCGTGCAGCGTGATCTTGCCGGCCTTCACCTGTTCGCTCAACTGCCAGACCACTGTGCCCGAGCCGATATCGCGGCCATGATGTTTGCCGTTGAGCATCGGGCCACCGCTCACCGCGATGGCCGGCACGTCGCAACTCGCTGCGCCCATCAACAACGCGGGCGTGGTTTTATCGCAGCCGACGAGCAGTACGACGGCATCGACGGGATTGCCCCGGATCGATTCCTCCACGTCCATGCTGGCGAGATTGCGCGTGAACATCGCGGTCGGGCGAAGGTTCGATTCACCGTTCGAGAACACGGGAAATTCGACCGGGAATCCACCCGCTTCGAACACGCCGCGCTTCACATGTTCGGCGAGCTTCCTGAAATGCGCATTGCAGGGTGTGAGTTCAGACCACGTATTACAAATGCCGATGATCGGCTTGCCCTGGAATTCGTGATCGGGGATGCCCTGGTTTTTCATCCAGCTTCGGTACATGAAACCGTTCTTGTCGGCAGCGCCGAACCATTGGGCTGAGCGCAGCGGGCGTTTTGCGTCTGACATCGATTTTTCCTTAACCGTTGCTATGTGTTTGCTGATTCAAGACTTCGTGTGCACGAACACGCTTTGCGTTCGGGACCTTTTTAGTGATTGCGCTCTATGCGCTGACCTATCCGTTTTATAGAACATGCAGAGCAGTCGTGCCGTCTTACATCTCTTACTGCCGATCCAGGGGATCGCGTTAACTCCGGGACCCAAGCGCAACCGGGTCGGCTTTGTTCGCGGCATCGTGTTGCCGCGCCGCATCTCGCCGCTTGAGCTTCGACCTTGCTCGTTCACCCGATGCCGTCCCATCCGATTTGCGCCGGGCCGCATGCCGTTCGATCACACGCTGCAACAGGCAGAACGCGCATAGAAGAGCGCCTATAACAATGCGGGTCCACCACGAACTCAGCGTGCCGTCGAATGTGATGAGCGTCTGGATGGTCCCGAGAATGCCGACGCCGAAGACCGATCCGATCACATAACCGACTCCACCGGTGAGCAGGGTTCCGCCAATGACCGTAGCGGCGATCGCATCGAGTTCCATGCCCTGGCCTTGCAAGCCGTAACCCGAGAGGACATACAGCGTGAACACCACGCCGCCCAGCGCCGAGCAGAAGCCGCTCAACGCATAGACGCCGACCTTCGTGCGCGCCACGGGCAGCCCCATCAGCAACGCGGAACGTTCGTTGCCGCCGACCGCATAAACGTTGCGCCCGAAGCGCGTGAAGTGCGCGACGAAGATGGCGAGCAGAAGCGTCGCGATGGCGATCAGGCCGCCGGCCGTGAGCGATGCGCCGTGAATATCGATGTGAAAACCCGACAGCGCGTGGAAGCTCGGATCATTGATGGTGATCGACTGCGTGGTGATCAGGAAGCACGCGCCGCGCGCGAGGAACATACCGGCCAGCGTGACAATGAACGGCTGCAGTTTGAAGAAGTGGATCAGCGCGCCCATCGCCGCGCCGTACAACGCGCCGAGCATGAGGACGAGTGGCACGATTACCCATATCGGCCAATGCAGGTGTTCAGCGAATACGGCGCAGAGGATGGTTGTCAAGGCGACGACCGATCCCACCGACAGGTCGATGCCACCCGATACGATCACGAACGTCATGCCGATCGCGACGATCAGCAGGAAGGCGTTATCCACGAGCAGGCCAAGCAGCACCTGCAGCGAAAAAAATCCGGTGTACATCACGGAGCCGAAGCCGAACAGTGCGATGAACAACACAATGGTGACGACGATCGGCAGGGTACGCGGATCGACCAGGCGATCGAGGAGGTTCCTCATTTTGCAGCCTCGCTAAGGGGCTTTTTCAGGGCGTAGGGAAGAACACGTTTTAGTTGTCGCATGATGACCGTGCGGGCTGTGGCGGACTGGATCACGCTTACGACCAGCACCACCGCTGCCTTCACGACGAGCGTGGCTTCTGGCGGTACGCCGATGGAGTACGTGGTGTACGTCAGTGTCTGGATGATCAATGCGCCGAGCACGGTGCCCGCGAGGCTGAACTTTCCGCCGAGCAGTGACGTGCCGCCTAGCGTGACGGCGAGAATGGCATCGAGTTCGAGCAACAAGCCGGCGTTGTTGCCGTCAGCGCTGCGCACGTTGGAGCTGATCAAAATGCCTGCAATAGCCGCCGTCAGTCCCGAGAAGGTATAGACCCCGAACACGATTGCACTCGAGCGCAGGCCGACCAGTTTCGTGGCCACCGGATTAATACCGATCGCACGAATGAACATGCCGAGCGCGGTGCGATTCATGAGCAACGCAGTCGCGGTAATTGCACCGGCCGCGACCCACACAGAA
>NZ_JAQGMM010000661.1 GCF_028292365.1 Caballeronia sp.
CTCAGGCGATTGCCCATGATGTTCTCCAGGTGGCGCAGGACGCCGGTCAGCGTCCGCGCTCATTATAGGCACCGTGCGGGCCTCGGCTCGAGGCAGGCTCAATACGGCCTATCGGCGTAAAATGACATCATAAAACGCGCGATTCCCGCATTCCGATGCAAGATTTAGCGCACCCAACATCCCATTGCACCGATGTCCGGAGACACGCCGTGAACCACCCCGTCCCGCCGCTCGCCATTCGCCGCACCTTCCCCGCCGCCTTGCTCGACGCGCTGAAAACCGCGTTCGCCGAACGCGTCTCGACCACCACCGCAGTCCGCGAACACCACGGCCGCGACGAATCGCCGTTCGATCCGCAACTACCGGACGCCGTCGTTTTCGTGACCAGCACGGAAGAGGTCCAGACCGTGGTCCGGCTCTGCGCCGAACACAATGTGCCGGTGATTCCGTACGGCAACGGGTCGTCGCTGGAAGGTCATTTGCTAGCGGTTCAAGGTGGTGTATCCATCGATATGTCGGGCTTGAACCAGGTGTTGTCGATCGATGCTGAAGACTTGACGGTCACCGTGCAGCCGGGCATTTCGCGCAAGCAGTTGAACGAAGCGCTGAAGGACACCGGGCTGTTTTTCCCCATCGATCCCGGCGCGGATGCGAGTATTGGCGGGATGTCGGCAACGCGTGCGTCCGGTACCAACGCCGTGCGCTACGGCACGATGCGCGAGAACGTCCTCGGCCTGACCGTCGTGTTAGCCGATGGCCGCGTCATCAAGACGGGCACAAGGGCGCGCAAATCGTCGGCCGGATACGACCTCACGCGTTTGTTCGTTGGCTCGGAAGGCACGCTCGGCGTGATCGTCGAAATCACCGTGCGGCTTTACCCGCAGCCGGAAGCGGTATCGGCGGCGGTGTGCGCATTTCCATCGATGGGCGACGCCGTGCGCGCCACCATCGAAACCATTCAAATGGGCGTGCCGGTGGCCCGCGTTGAGTTCCTGGATTCGCTTGCCGTGCGTGCGATCAACCGCCATTCGAACCTCACCTTTCGCGAATCGCCGATGCTGTTCTTCGAATTCCATGGCACGGAAAGCAGCGTGAAGGAACAAGCGGAGACGGTGCAGGAAATCGTCGCACAAAACAACGGTACTGATTTCGAATGGGCCACCCGGCCGGAAGACCGCAGCCGCCTCTGGAACGCGCGTCACAACGCCTATTTCGCGATGCTGCAACTCAAGCCCGGCAGCCGCGCCGTGACCACGGACGTCTGCGTGCCAATCTCGCGGCTGGCTGAATGCGTGATCGAAACGGAACAGGACCTGAAGGCCAGCACACTGCCTTGTCCGATCGTCGGCCATGTGGGCGATGGAAATTTCCACGTCGCCATGCTGCTCGATCCGGCCAAGCCTGAAGAATTCGAGGAAGCCGAGCGGATCAATCACCGCATTGTGGCGCGCGCGCTGCGCATGGGCGGGACGTGTACCGGCGAACATGGCGTCGGGCTGCACAAGATGGGCTTCATGATCGAGGAACACGGCGAGGACGCAATCAGCGTAATGCGCTCGATCAAACATGCGCTCGACCCGAAAAACCTGATGAACCCGGGCAAGATTTTCTCGTACGACGCCTGATCGAACGAGGCTGACTACGTCAGGATAGCCGAGCGGCGAACAGCGAGCCAGCCTTCGGCGCGAAACAACGCGCTGGCGTAAAAACATGCTCCGTCCCCGTAATTAGCCCGATCGACGGCAGACACGCGCAGGTGCAAGATCAACGATCTGCTTTTTGGAAACACTCCAGAGCACAAACACCGCCGGGAGGAGACATGAACGCACCCGCCGAGCTTTCGCCGGAAGTGTTGGCGCAACGTCAGCGCGAAGTGGTCCAGGCGTTGATGGCCGTGCTGCCGACGCATTGCCTGCTGTATCGAGAGGAAGACACGGCCGCTTATGAATGCGACGGGCTCGCGGCGTACAGGCGGCTGCCGCTTGCGGTTGCGCTGCCCGAAACCGAAGCGCAGGTTCAGCGCGTCGTGCAGATCTGTGCGCGGCTCGACGTGCCGATTGTCCCGCGTGGAGCGGGTACGGGCCTGTCAGGCGGCGCCATGCCGATCCGTCATGGGATCGTGGTGTCGCTTGCGCGCTTTCGCAAGATTGTTGAGGTCGATCCGTACGCGCGTACCGCCACGGTCCAGCCGGGCGTGCGCAATCTCGCCATCTCGGAAGCCGCGGCTCCCTATGGGCTCTACTACGCGCCTGATCCGTCATCGCAGATTGCCTGCACGATCGGCGGCAATGTCAGCGAGAACTCCGGCGGCGTCCACTGCCTCAAGTACGGCCTGACGTGTCACAACGTGATGCGCGTGCGTGCTGTATCGATGGAAGGCGACATCCTCGAATTCGGTTCGCTCGGTCTGGACGCGCCCGGGCTCGACCTGCTGGCGGTGTTCATCGGCAGCGAAGGCATGTTCGCCATCGTCACCGAGATCACTGTCAAGCTGATTCCGAAGCCGCAAACGGCCCAGGTGATCATGGCGAGCTTCGACGACGTCGTCAAAGGCGGCAACGCGGTCGCGGCGATCATCGCGGCCGGCATCATCCCCGCAGGGCTCGAAATGATGGACAAACCCGCCACGCGCGCCGTGGAAGAGTTCGTGAAAGCGGGCTACGACCTCGACGCCAAGGCAATTCTTCTGTGCGAATCCGACGGCACGCAGGACGAAGTCATGGAGGAAATCGTACGCATGACGGCCGTGTTGCGTGAATTCGGCGCGAACCGCATCCAGATTTCGCGCTCGGAGGCCGAACGGCTGAAGTTCTGGTCCGGCCGCAAGAACGCATTTCCGGCTGCCGGCCGTATCTCCCCTGACTATTACTGCATGGACGGCACGGTGCCGCGCCGCCAGATCGGGCCGCTGCTGGCGCGCATTGAAGAGATGGAAAAAAAGTACGCACTGCGTTGCATGAATGTTTTCCACGCCGGCGACGGCAACATGCATCCGCTGATTCTCTTCAACGGCAACGACCTCGACGAGTGGCACCGGGCTGAGGCGTTCGGTTCGGACATCCTGGAAACGTGCGTGGAACTGGGTGGCACGGTGACGGGCGAGCATGGCGTGGGTATCGAAAAGATCAACTCCATGTGCGTCCAGTTTTCGCCCGAAGAACGCGATACGTTTCACGCGATAAAACGTGCCTTCGATCCCCCCGGCCTGCTTA
>NZ_JAQGMM010000015.1 GCF_028292365.1 Caballeronia sp.
CGATTGGAGCGAAACGGACTGGTCAACCGCCGCGTCATAGCGTCCTCGCCAGTGGCGGTTGAGTATTCGATCACCCCGCTAGGGCGAACGCTGCAAGACCCGTTTGTGGCGCTCATATCGTGGGCCGGAAAGCACGGAGGCAGCATCGAACGAGCGCAGCTGACCTTTGACGAAGGGACTATTTGAGCGCCCGTATTCCACGGCAATAGTGGCGCCCTGGCGCCTGCTCGTCGAGGCAAAGCGCCCCTGATCTGCGACGCATAAACGATAGTGCTGAGCGAGCAACTCCTGGGCAATACCGATCCCGCTCTTCCGTTCCGACGCGACATCGCTTGGCGTCATGAGACGGCCCGATTCAGCGCTTGATCAGCATCGACATGACCGCGCTCGCCGCGCATAGTCCCGCGACAATCGGAAAGATGATCGAGGTATTACCCGTTGAGTCGATCATGTGGCCGATGACCGGCTCGCCAATACCGGCGAAAATATAGGACATGGTATTGAGCACCCCAGTCGCCGTGCCCGCAACGCGACGTCCAAAGATGTCTGGGCAGAGCGCCCAGAACGATGACGCCGGGCCGAAGACAAAAAATCCGCAAAGGAACAGCAGGGCAATCGCGATCATGCTTGCGTGCGGCACGAACATCATGAAGATCGCCGTTGTTGAAGCCAGTACCATGTACCAGACGATCGCAACGTAGCGTCTCCCCTGAAACAGCACGTCGGAAATCCAGCTGTTCGATAGCGAGCCAAGCGCCATCCCTATGGGCAGCGCGACCGTGATCCACTTCGGATCAATCAGCGCTGACGAGGTCTTCCAGTCCATGCCGAGGAAATGTACCGGCACCCAGACAACTAAAGCGTATCGGGCGGCGTTCTGAAAGCCGATAGCCAGGCCGGTGATGTAAAGCTTCCAGTTTCGCAGCACGAGTGAATAGCGCTGTGCGCTGGTCCAATCATCTTGCACTGCCGGCGGCGCGGTGCCACCCGCGGGTTCAACGGGATGCAGACGCTTGTCTTCGGGACGCTCCGATACAAAAAGCAGCAAGACCAGTGCGCCGAGCAGCATTGACAGAGGCGCCAGTCTGAAAATCCAGATCCAGCCGAGATGCATCGTGCCGAGAATGAGAACGGGGAAAACGTAAGCGAGCACGGAAGAAAATCCGGAAAACCCGATGTAGACGCCGTACACAAAGCCGCGATGTCTGTGATCCCACCAGTTCGACAGCAAGCGGCTGCCTGGCGCGAAACCCATCGACTGAAAGTAGCCGTTCGCGCCCCATGCAAGTAGAAAAAACCAGAATGTGTGGCCGAAGCTGAAGACCCAGTTCGCCGCCAGCGAGAGCACTGCACCGGCAATCATCATTGCCTTGCCACCGAGTTTATCGCCCAGATTGCCGTTAATGAATTGGCCGCCTGCA
The DNA here is from genome assembly GCF_028292365.1 of Caballeronia sp. Classification (GTDB taxonomy): domain Bacteria; phylum Pseudomonadota; class Gammaproteobacteria; order Burkholderiales; family Burkholderiaceae; genus Caballeronia. Next base: position 1,422 of record NZ_JAQGMM010000015.1, read on the forward strand.
TAACACCACAACATGGTCGCGCTGATCCAGCCAATCTCGTATTTCGACAAGCCGTAGTCATGCTGAATGCCGGAGACTGCAAAACCCAGAGTCTGGCGTCCGGTGTAATAGAAGAGATAGCAGAACGTCACGCCTATGAGCGCGCGCCATTTGTACTGGCCAAAAGAGGCGGGTTTAGATATTGGTTGGCATTGCAAAGTACTGGGTGAGTCTGAGGGCGTATCTGAGGGCATGTCTGTCTCCGTGCGGCGCGCAGTCTTCGCTGCGCTGGCTGGTTACTTTATTGACCGAGGTGGTTGAGCGCGATATCGATAACGTCAAAATTGCGCAGACGACGGGCGCCATTCAGGTCAATCACCTTGCGGTTGAAAATGAGCGGCACTTTTTGCTCGGACATCCCGCCGTGTGAACGCAACGGCACGGTCAACCCGGACAAGTCATGTTTGTCGGCAGCGCTGCCGAGCACCGTCAGACGTTCTCCGAGTACCACGAGATCGCCAATACGATCTTCAGGCACCTCAAACTTTTGGCTCGCTTGCGAACGCGTAAAGACCGCCTCGACACCCGTAGTGCCGGCGAGAAAATCCGTGACCTCGCGGCGGCGCTCTACATCGTGCAGATAAATCGTCGCATAAGATCCGAGCGCGCCATGGTGCACCACGTAGGGGTCCGTGATTGGCAGGATTACGCGCGCGAACTGCGCTCCGTATCGGGCGTCCAGAAGGTCTTGCAAAAATACGATGTTTGGGCGGCCTATTGCATCGGTCTTGGCATTCATCCCGTGGTCGGCCGTAATTGCCAATACTGCGCCTTCCTCGTGATAACGCTTGAAGTAACCATCCATCATCGAGTAGAACGCATTGGCTTCCGGTGTGCCTGGTGCGTACTTGTGTTGTACATAGTCGGTCGTCGACAAGTACATCAGATCGGGGCGCTCATTAGTCAGCAACGACAGTCCCGCGGCAAAAACGAATTCCGAAAGCTCCGCGCTATACACCGGCGGCACCGGCATGCCGATTCTTGCCACGATGTCCTCAATACCATGTTCTCCGCGGCTCACCCCGTCGGCTTTTTCAGCGGAAAAGCAGATCCCTTTCAGCTGATGGCCGAGCAGGCTGCGCAGCTTGTCCTTTGCTGTCACCACCGCAACGCTCCGGCCGGCCCGAGCCATCTCGGCAAGAATAGTGGGCGCGCGAAGGTACTTCGCATCGTTCATCAGAACTTCCTCTTTCGCTTCCTGATCAAAAAAGAAGTTCCCGCAGATGCCGTGAACGGATGGCGGTGCGCCAGTCACTATCGACAGATTGTTCGGGTTGGTGAACGACGGAACCACGCAGTCTCCGGCTAGCACCGTGCCAAACGCGGACAACTCCGCGAGGAACGGAGCCTTTCCGGCCTGGATGGCCTGATTGATGTATTCCTGTTCGCATCCGTCGACGCAGACAACAATCGTTGGAGCCGATGGCAGCCGATAGGATCGGGAATTAACGTTGATAAGTTCAGTCATGGATCACCTCTCTCGTTGAGCTTGGTGCCAGCGTATGATGAGTAGCTTGCTCACACAATCGCTAATAACTAGCCGTACCCGTGCGTAAAACTCACATATGAGACAAAAGCTTCCGCCGCTTAACGCGTTGCGCATATTCGAAATTGCAGCCCGTGCGGGGAGTTATTCGGCCGCGGCCCGGGAATTGAACCTGACGCACGGGGCAGTCAGCCGGCAAATCGCGAGTCTCGAGGACTGGCTCGGTCAGCCCTTGTTTGTGCGCGAGGGGCAAAGCATGGTGGCGTCTCCTCACGCTCGGGCGCTCGCTCGCGAAATCAGCGCCGCGTTCGATCACATTGCGGACGCTGCTGAACGCTACGGAAAGAACCGGCATGTAAAAGTCATCCGGGTCAGCGCATCGGCGACCGTCGCGATGCGCTGGCTGATCCCCCGGTTACCTTTGTTTGTTGAGACATGCCCGGAGGTGGACGTGCGCGTTTCAACCGCGATGTCCACGGAGCCCGCGCTCAGGGGAAGTTTCGACGTTGCAATACGACGGGACGTACCGAGTGGTGGCCAATTTCAGGCGTGGCCGCTGTTTCGAGAATCGAACACCGTGATTGCGAGTCCGGCGCTGCTCGCCCGTTCGGGCATCAGGACCGTCGAGCAGCTTGCTCAGGAGACCTGGCTGTCGAGCGAAACCCGCCCCGGCGACTGGGAGGCCTGGGTGGAAGCGGCAAGCCAACCCATGCTTCGGGCCAGTCGCACCTTGCGCTTCGACCATTTTTTTGTGACCTTGCAGGCTGTGGCAGATGGGCTCGGTTTTGGCATAGGTCCCTTTCCTACCCTTGACACGGATTGCGCGAGCGGCCGGTTGCAGAAGCCATTTCCCACTTTGCTCTCGCCGGGTTCAACCTATTACGCGCTCGTGCCACTTGATGCGGACAAGCCAGTCCATATGAGAGCGTTTGTCGATTGGCTGCAATCAGTCAGCACGAAGGAGACGTGATTCGCAGTGCCTGGACTGTGAGCGCTGACAAATGCCGGTGGTCCCGGAACCGCGTTGCTCTTTTCATAAGCGATCAATTCAGCAGTTGTTAGGCATCCGAATAATAAAAACCGAGCCCGTTCTCCACGAACCATGGAGGCCATGGCATAGTGAAAAAAGCCGGGCCCAAACCTCCGCAGTCAATCTCAACTTTGCCCCTTGATCCGGCTCCGATGCGCCGCTTGCTTCGCCCGGTTACCGCACGCTGCCATGCTGCACCAGCGCCGCGCATGCCCCCGAGTGTGATCGGCGAACAGCAGCGTGCAGGTCGGGCCCTCGCAGGCCTTCACGTAGGTAAAGTCTTCCTCGCACACTAGCTTCGCAAGGATTTCCCCAATCGGCTGAAGCAATGACTCCGGTGAACTCCAACGCCGCGAGCGTTCAAACGTAAGAGCGCCTGTCGCCGCATCTTCATGAGCGACGATTTTCCCAAAGGCTTCATCGCGTGCGAGCAGCAGGTTCAGAGGCTCCAGTTCACGCAAATCCTCAGCCCCTACCGTTCTGCCCTTGCGCTCACGGACGAACACCCTGAACCATTCACGCAGACTGCGCGCCTGATCCGCCAGGCGATCGAGTTCGCCGGGCATTGCGCGCTCACGCATCGTGCGCAGCACTTCCGTGGGGACCAGCTTCGACTGCTCGAGCCAGGCCAGCAGGCCCTCGCCATCGTCAATCCAGTCGATCGGGACGTCGACGGGCGTGGCTATCGAATTCAAAAAATCCAGGCCGGCCGAATCGGCTATGAACATCGCGGGAAGTTGCTGTGACATGGGCTACCTCAAGGGAATAAAAATAACCTTATCAAATACCGTTGACAGGTTATCACATTGTCGAATAACCTTCTCACATGCATTAAGAAGGTTACTCCACCTGACGGTTGGCTTGCTGTGCCAAGGCCGGCCTTCAGATACATTTCCCCCCCACCACAGGAGCGAAAAATGTCTGAAAGCGATGTGAAAGTAGTGCTGGTGCCCGGAGCGTGGGCCGACGGCTCAAGCTGGAGCAAAGTGGTTATCGGACTCCGGTCAAATGGGATTAATGCGGTTACTGTCCCTGTGCCATTAACCACCTTGGAAGATGACGTTGCGGCACTTGACCGGACCCTGGAGCGGCTCGACGGTCCTGTTGTGCTGGTGGGGCATGCGTACGCTGGCGCGGTCATTGGCGCCTCACGCGATGCCCGGATCAAGGCGCTGGTCTACGTCTCCGCGCTTGCCCCGGCAGAGGGGGAAACGGTCGCCGATGTGTTCTATCGAAACGAGCCGCACTCTGCGGCGCCAAAGCTCGCTCCTGATAGCCACGGCTTGATCTGGTTGCCCGAGGAAGCGTTTGCGTTGGCCTTTGCCCAAAACGCATCGGCGCAAGAGTTGGCGGTATTGGCCGCGGTTCAGCGTCCGATCTCGCCGGCTTGTATCAGCGTTCCGGTCGGACGCCCGCTTTGGAAGGATCTGCCGAGCTGGTATCTGCTGGCCGAGCAGGATCACATGATTGTCGCCGAGACCCAGCGCTTTATGGCCGAACGCATGAAGGCGCGGGTGAGCATGCATCCGGTCGACCACACACCGAGTGTCACGGCGCCGGATTTTGTTGTTGACCTGATTCTTCAGGCCGTGCGTGAAGTTCGCGTTTGATGGATCGAGAATTTCGTTGTCTCGACAGGACTCGACGAATTCAGCCCGAAGGGTTTGGTGTTCGTGTCCTTATGTCGTCGCTTTATCGCCAAGAGCATCTGGCGCAACTGTAGGACTCAACGAGGAGCATCACCATGACTGGTATCACGTACCGTACCGCGGATGTCGACGGATTCAATGTCTTCTATCGTGAAGCAGGGCCCGTGGGCGCGCCCAAGCTGCTGTTGCTTCATGGCTTTCCCAGTTCGAGCCACATGTTCCGGGACCTGATCCCGCTGCTGGCCGATCGCTTCCACATTATTGCGCCGGATCTGCCTGGGTTCGGCCTGTCCGACATGCCGCCTCGCGAGCAGTTCAAGTACAACTTCGACAACATCGCCAACGTCATCGATCGTTTTACGGAAGTGGTCGGATTCGATCGCTTTGCGGTCTATGTGTTCGACTACGGCGCCCCGACGGGTTTGCGGATTGCGGCCAAGCATCCCGAGCGCATCACCGCGATCATTTCCCAGAACGGCAACGCCTACGAGGAAGGCCTGAGCGACGGATGGAACCCTATCCGTGCGTATTGGCAGGACGCGTCCGAGAAGAATCGCGAAGCGCTTCGGGGCTTCCTCTCCCCGGAGACAACACGCTGGCAGTACACCCATGGCGTATCCGATGAGGCTGCGGTCTCGCCGGACGGTAGCGCGCTGGATAGCTTCTACATGGCGCGCCCTGGAGCCGATGAGGTTCAACTCGATTTGTTCGGTGACTACAAGAGCAACGTTGCTCTTTACCCAGCGTTCCAGGAGTACTTCCGCAAGCACAAGCCGCGGCTTCTCGCGGTATGGGGAAAGCACGACCCGTTCTTCCTTCCGCCGGGCGCAGAGGCGTTCAAGCGAGATATCCCCGACGCCGATATCCGCTTCTACGATACGGGTCACTTCGCCCTGGAAACGCATGCAACGGAGATTGCCGCGGCGATCGGCGAATTCCTTTCTCCATGAACTAGGTTCTTGCGGGAGCGTAGTCGTTCAAGACTGAACGTTGGAGCGTTCAATAACTTAGGAGAATTGACATGTCAAACAAAGTCGCTGTTGTTACGGGAGCCAGCCAGGGCATCGGCTTCTCCACTGCAGTACGTCTCGCGCGAGATTTTGCGTCGATCGTACTGGTTGCGCGCAATCGCGCGAAGCTTGAAGAAACGGCCGCAGCGGTCAAGGAGGCCGGTGCGGAGCCCCTCGTCATTGACCTGGACCTGGCCGACCGCTCGTCGGCGAAAAAGGTAGTAGAACAAACACTCGTCAAGTTCGGGCGCATCGACGCGTTGCTCAATATTGCGGGCGCTGTGCCTCAAATCGACGTGCTAGAGATGACGGACGAGCAGTGGGATGCAGGCATGGCGCTGAAGTTGCACGGCGCCCGTCGCCTGACCATTGAAGCCTGGCCAGCGCTGATGGCTTCCAAAGGTTCTGTCGTCTTGATCTCAGGGAATTCGGCACTCTTTCCGAAAGCTCCGTACGCGGCGGTCGGCACAATCAACGCGGCGATCATTGCGCTCGCGAAGGCGTTTTCAGACAAGGGGATTACAGACGGCGTACAGGTGAACAGTGTGATGCCCGGGCCCGTGATGACAGGGCGCAGGCGCTCTTATCTCGAGCACTGGGCGCCGCTGCACAACATGACGGTCGAGGAGGCAACCGCCAAGTTCCCGGGCGAGGTGGGGATCACACGGTACGGCGAGCCTGACGACATCGCGGAACTGATGGCATTCCTGGTCTCACCAGCGGCTCGGTGGATGACTGGCTCCGCCATTCGAATGGACGGAGGCGAAGTCAAGTCGATTTAAGAAGGCTAGTGCCCCGTGCTTATCCCTTTGGCGGCGTAGATTTGCCGCCACGCCGGCGGGGTTTTGGTTCGACACCCACTCGCGGATCGCGTGCCAGCACGAGCGCCGTCATCCGTTCCGCTATGGTTTCAAATGCCGGATCGTCTTGCGGTACGTAAAGCCATTTACCCAGCACCGGATGCGGTTGCAGTGCGGGCATTTCATCCATGAGAGCAGCGTGGCGGTCTTGCGATGTGCACACCAGCAAGCCGTTCCACGGCGGGTCGCGGTCGGCCGCAACCAGACACAACAGGCCATCGATATAGGCGGCGTCGCTGCCGAACATCCGCTTGGCGATGTAGGTTGAATCGCTCTCGAATGCTTCGAAGATCCAGGCGAGCGAGTTACGGATTGAGGAGGGCATTGGCGTGAAGTCCTTGGGCGACAGGCGAGATTTGAATCCCGAATCATAGGTCATCCACGGAAGGCGACGCGCAGATGCCGCAACGTCATGGTTGACCGCCGTTTCGGTTAAGCGCGATAGCTGAATACGAGCAGCTTTTTTCGGTCGGGTCGCAGAGATCGACTTCGTAGTCGGAATGCCCTCGTGGACATATCCGCTCGTCTTAAGGCCCCAAATCACTCCCCGAAAATCAGGGTAAGTCCTGAAGAAAACATCAGACGTCTGATGTATCTTGCGTTAAACCAACGCAAAAAAACGAATCATGCGCCTTAGTGTAGAGCGATCGATGAGCGAGAAAATACAGGAATCCTTGCGCGCCATGATTCGTGAAAGGGCCCTGAAGCCAGGCGATCAAATACCCACTGAAATAGAGTTGTGCGAGCAACTTGGCGTAGGTCGTTCCAGTTTGCGCGAAGCCGTGGCGCAGATGATTTCACACGGGCTTTTATCGCGTATTCAGGGACGAGGCACGTTCATCAGACAAATTTCGTTAAAGCTGGAAGGCGGTCTGGATGATCTGATGTCCGTGACTGACATGATCAAGAGTGTCGGGGCGGTTCCATCGACCAGCCGTTTGCAGATAAAGCCCATCGCCGCTTCGGAAAATCTGGCGCAAAAACTGGCGTTGCAAGAAGGCGACCCGTGTGTACGAATCGAGCGGGTACGGTGGGCCGATGACGCCATTGCAGCCTATTGCATCGACATCGTGCCGAAAGCCTTATACGACAGAGCCGATGGCGATATGGGCGAGTCCTTGTTCGCGATGTTCGAGCGCACCGGGGTCCGTCTGTCGCATACGCATAGTTCTATTCAACCGACAATCCTGACCTCGAGGGATTTGCCCGAGTTGCGGGAAGGGGTGGGTCTATTCCTGCTGCTGGATGAAGTCGATTTCGACGATACCGGCAAACCCATTTGTTACAGCAACGACTACTACAACACCAGCATCTTCAAGTTCGATCTGGTGCGCAAGCGCCACTGAAGCTACCACTAGGCATACCACGCGAAGTCAAGCCCGAGGAAGTCTGTGAAGGAGGAATCGATGGAATTTGAAGCGTTGAATTCTGCTCAGTTGACGGCTTACCTTAGTGGCGTTCCGGTGGTGCGCGCGATGCTCGGCAATACGAGCGAACTGGACGTAGTCGAAGTCGGCGACGGTAATCTGAATTTCGTTTATTTCGTCAGTAATGCTCGTGCGCCCGAGAAAAGCGTGGTCGTCAAACAAGCACCGCCTTTTCTGCGTCTGGTGGGAACGAGCTGGCCGCTGACGCGTCAACGCATGGAGCATGAGGTCGCGGCGCTGCGACGGTTCGGTGCGCTGTGTCCGCAACACGTGCCCGAGGTTTATCACGCGGACAGTGAGCTGTTTCTGATGGTCATGCAGCGTTTGTCCTCGCACAAGATCCTGCGACAAGGCTTGATCGAGGGCACGGTTTATCCAAAGCTTGGCGATCATCTTTCCACCTATCTGGCGCATACGCTGTTCTTTTGTTCGGATCTGTTTCTGGCGCCGCGCGTGAAGAAGGAGGCCGTTGCGGCGGCGGTCAATAGCGAGCTTTGCAAGATCACAGAGGACCTCGTTTTTACATATCCGTTCGAGGATCATCCTTCAAACATTTACAGCCCGGCCTTGCCTCGCTCCGCGGTAGAACGGCTCAGAACGTCAACGGCGTTGCGCATTGCTGTTGGGGAAATGAAATGGGCATTCATGACGCGTGCCGAGAGTTTGCTGCATGGTGACCTGCATACCGGATCGATCATGATCAATCAGGACGAGACCTTCGTTATAGATCCGGAGTTCGCTTTCTACGGTCCCATGGGTTTCGATGTCGGCGCGATTCTGGCCAATCTCTGGTTGGCGTACTTCTCTCGCGACTGGCACGGCTGCGTAGGGGGTAAAGATCCCGAGCACTATCAAAAATGGCTGCTTGAGCAAGCCGCCCAGATCTGGAACGGCTTCTCGACCAAGTTCCTGAATCTCTGGCGGGATCACGAGCGCCGCAGCAGACAGCACTTCATTGGCGAAGATCCTGACGAAGCGTGCTCGGAAGCATTCCGAACCCATTTCATGCGAAAGCTTTTCGCGGACACACTCGGATTCGCCGGCTGCAAGATGATTCGCCGGATTGTAGGAATGGCGAAGGTCGCGGAAATCACGAGCATCCCCGACGAAGCAGCACGCGCAAAAATTGAAGTCCGTTGTCTGCGGTTTGCGGAAGCGTTGCTTGTACAACGCCAGCAGTTCGACGGTATCGACGAGGTCCTGGCTCACGCCAGGACCGTCCGATCGCAAAGCGACGAATGAGCGTGAAGAATGAGCGTGAACCTGTGTGAGCCCGCTAACCGCAACCGATGCTGGTCAAACCAGCGAACGTCTTGATGAAACCCAGCTCAGGACAATATATTCAATCTGGAGAACTCATGGTTTTGCTGGCGCCTTCAGAAGCCCTTCCCGCGACGCTTGCCTGGCAACAGGAAAGTTTGTATCTCCTGGACCAGACGCGATTGCCGCAAGCTGTTGTGGTTGAGCGAGTTAGCGGAGTAGAGGACGTATGGCGCTGGATTCACGAGTTGCGGGTGCGCGGCGCACCGGCGATCGGGGTGGCGGCGGCGTATGGGTTGTGTGTGGCGATGCAACCGCTACAGCATCTCTCCATTGAGGACTTTCAGTCACAACTGGTGCAGCAAGCCAGCTTCCTGGATTCGGCGAGGCCGACGGCCGTGAACCTGAGTTGGAGCCTCAAGCGCATGCTGGCCGCTGCGCAACGCTCGGCGTCGCAAGACTCAGGCACTGTGTACAAGGTGCTGGTTGAGGAGGCCACGAAGATTCACGCCGAGGATCAGGCACTCTGCGCCGGCATCGGTGAGCATGGGGTATCCCTGATCACGCCCGGCTGCGGTGTGCTGACCCATTGCAATGCAGGCGCGTTGGCGACAACGGGTATAGGCACGGCGACTGCGCCGATTTACATGGCTCATCAGCAAGGCATGTCCTTCCGTGTCTTCGCCGATGAAACCCGTCCGTTGCTGCAAGGCTCACGTCTGACGGCCTTTGAACTGCAAAGAGCCGGAGTAGACGTAACGCTGATCACCGACAGCATGGCGGCTTCCATCATGTCGCAGGGCTTGGTGAACCTGGTGATTGTCGGCACGGATCGGGTGGCGGCTAACGGTGACTTTGCCAATAAGATTGGCACGTTGAGCGTAGCGATTGCCGCGCGTCATTTCGGCATACCGTTCTACGTTGCATGTCCGTCGTCAACGCTTGACCTGCTGACGGCGAACGGGTCGGACATCGTGATTGAAGAGCGGCAGGACCATGAGGTGACACATCTGGCGGGTCAGGCCACTGCGCCTGTCGATATCAAAGTGCGCAATCCGGCCTTCGATGTCACGCCTCATGATCTCGTGACCGGCTTCATTACCGAGCGCGGGATTGTGAAACAGCCCTTCGATAAAAACTTCGCCGCGCTGTTTTCATCGAGTGGGGGTGCGTTGTGAACAGCATACCGGTTGCCGAGACCACACTGCGCCGAGAGGTAATCGAGACCGCCCTCGAGATGGAGCGCCTTGGGATAAACCAGGGGACCTCCGGCAACATTAGCGCGCGCTGGCAGGATGGTTTGCTGATTACGCCAAGCGGTGTTCCTTATGCCGAGTTGCGAACGCAGGACATCGTCTGGTTGCCGCTGGATGTGGCCGATGACGCTGCGGTGTTCGAGCAAAGCCGGCCATCGACGGAATGGCGGTTTCATCGCGACATCCTGCGTTCACGGCCTGAGATCAACGCGGTGGTGCATACCCATTCGAATGCGGCGACTGCGCTGGCTATTCATAGCAGGGATATCCCTGCGCATCACTACATGGTGGCGGTCGCGGGCGGCAACTCCATTCGTTGTGCGCCGTATGCGACCTTCGGGAGTCAGGAGTTATCAGAGCACGCTATTGCCGCTTTGAAAGACCGTACGGCGTGTCTGCTTGCTCATCACGGCGTAATTGCTGTTGGACATGACCTTGCTCGTGCGTTATGGCTGGCCAACGAAGTGGAAGTCCTCGCGCAGCAGTATCTGCTGGCTTGTCAGATCGGGACGCCGCCGGTCTTGTCCGATGAAGCAATCAACGAGGTCATCGAGAAATTCAAGGGATATGGTTTGCGCAAGAAGGTTTGATGGGACGGACGTGCTCCAATTTTGCAACGGGTCCTTTCGGATTTGGGGATGGCGCGCCGCAGATTGCGAGGATAGCATTCGACCATGAAAGCCTGTATTTCGCTGGACTGAATATCGTTGAGTTCTGGCTCGTCCCATCAGCTGGAAACTTGTCGATCGAAGTGAAAGAAGATGCAAGGGAATCTCAACCTGCTTTTAAAACTTACACAACGGAGACGGTTATGGCTTGGAATTCAGAAAGGTTCGACAGATGGACGAAGGTCGGCGCATCGACGGGAGCATTGGTGTTTTGTGCGGCTGCGGCGCTAAGCGGTTGCTCGAAGAATGAGTCGTCGACAACGGCATCGACTGATGCGGGAGCGAGCGCCGCGGCCAGTGCCGCAGCCGCGCCCGCACCCGCAGCGAGTGCGGGCGGCGGCAAGGTCAAGGTCGGTTTTTCTGTCTCCACGCTGAACAACGCGTTTTTCGTCGGTTTGAAAGCAGGGGTCGAGAAGGGCGCCAAGTCGCAAGGATTCGATCTCGTCCAGACGAATGCCAATGGCGACGCGCAGCAACAGGTCAATGACGCCATCAACTTGCTAAGCCAGGGCGTCACAGCACTGGTCCTTAACCCGATCGATTCGAAGGCGATCATCCCCGCTGTCGAGAAAGCCAACGCCATGGGCATACCCGTGTTCACGCTGGACCGTGGCTCGGACGGCGGCAAGGTGACGTCCTTCGTGGCGTCGGACAATGTGGCGCTGGGTGCAACCGGGGCGAAGTGGATCGCCGACCAGTTGACGAAGCGCTACGGCTCAGCGAAGGGTAATGTGGTCGACCTGATCGGACTGGTCGGCACGACGGCGGCCACCGACCGCGAAAAGGGCTTCAGCGATGCGATCGCCAAGTATCCGGACATCAAGGTGGTTGCCCGCCAGGAAGGTGCATTCGATCAGGAGAAGTCGCTTAACGCGATGACGAACATCCTGCAAAAGTACCCGCAGATCGATGCCGTGTTCGGTGCGAACGACGACAATACCGTGGGTGCGGAGAAGGCGATCGACAACGCCGGGCGTTATAAGCCCCTCGGTGACAAGGAGCACATCATGATCATTGGCGCAGACGGCACGGCACAGGCGCTTTCTGCCATTCGTGCGGGCAAGCAAGATGCGACCATTTCGCAGAACCCGATCGAGATGGCGGCGAAGGCGCTGAGCTTCATCGCGGATTACAGCGCAAAGAAGCCGGTCCCGGCGAACTATGCTTGGCCGACGTTGCTGATCGACAAGAGCAATATCGACTCCGATGAGACCAAGAAATACGGCCTCTGGTCCGAGCAGGTCAGTCAATAAGCTGCTCACGCGCGCTCCTGCACAATGGGGAGCGCGCACTCGCATGTGAATGTGCACGTGATATCGAGTGACATTCAGTGATATTCAGTGAGACCCGAACATGAACAGTGAGAGGGGTTTGGAAGTAAGCGCTGGCGACCCGCGCCATGTGGCCGCCAACGCGGGCAGCACGGCCGTTGCGGCGCCACTGTTGCGCATGGAAGGTATCGTCAAGAGCTTTCCCGGCGTCAAGGCGCTGCGAGGGGTCAGCCTTGAATTGCAGGCTGGCCACGTCATGGCTATTGTTGGTGAGAACGGTGCGGGGAAGTCGTCGTTGATCAAGACGCTTTCGGGCGCCTACGAGCCGGACGAAGGCACGATCGAGATCGACGGGCGGCCTCTCGCACGCGGTACGCATGCAGCTATCGACGCCGGCGTGGCCGTGATCTATCAAGAGCTTTCGCTGGTCAACGACATGACGGTTGCCGAGAACCTGTTTCTTGGCCGGATGCCGTCGCGCAGCGGTCTGGTGCTGCGTAAAAAAGCCAACGAACTGGCCCGCACAGCGCTTGCTCAAGTGGGTCTCGAAGGCGTCTCGCCATCCATGCGCCTGGGCGACCTGCCTTTGAATAAACGCCAGCTTGTCGAGGTTGCAAAGGCGCTGGCGCGCGACGCACGCATTCTCGTCATGGACGAGCCCACTGCCGCGCTGCAGCGCGAGGACATCGCCAATCTCTATGCCGTGGTCCGGCGTTTGCGTGCGGCCGGCATGGGCATCATCTTTATCTCGCATCATCTTGAAGAGGTGTTCGAGCTGGCGGATTCGGCCGTTGTCATGCGCGACGGCGCGACCGTTGGCGCACGTCCCATGGCGAAGTGGACCGAGCAGGATCTGGTGCAGGCCATGGTCGCGCGAAACCTGGATTCGTTCTATCCGTGGGAGCCGCGCGACTATGGTCCGGTCATGCTGGAGGTCCGCAATCTCGCCAGTGCGCCGGTGCTGCGTAACGCCAGTTTTAGCGTACGCGCAGGCGAGATCGTGGGGATTGCCGGCATTGCCGGAGCGGGGCGCACCGAGCTGCTCAAGACGATCTTCGGCGCACTGCCGCTAAGCGGCGGCGAAGTGCTGATACGGGGTCAGAAAGTTTCCATCGGATCGCCTGCGGAAGGCGTTCGAAACGGACTCGTATACACGTCCGAGGATCGCAAGCTTGAAGGGCTCGTACTCGAAGCAAGCATCGAAGAAAACGTCGCGCTGTCCAGTTTGCTCGCACTCGCCACGGGCGGCTTCGTCAGCAATGCGAAAAAGCGCAAGCTCGCGCAGGAAGCAAGCGCGCGTTTTGGTGTGCGCGCGTCGTCGGTCTTGCAGATCACCGGCAATTTGTCGGGCGGCAATCAACAGAAGGTCATCCTCGGCCGCGCGACGGCTACGCAGCCGGCGGTGATCATGCTGGATGAACCCACGCGCGGTATCGATGTGGGCGCGAAGACCGAGATCTACGCGCATATGGTTTCGATGGCGCGTGCGGGCGCGGCCGTCATCATGGTCAGTTCGGAATTGCCGGAACTGCTGGGCATGTCGGATCGGGTCCTGGTCATGTACCGGGGCAATATCGTCACCGAAATTCCCCGCGATCAGGCGGATTCAGAAACGGTTATTCAGTGGGCTACAACAGGAGTAGGGGCATGACTTCCACGGCAGCGAATCAGGCGGATTCGGAGGCGCTCTCCCGCCGCATCATCCGGCAATTGCGGACGGGTCTCGGCCCGCTGCTGGCAGCGTTGATCCTGATCTGCATCGGCTTGTCGATTGCTTCGCCCGAGTTCCTGACCACCAGCACGCTCACCAACATCATGGTGCAAGTGTCCGTGGTGGGCATTGCGGCGGTCGGCGGCACCTTCGTGATCATCACGTCGGGCATCGACCTGTCGGTCGGCTCACTGGTCGCGCTGAGCGGCATGGTCGCGGCGACCGTGATGGCGGGGTCGAGCCCCGACAACGTGGCGCTCGGCATCGCGGGGCTGGGCGTGGCGTTGGCGGTGGGTGCGCTGGTTGGCGCCCTGAATGGTTTGTCGGTCGCGTGGCTCAGGCTGGTGCCGTTCATCGTGACGCTGGCGATGATGGCCATGGCGCGCGGACTCACGCTCGCGATCTCCGATGGCCGGACCAAGTTCGATTTCCCCAACGCGTTCACTGCGTTCGGTGCGAAGACGCTGGCCGGCTTGCCCGCACCCATGATTGTGATGCTAGTGGTGTTCGTGATCGGTCATGTGCTGCTGCGCAAGACCACTTTCGGGCATCAGGTGTTCGCGGTCGGCGGCAACAAGGAGGCGGCCCGGCTTGCGGGTATCCCCGTGAACCGCGTGATCTTCCTTACCTACACGCTGGCTGGCGCAACGGCGGCGGTGGCAGGCATCGTGCTCGCGGGACGGCTCAACTCGGCGTTGCCATCGGCCGCAAATGGCCTGGAACTGCAGGTGATTGCCGGGGTTGTGATTGGCGGCACATCGCTTGCCGGCGGTCGTGGTTCGATTGTCGGGACGTTCATTGGCGTGGTGCTGATCGGCGTGATCAACGTTGGTTTGTCGCTGCTTGGCGTGAACCCGTTCTGGACGCAATTCATTCAGGGTGGCGTGATCTTCGCGGCGGTGCTGCTCGACGCCGTCAGCCAACGGCGCAAGCTTTGAATTCAAGCCGTTAAATAATGACGACTGAAACCCCGCGCGGCCAGATGAAACGCCCAGATGAAACCATCGCCGGATCGACCGGAAAAAACCGCGCCTCAAGGAGACAATATCCATGAAAAAAATCATCAATCAGCCCGAGAATTTTGTCGATGAAGTGATCGATGCATTGCTGCTCGCGCATCCCGGATGGATCAAGGCGGCCACCGAGGACCGTCGCGCGCTGGTGCGCGCTGACGCGCCCAAGCAAGGCCGCGTCGGTATTGTGACCGGCGGCGGCTCCGGGCATATGCCGGGCTTTCTGGGGTATGTAGGCGAGGGCCTGTGCGGCGGTGTGGCCGTTGGCAATGTGTTCTCATCGCCGTCGTCCGAGCAGATCTTCGAGGCCACCAAGGCAGTGAATGGCGGCGCGGGCGTGCTGTATGTGTATGGCAACTACGGCGGCGATGTCTTCAATTTCGACCTTGCATCCGACATGGCAGAGCTCGAGGGCATCGATATCAAGACTGTAGTCCTGACTGATGACGTGGCGTCTGCCCCGGCTGAACGAAGCGCGGACAGGCGCGGCGTGGCCGGCATGGTGTTCGCGTTCAAGTGCGCGGGCGCAGCGGCAGAGCGGGGCGATTCGCTGGACGAAGTCGCGCGCATCGCCGGCAAGGCGAATAGCCGGAGCCGCACGATGGGCGTCGGGTTGTCGCCGACTATTCTGCCCGCCGCCGGCAAGCCCACGTTCACGCTGCCCGACGGTGAGATGGAGATTGGTATCGGCATTCATGGCGAGCCGGGGTCGCATCGCGGCAAGCTGGAAACGGCCGATGAAATTGCCGACCGGCTCACCGGCGCGATCCTTCGCGATCTCGCGTTGCCAAAGGGCTCGCGCGTCGCCATCCTTGTGAACGGGCTGGGCGCGACTCCGCTGGAAGAGCTTTATGTGTTGTATCGGCGAGCGGCCGGCATGCTCGCGGACCAGGGGCTGACTATCGCGCGGTCATATGTGGGCGAGTATGTGACGAGCCTGGAAATGGCAGGGGCATCGATCACGGTGATGCACGTCGACGACGAACTGGAAGCGCTACTCGCAGCACCGGCTCGTTCGCCGTTCTTTCGTGAATGACCGGGCGCTGAATTAATCAGGAGAACATGCGATGAGTGTTACTTGCAAGGAACTCCGGGACGTGCTCAAGCGTAGCTTGAGCGCGCTGCCTGCACACGCCGATGAGCTACGCGATCTCGACGCTGCGCTGGGCGACGGCGACTTGGGCATAACCGTGTCAGCCGGCTCTGCAGCCGTCATGAAAGCGCTGGATGGTTTGCCGGAGGACGCGACCGTGGCTGATGTTCTGCTCAGCGCCGGAAAGGCGTTTTCTACCGCGAACCCGTCCACCTTTGCGGCGTTGACAGGCGGCGGTTTGCTGGCGGCATCGAAGGTAATGGCAGGGAAGACATCGGTTGGAAAGGCGGAGGCGTTGGAGATTGGGCGCGCGGTAGCGGGGCGGATCGCCGAACGCGGCAAAAGCAAGGTCGGCGACAAGACCGTTCTCGATGCGTTGATCCCAAGCCTTGACGCACTCGAGTCGTCGACCGGCACGGGCGTTGAAATGCTTGCGGCGATGATCGCGAAGGCTCAGGAGCAAATCGAAGAAACTGCCGGACTGCAATCGCAAAAGGGGCGTGCTGCGTGGGTGCAGGAACGCAGCGTGGGGCACGCGGATCCGGGGGCGACGGCCTACCTCCGGTTCCTTGTCGCGTTGCAAGCAGCGCTCGGACGGTAGTTGTGCAATTTGGCCGCGTCCGGAGCTCTACAAACGGAACTCTACGGTCGTCTTATTGATCGAACGGGAATCTGCCGGCGCTAACTCACGCCCGTTCGCATGGACCGGTATTCGCGCCGCACAATATCCATCAACTCAGCAACCGACGTGCTGGCTGCTTCCCGCTCGTAAGTCACCCGGCCACGCTGCATGAGCATCACGCGATCCGCGATATCGAGCGTCTGCGCGTAGTTGTGCATGATCATGACAATAGAGAGCCCTTGCTTTTCCTTCAGCCGCAGGACCAGGTCAATGATCAGTCCCGCCTCGCGCGCGCCCATTGCCGCAAGCGGTTCGTCGAGCAGCAGGATCTTCGCGTTCGAATTGACCGCGCGAGCAACAGCAATCGCCTGTCGCTGCCCGCCCGAAAGTTGCTCAACCGGCAGATCAACCGACGGCACGTGCACGCCGATCTCTTCCAGGCATTCCTCCGCACGCTTACGCATGGCACTGTTATTCAACAGACGAAACGGACCACGCCTGACGATCTCCCGATTCAAAAACATGTTGTGATAAATGCTGAGCGAATTCGCCAGCGCCAGGTCCTGATAGACGCATTCAATGCCAAGCGACCGGGCATGATCGACGGAGCGAAGCAGCGTTTCTTCGCCGCCAATAAACAGCTTGCCACTCGTCTGCTGATGGAACCCGGTAAGGATCTTGATGAGCGTCGACTTGCCCGCGCCGTTGTCGCCGAGCACGCCCAATATCTCGCCTTGCCTAAGCGTCAGCGACACGCCGTCGAGTGCGGTCACCGCGCCAAAACGTTTGACAATATCTTCGCCCCGCAACGCGGCCGTGCCCGTCGTTCCCGTCGGCGCGGTCGCCGATACGTCGGCCATCAGAGGTCTCCCTTGCGAGCGAGACGGACGACGTGGATGTTGAAGATCATGGCCGCCAGGATGGCCGCGCCGAGAATCATGTTGAAGGTGAACGCGTTGATGCCGATGAGCGTAAAACCGTCGTTGAGGATCCCGAGGACTGCCGCGCCAATCAGCCCGCCGATGATCGTGCCCGAACC
>NZ_JAQGMM010000060.1 GCF_028292365.1 Caballeronia sp.
ATCGTCAAGAAGGCATCGGGCGGCGTGTTCAACAACGCAGCCCAGGTCTGGAACCACACGTTCTTCTGGAACAGCCTGTCGCCCAAGGGTGGCGGTGCTCCGACCGGCGCACTGGCTGACGCTATCAACGCCAAGTACGGCTCGTTCGACAAGTTCAAGGAAGAGTTCGCGAAGGTCGCAACCGGCACGTTCGGTTCGGGCTGGACGTGGCTCGTGAAGAAGCCGGACGGTTCGCTCGATATCGTCTCGACGAGCAATGCCGCTACGCCGCTGACCACCGATGCGAAGGCGCTGCTGACCATCGACGTGTGGGAACACGCGTATTACATCGACTATCGCAATGCGCGTCCGAAGTTCATTGAAGCGTACTGGAACATTGCGAACTGGGACTTTGCGTCGAAGAATTTCGGCGCTTGAGTTTGTGTAGCGTGACAAAATAGTTTGGAAAGTGCAATAAAGATTGGAAAATCCAGACTATGCGTCGCAATAAAGTTTGGAAATGGTAGTAGAAATGAAAGCCCTCACTTTGAGGGCTTTTACTTTCGAGCGCGGGACAGCTAAATGCCTGCAAGCGTCGGATCGTAGTACGGGCCATGCATTGACAGCGTCAGCAATCTTGAACTCGATGCCATCCGCATCTTTGTTTCGTCTATCAAGGAGTGCGCAGCAAATTGGGGTCAAAGCTCCGACGGCACTTAACCGATCGCCGTCTCGCTTAAACAGAGCAAAGGCAGAACGATCGCGAAAGACTCCTGGTCCCCGCACGCTTTGGGATTAGAATCCAATGCTGAATTGAGCGCGCTAGCACGTACTCATCGGTGTTGCGCCGCTCAGTGGACGGCAATCGGCCAAAAGCGGTCTGTCGCTCTGATGCTGTATGGCGATCATTCTGATGAAAGTACTCACCTGCACCGATGTCCGCATGGACATATTGACGATCGCTGTTGTTATACGGACGCAGCCTTGATTAGATCAAGGCCGGGTGCGGGTTGAGTGTTCTTGTCCATGACGATTCCCGAGCGTTCTTAAGCGTTTTGGGGAATTGTAGTTGGCGGTGATGCCACGCGTGCCGTCAAGTTCCATCCGCCAGCTAATGTGTTAAAAGCGCAGTCGAACCGATCATTGGGGTGATTTTCGGCTCGATAAGCCCATTGATAAAAGAAGTTCGCACCGCTGGCGCAGGGTTTAAGATGGAAACGTCGACTAACTTTCGCCGATCCTCGACGTAGCAGTTCTCTTGGTATTGCCAGGCGCCGACGCCATCAGTCGGGAATGAGAGGTTGTTAAGCTGTGAATTGTCACGCCAGCGGTCGATGTCTTTGCACTTTAGAGCTGGCTTGCCCGTATATCCTTTCCCATACCGTGCTATCCAACCGGCAGAGAGCGGTTTTCCTAGATCCGCGACTGCGATCTCCAGGGCCTTCCAACTCTCGATTGAGCCGGTGGTGCCAATATAAACAGCCGGTAACAGGGAGATCTTTCGCCCCGCCTTTTGCACGCCTTTTGTTAGGCCCACGGTCCACCCCTTAAAGTATTCCGAATTTACGGGAGTCTGTTGGTCAATTTCTATATTTAGGAATATGTGATAGGAATTGCTATCGTCTGGTGTTATCGAAAAAACGGTTATGAAAGCGTCGGCATTGCATATCCCGTCGGCAATGCCGGTATCGTAAGTACTTTTTGTTTTGGCGTCGATGTCGTTAAAGCGCATGGTTTGCTGAGCAAGGGGCAGTACCCGGATGCCATATTTTGCAAGGGTGGACACTTCGGATTGTTTCAGTAACCATTCAGGTCGGTTTGATATGTAGCGTCCCCAGAAAAGCGGATACGATCCAAACTTTTTGTTGAGCTGGGAGATCAGAGCGTCGCTTACCGGGTCCACTGAGTCGACTCCGTACCCTTGGTCCTTTCCTAGTCCTTTCAATGGTTCGCCGATAACAAGCGTAGGGTCTAGGGTCGCGGCAATTGCGATGCCTGGCTTACCGAGGGGCCTCGCGTTGCAGTATTCCGGAGGCTTGGCCGATACCGAAACCGTATTGGCCAAGAAATACGTTGCCAATAACAAAACAAGCTTCTGTGATGCCTTCATTTTTCAGTCTCCACATGTACCCAGATTTGATCTTTTGTAATGAGATGTTCGGTTTGGGGGCTTTCGACAAGTTTCACTCGCTGGCCCGCATAGAGGACTCCCGACTGGGCGACGCACTCGCCATAGTTTCCACTTAGAAAGGCTTTTCCTAAGCATTTGCTGATTGACGGACGATCCTGTCGAAGCCTGAGGTTGTCTGTTAATACGTAGGAAACGCCAGTTCTCAAATCCGTTGGGCGGCTCAGCGCGGGGTTGCCAGGTAGTGCTCTTAGATTAAGATCGCTCAAGTTAGTATGCGACTGCACAACATTCCCGGCAAAAACCCATCCGCTGACTGGCACAACCTGTGGGCTCGCGGGCGGTGCAGAGGGTTTTGAAGCAGTGGTTACCGGCCCGTCATGGCCGGCTCCGAAAACACCGGAAAAGTCTGGTTGTTGAATATTGCCGGTTCGTAACCGGACTCGCCTGCTTACCTCTTGGAAAAAAGTGAACGTACCTTCGCTACAAGCTCAGCCGGCTCGATCTGGTCGAGATGATGACCGAACGCGGCCTGTCGCTGGTGCCCAAGACATTTATGCGTTGGGTAAAGCGCTTTACACCAGAGTTCGTTAAGCGCTGGAATCGGTTTGGTATACCCGCAGGCCGGTCCTGGCGTGTTGACGACACCTATCTGAAGATTCGTGGCAAGTGGGTTTATCTGTACCGGGCGATAGATCGGGCCGGCCAGACGGTGGACTTCATGCTCAGAGCAAAGCGAGACGTGGCTGCGGCTAAAGCCTTTTTCACCAAGGCCATCAAGCATCAGGGGCAGCCGCCGAAAACCCTCACGCTCGATGGCTCTGCGGCTTCGCATCGCGCGGTTCGTGAGATGAAGGAAGACGGGGTGCTTCCCGAAGACACCAAGGTCCGGTCCTCGAAGTACCTGAACAACCTGGTCGAGGTGCTCACGAGGTCGCTTACAGAAGTTGTTCTCACTTGATGAAACGCATAACCACGGCATCGCTGGGCGCTGCCGGCCTCGCAATGGTCAGCAAGCGGCGCGCAAAACACGACTAGTGGTTCGTGACGAAACGCCAAAGCGCTGCGCACTCGATGTCGGATATCTGATAGTGGGGCATGGACTTGCGCAGCACGACACCTGCCGGATCGGCGCCGTCCTTGAGTGCGCGACAGAAGGCCACCGCGTTATAGCGACTGGGCGGTCCCCCTCGACGGCTTGTTGCACCAAGCAGATAGGCGGGAGTCAAGGATGGTGCGAAGGCGGCCGCCGGCTCCGTTCGAGTGTGGCAGTTGATGCATCGGGTGGTCCAGGCCGGCAACGGACGATCGTCGTCGCGCAGGTGCGCCGGGATCGCATGCTGTCCACTGAAGATCGAGCACCCCAAATCAGCTGGTTCACACGGCTGCGCCGCGTTGGCCAAGCGCGCTGCGGTGACCAGTGCGAGGCCGATCGCTGCGCGTTGGAACCGCGATGCCATCACCGGACGCGCAGCGTGCGTGAGACGCTCGGCACGCCCTTCGTGTTCAGGGCGAAGAGCATGTAGTAGCCAGGTACCGTAACGCCGGGATCGGCTGGAATTTTCAACAGATATTCGCCAGCCGTGCCCACCGTGAAAGTCAACGGCACGCGTCGCTGCTCATTGTTGAGCGCATGCGTCGCTGACGACAAGCGCATCAGCGCGAACGCCTGCGTCCCACTACTGCCGGCCACGGCGATCGTGGTACCGAGTTGGGCCTCGGTCGGCGCTGACGTAATGGTCGGCCGCGATGCCGAGGACCCATTCGCATTGAGTAGATACGGTGGCGTCAGTATTTCGACGTTGGCGTGGTTAGTCGTACAGCTGCCGCACAGTCCGCCACCGCCGCTCAGCACCCGCCCATCCGGCAGCAGCAGCGCAAAGCTGTGATAGGTCCGCGGCACAGCCTGGGAAGCAAGCGGCGAGAAGATGTTCGTCGTCGGGTCCCACAACTCCGGCGTCAGTATCGCAGTATCGTCTGAGAAAGGTTGGGCAAAGGTTTGGCCGCCCACCACGACGACTTGTCCGTTCGGCAACACGACACTGTTGCCAAATGCGCGCTGATAGTTCATCGAGCGGATCGTGCGAGCGGTCGCCGTACCGCTACTGATATCGATGAGCGTGACATTCGACGTAGCGTTGGATTGCTCGTAACTTGGCGCGCCGCCGACGGCGAGAATTTTGCCGATGTCGTACATGACGGCGTTGCCGTTCATCGCGTCGCCGTCGTTGCCCCGATTCCCGGCCTGGGTCACGCTGCCGTTGCCCGCGGTATCGAACCAGTGCATGGCCCGGCTGGGTCCTGCGTGGAAGACCCGCCCGTTGGACACCGCGAACATCCACACATGGTTATCGGCGCGATATAGGGGATCCGCGTCATTCGTCAGGATATAGTCAGCGAGTATCGCGCCATTGACTTGCCACCCCGAACCGGGGGTCCACGTTTCACCGGTCTTGCCTCCCATGCCACCGTTCCATGAACCCCCCACCAGGAACACATTGCCATTGCTCAACGTGACGCTACCCTGGTAGCCGCGCGGAATGTTCATCGGGTCGCCTGACGACCATGAGTTGGTTGAAGGCGTGTAAATACTGGTCTTATCACTGCTTGAACCCCCGGTCACAAACACACGGCCGTCCGGGAGATTGACAATGCCAGGGCAGAACATATCGTGCCCGGTATTGCTTACCAGCACCTGTTTGCTGGTTCCTGTTGCTGGATTGAAGATCGCCGTATACGTCTTGCCCGGCGTGACCTCGCCCCCGGTAAAAGACAGGCGGGCATCGGCCGACCAAACCACTATGGTCCCGTCGGGAAGATTGGCTGCCGCCGCGGGAACGAGTGGCAGCGTGATCGGCGCAGACCACTTCGATGGCAGCGTCGTCACATTCAGCCCGCTGACCTCCCAGGTCTGCTTGGCGCTCCCATTGCACACCTGCTGCAGGATCTGCGGACCCTCTGCGGTCACGCTCGCCGCAGCCAGACACATGCCGCTGTGCGACGCGATGATCGCATAACCACTACCTTGCGGCGTTAGAGAGTAGCTTTGGTTCGCGCCGCCGTTGCAGTCCCATTGGATGACGGGCGCGCCCGCCTTCAGGCTGTCGTTCGACACGTCCATGCACAGATTGCTGTTCTGATTGATGAATTGATACCGCGTTCCGGCAGGTGTAGGCGACCAATGCTGATTTGCGCCGCCGTTGCAGGTCCAGGAAAGCACCCTGGCGCCTGCCGTTTTCGAGTCTGATTCGACGTCCGCACAGAAATTCGTGCCGCCAAGGGTGATGGTGCCGGGCGTTTGCGCTTCGGCGAGTCGGGAAAGGGTGGCAAAGGATGAAGTGAATGCGATAAGGAACAGGGCATGCACGCATCTGTCGCGTGGTCGGGAGAAGATCCTTACGGAACGAATTCGTGCCATGGCCTCACTTCCAGTTGAAGTCGAACTACGTACGGCCCAGCGCGCCGAGCACATCGCAGACTTCGTCTGCGCGCGGAAGGTCGGCACTACGCCAGCGCAGCATTGCGCTCGCATCGAAGCAGTAGATCTGCGTTGAATGATTGGCGATATTGCCGAGGGGCAGTGGACTACCCGAGAGCGCGATGCGCATCCGGTCGACGTCCTTCAACGTGGGTGTAGCCGCGTTCCACGCGGGGCCGGCCTGAAAGCGCATGAGCCACTCGTGCAAGGCGGATGGCGAGTCGGAAAGCGGATCGATTCCGATCGATAGCAATTGAACCGGATAACGAGCACGGATATGTGGCATCCGGTCCTGAACCGCGCTGAACAGCGCGCCCTGCAGAGGACATACCGAGCTGCACCCGGTGTAGACCGTCTGCAGCGCGGTTACGCCCTGACGCAGCAAGTCGCTCAGCAGTCGCTTCCTGCCGGTTTGGTCGACTAACCAGACATCGTCGAGACGAACCGGTGGGCTGACGAGCCCCATCCTTCCATGCTGCGCGTATAAGGGGAGGGACACCGCGGCCATCGTGGCCAAGGCCACATCACACAGCAAAGCGCGTCGAGTCAATTTTCGAACCGACGCATACTTGGCAGATTCCGGGCGCGTGGGAACTTTTTGATGGGACACCGGCTTCGTTCTCCGCGAAAGTCTGATGGACCTGCCAACTACGCGCCGTGAAGAATGCCTCTGGCACGACAGTCGGTGAACAAAGCGGAAGATCCGGGTAACGGCGAGGTCTGCTCGCTTTCGTACCCGCAAGTTTGCGATGTAGGTAAGCGTAGCAGGGAAGATTGACGGCGACGGCCAATCCATCGGCCAAAGCGGACATTCGCTACTTCTCGTGGACAGGTGGCGGCGAATGCCTGCTTCCCTATCCTCTGGTTAAATAAACATTCGTCCGATCACTCTCAATGGGACTAAACCGCTCCCGCGGTATGCACTCCGTTTGAACGTGGTGGTTCTTTAGAGGAAACCCGCTCTGTTTCCTATGTTGATCGACGAGGCGATCCGCCTCGTTACTCAACAGGAGCCGAGCCATGACAACCCCAAGTGAAGTTACCAGTCCGCTACTGTCAAAGAGAGTGAACCAAACCGTGGGAGGTCAATTCACGCCGCTCGGCGCGCACTCGGCGAGTTTGCAGCTGCAGAAGTTTTGGTCAACACGGCAAGTTTCTTAACCGAGAATTCTTCGTTGAGAACAGCAACTCTAACTTGTGCCAGGCAGTGCGCTCCCTCGTCCGTCCATCGCATTTGTTGCTTCTTCGCCATGCGATGGCTGACCACCAGGTTCACCGCGGACTCGGCAATGCTGCTGCTGATCGGCAGCCCCTTGTGATAGCGCATGCCATAGTTCACGAGCTTACCGGCGTTGTTCTCGATGTAGAAGTACAGGCGGCGCAGGTTCCAGTACAACGTCGAGTGCTCATAGCCTTCCTTCGCCAACAGCGTGGCATCCAGAGCCGATGAACAAGAACCGGATAGAAGGCGGTGCCGATCAGGGCGAGCGGGCATGCAACCGCAAAGCTCTCGTGGTCAAGGATCAGGTGCCGTAGATCCGGCGGTTGTGCGGTGAAGGATTGCGTTCTTACCTGGGGATATCTCGTCTTGTGCCTGAAAGGGCAACGGCGTCGAGCCGGAGCGAGAAGTCAGCAGAGGCCATATTAGTCACAGGATAGGCCGGTGAGGCTAAAGCTAGTGATGAAGGGCCGAACGAGAAGGATTCGCTAATATTGATTTGCTCAAAACCGATGGAACGGGCATTGCTCGGTCCTTGCTGGTCAAACGCACTGAGTTCTCTCACGGAGATGAGGCTCATCTATAGCGCTGATGACAATGACTGCGAGAGCAACATCTTCAGTTTTGACATTGAGCCAAACAAGCTCTTTGACCGAATTCTTTTCGACCCTCGCATGGATGAATCATTGCAAGACTCATATATTGAAGCGGTGGAGAAGCTTGGTTGCAAAGTTGATGTGAGACGGTCCCCACTCTATGATCCGCCTAAAGGTATGAAATTCAAGCTTGGGTAAAGTTAGAGGTCCAATAGGCTTGTGCAGGGATACGGAATTAGTGAGCCTGGGGCGCGCTTGGTGAGACTGGAGAAACAGAAATCTTGAGACTGCCCGGACTCAGGCGGAACATTGAGCTGCGTGGCCAGCGCCCCAGGTTGAGGGCGGTAGGCGGGAGTAGCTGCTAGGCGGCGCCGACAGCTCTTCCAACGTCAGAAACGGCCGACACGGCTGACCTTAGCCGACCCTAATGCTCGTGCGGGTCGTCGAAGTATCATCGCCGACTCCGCTTTCCGGTTCGTATGGCTCATACCAGATGATGTGCGCCCCGGTCGTCGCTGCTTCTACGCCATATCGATTTTCGAGTTCCTTGGCTAAGCGGCCATGTGGTTCTGACGTCAGAAGGGTGGATTGAGAGCGACATAGTTTGGAAACGAAGCTACAACGGGCTTTCAATCGTTCCGATGCGGGTTGTGACGTGGGTTTTTCGCGCTTCCAGCCGCTTTCCGCCGTAAAATTACGAATAATTTGCTGGGGAGCGCACCAAGCTAAGTGTCGAACTGGCAGAATTCGCTCCGTTCGCTTTCCAAACTTTATTGTTACGAGACAGTTTGGTGTAGCGTGACAAAATAGTTTGGAAACGGTAGCGAAATTGAAAGCCCTCTTTTTGAGGGCTTTCTGCTTTCTTGACGTGGGACAACCAGATGCCGGCGAGCATCGGATGGTCGGGCGGGCGGTATGTCACCAGCGCTCACCAGCGGTCGCCAGCGTCAGCAATGGGAACTCGGGCGTCTCCTGGATCGGGCGAACAGACGGGCTTTTCCGGCTCATTTCCGACCTTCGCTTCTCGTCCCCGCCCGGGATAATCCTTTCATCGACAATCCCATTGAAAGACGCCATGAATGCTTCCGTCGAGCTTCCCGACTCGAACCTCTCCGCGACCGACCCCGATTTCGAGCAGGCACTTGCCGAAGTTCGGACGGCGGCGCTGGAGCATCATCGGAACGGCCGGATGGACGAGGCGGAGAGCCTTTACCGCATGGTCCTCGATGCGCGACCGAGCGACGCCGACATCAACTACAACATGGGCGTGATTGTCTACGGGCGCGGGCAGTACGCCGCGGCCGTTCCCTACTTCGAAGTGGCCGTTGGCGCAAATCCGAATCAAGGCCAGTATTGGTCCGGCTATATAGAAGCCTTGACGAACAGCGGCGAAATCGCGGCAGCCTGGATCGTGCTGGAAATGGCACAGCAGCGCGGGATGACAGGCCCGGTCATCAATAAGCTGATCGCCGGGATAACGGCCGCCACCAAGGCACGAGAGGTGGCTGAGCAAGCAGCTTCCGCGCCGTCTGTGAGCACACCCGCGCCGGCGCAGCAAGTCAAGCCGCAACCGGCTGCCGGTTCCGCTCAAGCTACCGCTGGAGCGACTGCGAAAACCAGGCTGGGTGCCACCGTTCCTACGCCGCAAGAGGCCAACCGGACCGTGACGCTCTACAACCAAGGGCGAGTGGAAGAGGCCGCAGTGCTCGCACGCTCGCTGGCGGAGCGTTTTCCGACGCATGCGCCGAGCTGGCGGGCTTTCGGTATCGCCATGCATCGGCTTGGCAGGATGCGGGAGGCGATCGAGCCGCTAGGCCGCGCCATCGACCTGGTGCCTGCCGACCACGAGTCGCGCCGCATTCTCGCCGACGCATTGCGGGACCAAGGCCTGCATACGGAGTCCGAGGCCCATTGCCGGCTGATCGTGGAACAACATCCGCAACATGCTGAAGCGCATCGGTTGCTAGGCATGGCGCTCCACGCGCAAATGCGCTTTGGCGAAGCCGAAGCGTGCAGCCGCCGCGCGGTCGAGCTGGCGCCCATGTCGGTGGACGCGGGGAGCATGCTCGCCGTGACTCTCATCGAGCAGGGTCTTCTGGCTGAAGCCGAGGTTGAATTGCGGCGTACGCTTGCTTTGTCTCCGTCCCACCCCAAGCTGCACGAGAACCTGTTGTTTTGCATGAACCACAACGATAGCGTGGGTGCGGACGCGCTATTCGCCCAGCATTTGCAGTTCGGCGAGCAATGCGAGCGTCCACTGCGCCAGCGTTGGAAAAAGCATCTCAACTCCCGCGATCCGGAGCGCCAGTTGAATGTGGGGTTTGTATCCGGCGACCTCATCGGACATGCCGTCGCGTCTTTTGTCGAGCCGCTGCTGCCCCATCTAGCGAACGACCCGGCCTTGAAGCTGCACGTGTACTACAACCATACGTTGCAGGATGAGACAACCCTCCGGCTCAAGCAGCATGTGCAGCACTGGAACGACATTGCGGTCCTGAGCGATGAAGCGCTCGCCGATAAAATCCGCGCGGATCGAATCGACGTGTTGATCGATCTCTCCGGGCACACTGGCCGTAACCGTCTGCTGACTTTCGCTCGCAAGCCGGCTCCTCTCCAGGCAAGCTGGATCGGCTATCCCGGCACGACCGGCCTGCAGGCGATGGATTACTATCTCGCCGATCGTTTTCTCGTGCCGCCCGGCCAGGCGGAGAATCAATTCACCGAAAAGCTTGCCTACCTTCCGGCTTGCTCGGTGTTCTCGCCCTACCCAGCCTCGCCGCCGGTCAATGGCTTGCCGGCGTTGCGCAACGGCTATTTCACCTTTGGCAGTTTCAACCGCGTAAGCAAGATTCGCCCGGCCACCATCGCGCTGTGGGCCAAGCTGTTGCGCGCGATGCCCGACTCGCGCATGTTGCTTGGCGCCATGCCGTCCGGCGGGGATTATTCAAAGCTGATCGATTGGTTCGAAAACGAGGGCATTGCGCAGGATCGGCTCGACTTCCGCGCTCGCTCCGAAGAGCCGGTTTATTTGCAGCAGCACCATCATGTCGACCTGTGCCTCGACACGTTTCCGTACGCCGGCGGCACGACCACCATGCACGCGACCTGGATGGGCGTGCCCACGCTCACGCAGTCCGGCGACACAATACCGAGTCGCGCTGGCGCGACGGTCATGTCCCATGCCGGCCTGTCTGGTTTCATCGCTTCTGATGAAGACGACTTCCTTGCCAAGGGTCTCGCGATTGCCTCGGACCTGAAGGCGCTCGCCGGGATTCGAGCAGGCCTGCGCGAGCAATTCCGGACATCCCCGTTGCTGAATTCGCAATTGATCGCCGACAGTTTCTCGCTCGTGCTGCGCGACATGTGGCGACGCTGGTGCGCCGGCCAGCCCGCGGCGCCGCTCGAAGCGTGCGCCCCGGGCGCGCTGGGCAGCCATTGATGCCGTTGCTGCAACCCATGTGCTCCCGGAGGAAACCTTGAGCCATCCCATTCGCATCGTTGAGCCGATAGTCGACGAACGCATGTACGTCACGCAACCGCATCTTGCGCCGCTCGACGAATTCATTCCGTATCTGGAAAAGATCTGGGAAAGCAAGGTCCTGACCAACGGCGGACCGTTCCATCAGCAATTCGAGAAGGCGCTCTGCGAGTACCTTGGCGTCAAGCACCTGGCGCTGTTCACCAACGGCACGCTCGCGCTTGTCACCGCACTCCAGGCCCTGCGAATCACGGGCGAAGTGATCACGACGCCGTACTCGTTTGTCGCGACCGCTCATTCGTTGCTCTGGAACGGCATCAAGCCGGTGTTCGTGGATGTCGATCCCCATACGCTCAATCTCGATCCCGCAAAGATAGAGGCGGCCATCACGCCGCAGACGACCGCGATCATGCCGGTGCATTGCTATGGGCATCCGTGTGACGTCGAAGCAATCCAGAAGATCGCCGACAACTACAACCTGAAGGTGATCTACGACGCCGCCCACGCGTTCGGCGTGCAGACCGAGAACGGCAGCGTGCTGCAATATGGCGATCTCGCCGTGCTCAGCTTCCATGCTACAAAAGTCTTCAACACCTTCGAGGGCGGCGCCATTATTTGCCCGGATGCCAAGACCAAGCAGCGCATCGATCATTTGAAGAACTTCGGGTACGTCGACGAAGTGACCGTGGTCGCGCCGGGTATCAACGGCAAAATGAGCGAAATCAATGCGGCGTTCGGTCTGCTGCAGTTGAAACACATCGACGTGGCGCTCGCGCGCCGCAAGGAAATCGACGCGCGGTACAGGACGTTGCTGCGCGATGTGCCGGGCGTTCGCTGCGTAAATGACGCAGGGGAAAAAACCGCAAACTATTCCTATTTTCCTATCCTCGTCGAGAACGACTATCCGCTCTCTCGCGATGCCTTGTATCAGAAATTCCGTGACCACGAGATCATCGTGCGGCGCTATTTCTATCCGCTGATTTCCGAATTTCCCATGTACCGGGGAACGCCCTCGGCGCACCGCTACAACCTGCCCGTAGCGTCTGAAGCAGCGCTCAAGGTATTGTGTATTCCTATCCATCCTGGGATGTCGGACGAAGATGTGAATAGGGTTGTCGACATTATTGCGAGCGCGTAATGATGAAGCTGGCCGCCATGTTGAAGGAGTGGACAGGCACATGAGCGAAGAAGCCATCGGGGGGTATCTCCAGCTTGAGTTGCGGCGGGACGGATCGGAATATCACCGTGACGCGCTGTGCTTTCAATCGTCCCGCGCGGCGTTCCTGGCGCTGTTGGGTGCCGGCCAGCCCTCAGCGGTCTGGATGCCCTGGTACATCTGCGCGAGCATGCTCGAGCCGCTCGTCATGGCCGGCATTCCAATCAAACGGTATGAAGTCGACGAACGCTTGCGCGTGAAATCCGCAGAACTGGCGGACGGCGAGTGGCTGCTGTACGTGAACTATTTTGGCCTTTGCGATAACAACGTCGACGACGTACTCGACCGGTTTCCGCGAGACCGGGTCGTGATCGACAACGCGCAGGCGTTCTTCGCGCAACCACGCGAATGCCTGGCTACGCTGTACTCGCCGAGGAAATTCGTTGGCGTGCCGGACGGCGGCTATCTCGTCACGAACAAGGCAATCAGTGCACCGGAGGCGGTCGATCGCGGATCGCTGGATCGATGTGTGCACCTGCTCAAGCGCATTGCCGAAGATGCGGAGTCCGGCTATACCGACTATGCGGCGGCCGAGGAAAGCCTGAAGCTACAGGAACCCAAGCGCATGTCCGCGCTCACGCGGCGCCTTCTCGCCGGCATCGATTACGACGATGTGCGCGCACGACGCGTTGAGAACTTCGCGTTTCTCCACGAGAAGCTGCAACGCTACAACCACTTCAGCTTCAAAGCTGACCCTGATGCGGTGCCGCTCTGTTATCCGTATCTCGGTGCGCCTGCCGGTATGCGCGAGGAACTGCGAGCGCAACGCATCTACACACCGAGTTACTGGCCCGAAGTGGCCACGACTGAATCGATGCCGGACTTCGAGAGAAATGTGCCGGGATCGACGGTGTTCCTGCCCTGCGATCAGCGGCTTTCGCGTGCTCAACTCGAAATGATGGTGCGATCTTTGTTGGACCGACTGGCATGATCAACGACGAAATATTCCTCCGCGAACTCGAACGTCGCGACCTTTGCACCGTCAACGCATGGCGTGCCGACCGCGAGCTGGTTGGACTGTTGGGCGGCAGCTTTCGTTACGTGGGCAGCGAGATCGATGAAAAATGGTTCGATGCCTATCTGGCTTCGCGCGCGCATAATGTTCGCCTCGCGATCTGTCTCAAGTCCACGGGCGAAGCGGTGGGTGTCGCCTATCTGCTGGGTATCGACTGGGTCGGCCGCTCTGCCGAATTCTCGATCCAGATCGGCGTGGCATCGGCGCGAGGCCGCGGAATCGGTGAAGCAGCGACACGTTTGACGCTCCAGCATGCATTTGACGACCTGAATCTACACCGCATTTCCCTGACGGTACTGGCGTCCAATGCGCGCGCGAAAGCGCTCTACGAGAAAGTGGGCTTTCGTGCCGAGGGCCTGTTCCGACAGGCGGCCTATAAAGGCGGCCGCTATCTCGACGTTATTCCGATGGCCTCGCTCGCCACCGACCGGCCAATTCCATCGCCCACTGTGCTCCACCCCGTTCATGAATCCGATTGATCCACACCACGAAGCCGCGCTTACAACCACCGGCTGGACCGTGCTTGAGCGCCTGATTCGTACCGATCTGATCGACACGCTCGTCGAGGCACTTGCGCCGTCGCTCAGCTTGCGCGACGACATTCGGCGTCGCAACGGCGTGCTGGAAAACAGTGCCGGTACCTTGCATCATTTGCTGATGGATAGCGCATGCTACGTCGAGTTGCTCGCTGAATTCAACGTAATGGAGCCGCTTTTCAAGGCATTTTTCGGCGGCAACTTCATCCTGAATTCGTATGGCGGCGTGATCAATGAACGCGGCGCGCACGCGTATGTGCAGAAGGTGCATCGCGATATCCGCTTTGGCTCCGATTCGCGGCGGTTCATGCTAAACGCGCTCGTGATGCTCGACGATTTCACGCTGGAAAACGGTGCGACGCACATCCTGTCGCATTCGCAGAACCAGCCAGAAGCGCCCGACGACGACCGTTTCTACACGCAGGCATCGCGTGCGACCGGTGAACGCGGCTCCGTACTGCTATTCGATTCGCGCATGTGGCATGCTGCCGGCTGCAACACGACAAGCCAGCCGAGAAGAGCTCTGACACTGACGTTCACCAGCCCGTTTTTCAAACCGCAACTCGACTACGCGCGGCTGGTCGGGTATAGCGATCTTGCGCGCCGGGACGCATGGTTGCGCAGGTAATCGGCTTCAATGCGCGGGTGCCTGAATCTCTTGAGGAGTTTTATGTACCGGTCGAGCAGCGCAGTTATCAACGTGGACAGGACTGACATGACGAGCAGAGACTATAACGCCGAAGCTCGTGATCATCCCGAACACCGGTATGCGTACGAATTCGACTACCTGATGCATGCCTATATGCTGAAGACGTTCGCACCGTTTTTTGTGGGCAACGACGTGCTCGAACTCGGCTGCTTCGAGGGGCACTTCACGAAGCTGCTGCAAAGGCAGTTCGCGACTGTGGAAGTAGTCGAGGCATCATCGGACTGCATAGCGATCGCCTCGGCCAATGTGGGTACCGAGGTCAGGTTCCATCATTCCACCTTTGAAACTTTCGAGCCCGAACGGCGTTACGACAACATCTTCCTGATTCATACGCTTGAACACCTTGACCACCCCGTCGACGTGCTTAACCGTATTGGGGGATGGCTCTCGGAGCGTGGTCGTTTGTTTGTCGCCGCGCCGAATGCACGAGCCGCGTCGCGTCAGATCGCCGTCAACATGGGGTTGATCGATCATGCCGCCGCCGTGACTCACGCCGAGGCCGAACACGGCCACCGTGTGACGTACTCATTGGATACGCTTAAGGCCGACGTGCGGGCGGCGAAGCTGCGGCCGGTTACGCAAGGCGGCATCGTGTTCAAAGGCCTGGCGAACTTCCAACTCGACGCCGCGCTCAAGGCCGGCATCATCTCGAAAGAGTACCTCGACGGCTGCTTTGAACTGGGACGAGTCTATCCCGACCTCTGCTCGAGCATCTACGTGATCTCCGAACGTGGCGACGATATCTGAATCAATACAATGAAAGTAGCCATCATGCAGCCGTACTTCTTTCCGTACATCGGCTACTTTCAGCTGTTGAAGGCGGCAGACGTCTTCGTGGTGTACGACAACATCAAATACACGAAGAAGGGCTGGTTCAATCGCAATCGCTTTCTTCAAAATGAAACGGATGCGTTTTTCAGTATTCCCCTGCAAAACGACTCGGATTCGCTGGATGTAGTCGATCGGACAATCGCGCCGGCATTTGATAAAACGAAACTGCTCAATCAATTGCGTGCCGCTTACGCGAAGGCGCCACGGTTTGAGCGCGCGTTTGCACTTTTCGAGCAGTGCGTCATGCATGGCGAGTCCAATCTTTTTCACTTCATCTTGCACGCGCTTGAACGGACTGTCGCCGAACTCGGTATCGGAACCCGGATTGTAGTGTCGTCTTCCGTGCCGATCGATCACTCGCTTCGGGGGCAGGACAAGGTCCTGGCGCTATGCGAGGCGCTCGGTGCCACGACTTACATCAATGCCATCGGGGGAACAAGTTTGTATGGTGCTGAGGCCTTCGAAGCGCGAGGGATCGATTTGCGTTTTCTCCGATCGCGGCCCATCACCTATCCGCAGTTCGGCAACACGTTCGTCCCTTGGCTGAGTATCGTCGATGTCCTCATGTTCAATGAGATCGACACAGTTCGGGCCTTGCTCGACGAGTACGACCTGATAGCCAGACCAGTCGAGACAACGCCCGTTGCCGCTTGAAAACGTTCCGGCGCGGCTACTGCTGCGCAGTGACAGGGGCAGGGGCCACGAGCTTCTTCCCGAGTGCAGCGTCCTTGGCTCGCTGTACTTCAGACAGGGTTTCGAGAGCGCGGCCTTCGTCGACGGTGAGATCCACGAGGAATGCATCGTTGTTCGCCTTGATCCAGTCCAGCGGCATATCCCACCAGGCTAGCTCAAGCAACTTTTCACGCACTTTCTCCGGGAACCGAAAACGCAGCAGACGAGCCGGTGAGCCGGCGTACACACCGTAAGGTTCGCTACGAAAGTTTGGCGGCACGACCGCGCGTGCGCCAATGACGCACCCGCTCGCGACTACGCTGCCGCCAAGAAACAACGCCTCGTCCCCGATCCAGACGTCGTTGTGGATCACTGTGTCGGCATATTGCGGCATGGGCGGACTGATGATGCCGGTGCCGTAGCCACTGAACATGGTTGTCGACATGGTCCGCGTCTCATGCTGTCCATTCAGGAGGAAGCGAAGTCGCAATCCTCCTGCGACGTTCTTCCCAATGACGAGTTTTTGGGCTGCTCCGTCGTACTTGACGATGGAACCGACACCCAGCCCTGAACAGCGGCCGATGTGAAAGTCGCCGAATTGCGCCTCTTCGTCCAGCCAATCCCTGAAGAAACGGTTGGGAATGCATGAGAAAGCGCCGTCCTTGTAACCGATCATGACGAAATGTTTTGACCAAGGATGGTTCGTGATGACGCCGGTGCAGTCATCAGAAGTAACAAGGTTCATTGGCATTGGATGGTTTAGTGCTGGGCGGTAATTGGCCTGCCGGATGTCTTTCGCCAGATCAGGGGCGCGGCCAGAAGCGGGTTGTCCAATGGAGCGGAGGCCGGCATGAGGCCTCATTGCTCCTCTGGTACGTGCAAGACAGCTAGAGCTTAAGACCGGTCAGTCAAAGCAGGTACCGTGAACAAAACAGCTTTTTGCCTTCTATTCAATTCATACGTAGGCCATTTGCTCGAGAGAACCACAACCTCGCCGCTTTAAGCGCCGTGGCATGTGACGAACGCGGTGGTCAAGGGCGACCCGGTCGCACCCGAACCGCTTAACCCCGCTGCCGGCGAAATTCCCCCAGCCACTCCGACAACATCGCGACCGCTTCGGGCGTCACCGCGTTGTATAGCGAAGCCCGCAGGCCGCCGATCGATCGATGTCCTTCCAGTCCATGCAAGCCCGCGCGGCGAGCGTCGTCAATAAACTGCGCTTCCATCGCTGCATCGGGCAGACGGAAGGCGACGTTCATGGTCGACCGGCAAGCACGCTCGCCATGTACTTGATAGAAGTCCGGTTCGGCATCCAGCGCGCGATACAGCCGCTCCGATTTCGCGCGGTTGATCGCTGCCATGCTGTCGACGCCGCCTATTTCGTCGCGCAGCCAGCGTGTCACCAGCATCAACACATAGATGGCGAACACCGGCGGCGTGTTGTACACCGAGCGCGCCTGAATATGCGTCCGATAATCAAGGAAGGTCGGCAGCGCATGCGTTGCCCGTTGAGCGAATTCATCGCGCAGGATCACCACGGTGACGCCGGCCGGGCCGAGGTTCTTCTGCGCGTGCGCATAGATCATCGCGTAACGGCTGATGTCGAGCGGCGCGGCCAGCAGATTGGATGACATGTCGCAGACTAGCGGCACCTCAGGCAGGCCTGGGGTGTCCGTAAATTCCAGCCCCTCGACCGTTTCGTTGGACACGTAATGCAGGTAGGCAGCATCCGGCGCAAGCTGCAGTTCATCCGGCCCGGGCAATCGGCGATACCCCTCCGCGCTCCCATCCCACACCACACGCGTTTCTCCTTCGTGCAGCGCTTCGACCGGCGCCTTGGCGCTCCAGTAACCCGACACAATGTACTCGGCATGCTTGCCGCTGCGACGCAGGAAGTTCATCGGCAGCATGGAGAACTGCAGGCTGCTGCCGCCTTGCATGAACAGCACATGGTAGTTGTCGGGAATGCCGAGCAGGACGCGCAGGTTGCGCTCGGCTTCATCGAGTACGCCGCGAAACCAGTCGGATCGATGACTCATTCCCAGCACCGACAGACCGGTCTCCGGCAATCTGTCGATAGCAACGCTCGTTTCGCGCAGCACCGACGCCGGTAACGCGCCCGGTCCGCCGGAGAAGTTCATGGTCTTGTTCATTCAGCCCGCCGTCCGGTGCGCCAGCATGTGCTCGAACGCATCGACAATATGCTGCACATGCTGGTTCTTGTGAGCGAGCACGCCGCTGCCGCGCTCGTAGTGCGCGAGCATGGTCGCGTTGGCTTCGAATACAAAGACCTGGCCGTCAGGCAGAAGCGTGAAATCGATGCCGCCGTAGTCCAGATCGAGCCGCTGACCAATAGCCTCAATAGCGTTCATCGCGCGCTCGCCGAGTGCGGCACGCGGGTCTTGCAGGAAGCGCCGTTCCTCGTCGAGCTTCCAGGCGTGGCTATCCATTTCGGCGGAAAAATAATGCGCGATCCAGTGCGGCGAGATCACGAGATGATAAGGAAGCGGCCGACGATCGACATAGATCACGCGGTACTTGCGGTAGAAGCCATCGGCTGACTGGCAATCGCGAAACGCCGTCAGGTACTGGGCGCCTGCTTGCGTCGATAACCGGGTTTGAAGTGTTTCGATTGTGTCGCAGAGAATCAGGCCGTCGCCGCCGTGCGCGGCAACGGGCCGGGCCAGTAGGGGGAACGTGACAGCGTGATCGGCGAGTAGCGAAGCGAGTGCCTTTAAGTCTTCCGCTTCGCCCGGTCTTTCATATCGCACGCACGGCGCCGTCTGTACGTCATCAAGGCCGTCAAGCAGCGCGGGCAGCTTATGCCGCGAGGTCCGGGTAATTGCCGAGTTCGGATTGAGCAACGGGCGCGAACACTGCGCCTCGAAACGCGCGAGCCTGCCACCCAACGGCGCTGCAATATCCGGATCGCCTATCGCGTTGAACACGAGATCGAAGGCGGGGAGCTGAGCGTCTTCGTCGTCGGCGGCGTAGTCGATCGCGTACTTGATACGGCGGTTCCTCGCGCCCGGAAACAAAGCCTCGAACGGCACGTTGCCCGTGCTTTTTCCCGCGCAGAGGATCAGGACGGAGCGAGTCCAGCCTGCCGACTCTTCAACGAAAACCCGCTGGATTCCATAAGCGCGCTCGCGATAAACCTCGGCAAGCGCGGTGTTCCCTTCACCTGCATAGATGGCGGCGAGGTTCTGGCACGCAACGGCGACATTCGGATCGAGCGCTAGCACGAGTTCGTACCAGCGCGCGGCGACTGCGTGGTCGCCCTTCATGAAATAGCCCGTGGCGACGTCGCACAGACCGTTCGTGCGGGCGTTTGGCGAGCCGGTTGCGTACGCGTCGAGGGTGTGAGCCGCGATCAGATGCGCCAGCGCGCCGAGTTCATCGCCGGCCTGGCGGCATGCATCGGCGAGCATTCGGTGAACCG
>NZ_JAQGMM010000108.1 GCF_028292365.1 Caballeronia sp.
CCTGCTTTATCCGCATGGACGGCATCTGACTTCGCGTGTGCGCGGTTTTGTGGACTTCCTGGTGGAAAGACTAGGCGCGTAGAGCCCCTGTTAGTAAGCACCTTCGTCGAAACATCGCCTCAATTCCCCATATAAACCTCGCCGCCGCTTCTCCGTGAATACCCTCGATTGACGCAAAAATACTTCGGGATGATACTTTGTCCGTACAAATAAACAATTGAGACAGGAGCGCTGAGCATGCAAGCCGAAGAAGTGGGGAAGCAACGGTATCGCGCGAGCTACGGCCGCTATTTCGAGGAGTTCACGGTCGGGGATATCTACGAGCATCGCCCAGGGCGGACGATCACCGAGACTGACAACATCCACTTCTCGTTGCTGACAATGAACTTCCATCCCATGCACTGCGATGCCGCGCATGCCGCCAAAAGCGAGTTCGGGCAATTGCTGGTGAATAGCGGCCTGACGGTCGCGATCGTGCTTGGCATGTCAGTGAACGATGTCAGCGGCAAGGCCATCGCGAATCTTGGCTGGAAGGAGATCAAGCTGACAGGTCCCGTGTTCTGCGGCGATACCCTGTACGCCGAATCTGAAGTGCTTGAAAAACGCGAATCGAAGTCACGTCCCACGCAAGGGATCGTCACCGTCCATACGCGCGCATTCAAACAGGACGGTACCGCCGTCATGGATTTTGTGCGCACCGCGTTGATCGCCAAAAAGGGCTACGGCACCGGGGACTAGCAGGCCGCCGCAACCGCCAAGGAATGTCGATTTGGCTCAAGAACGAACGACGTTTCACCACTCCCGCACAGTAAGGAGACAACTGTGAATCAACTCGTAAGCTCAGGCGCGCGGCTGGACCGATTGCCGATGGCTGCTTTCCACTGGAAGATCCTCGGCCTCATCAGCGCGGGCGCGTGCCTCGATGCATTCGACGTGTATCTCGCCGGCGGCGTTGCAGCCGCGATGATGAAGCAAGGCTTCTCGACGCTGCAGCTCAACGCGCTGTTTGTATCGGCGGGATTCTGCGGGATGGTGATTGGTGCGGGCTTGTCGGGCTATCTCGGCGACCGCTTCGGACGCCGCTCTTCGTACCAGTTCAACCTCGCGCTGTTCGGCGTGATGTCGATCGCAGCCGCGTTTGTGCCAAACATCTACTGGTTGATTGGTTGTCGTTTCCTGATGGGCATCGGGCTGGGCGCCGAACTGGTCGTCGCGGCCGGAACGCTGTGCGAATTCATCCCGCCGGCGTATCGCGGACGTTGGATATCGCTGCTCGGATTGATTGTCAACTCTGGGCTCGTGATCGCAACGAGCGTGGGATATGTCGTGATCCCGACACTAGGATGGCGCTGGATGTTCGGCATTGCGGGCGTTGGCGCGATGATTGTCTGGGCGCTGCGTCACAGCATGCCGGAGTCGCCGCGCTGGCTCGAGTCGGTCGGCCGGCTTGACGAGGCCGAGCGCACCGTGAGCGCAATCGAAGCCGAGGTGGCGAAGCAGCGCGGACCATTGCCTGAATGCGCTCGCACACAGAATCTCGAGGTTCCGCAATTGCCGTTCAGCGCGCTGTTCCGGCGCGGCATGATCGGCCGCACGCTGACCGCCGCCCTGACCGCCATCGCGGTGAATGTCGCCGTGTACGGATTCGTGGCGTGGCTGCCGACCTTCTTTGTGAAGGAAGGGCGTGACGTGGTGACCTCGCTTGGCTTTACCACGCTGATGTCGTTCGGTGCTCCGTTTGGCGCGGTGCTGGGCTTCCTCAGTGCGGACCGCCTGGGGCGTGCGAAGGGTCTCGTGTTCTTCTCGATCATGACGATCGTGCTCGGCTTCATCTATCCGCAGATGGTCGCCAACGCCGCGATTGCCTGCGTCGGCTTCGTGCTGGTGAGCTGTATTTTCGCGATCGTGACGCTCGGGCTTTTTGGTTATGTGCCGGAGTTGTTCCCCACCGCATTGCGTTTGCGAGGAACAGGTGCAGCAGGCGTGTGCGGCCGGCTGGCATCAATGACCACTTCATACGTTGCCGTCCTGCTGTATGCCCAGTTTGGATTATTCGGTGTGCTTGGCATGGTGTCCGGGGTGCTGATCCTGTTGATCGTGGCGGTCGTTTCGCTTGGGGTGGACGCGAACCAGTACTCGCTCGAAGCGGCGTCCCCGGATGAAGATGCACTCGATACCCAACTCGATTTCAAGCAAGGAGGAATTGCCCGGTGAACCCAACTTCCATCTCCGCCACGCTTGCCCGCTTCACGACCAACCTGCAATTGTCAGATGTACCTCAAGCGGTGCGCGAACGCGCCCGGCATCTGATGCTGGATAGCATTGGCCTTGCATTCGCGACCACCACGTTCAACTATTCATGCATCACGTTGGCCGCCATGCAGGAACTCGGCAGCGGCAACGCGTCGGTGTTCGCGCATTCGGAACGTCTCGCCATGCGTGACGCGATGCTCCTGAACGGGCTTCTGATCCACGGGCTCGATTTCGACGACACCCACGCGCGTGGAGTCATCCATTCGACCGCGAGCGCCTTGCCCTGCGTGTTTGGCCTCGGCGAGCGCGAGAACGCCAGCGGCGCCGATCTGCTCACGGCCTATCTTTGCGCGATGGAAGTATCGACGAGAGTGGGTGCCGTTGCGCAAGGCGGTTTCCACAAGGCCGGCTTTCACCCGACAGGGCTCGCTGGCGCGTTCGGCTGCACGCTGGCCGCCGCGCGGCTGCTGGGGCTCGACGAAGCAGGCGCGACCCATGCGCAGGGGATTGCGTTGTCCATGGCGGCAGGCAGTCTTGAGTTCCTGGAGGACGGCGCGTGGACCAAGCGGCTGCATCCGGGCTGGGCTGCCGTCAGCGGCACCGTGGCGGCCTCGCTGGCCAAGCATGGCTTCGTAGGGCCGGGTGCGCCGTACGAAGGCCGCTACGGCCTCTATGCGTTGCATCTGAACGATGCCACCACGCCGGATCTTTCCATCGCGACAGCCGGGCTTGGCGAGCAATGGGAAATCGATCATGTCGCGCTCAAGCCGATTCCCGCCTGCCATTTCACGCATGCTTCGTCCGATGCCGCCGTCGAGCTGCACAAGCAGCACGGCCTTACCGGCGACGAAATCGAGAACGTAATTGTGCGCGTGCCGGGGCCGACCGTTGACGTGGTCTGCGAGCCGGTGGCGAACAAGAAGCGGCCGGTGAACAGCTACGACGCACAGTTCAGCATTCCGTACATCGTGGCGACCGGATTGCTCAAGGGACGCTTCACGCTGGACGATCTCGACGACGCTTCGCTCGCCGATCCAGCAGTGATGTCGTTAGCGCAGCGCGTTAATTACGAAGTCGATCACGAATCCACATTCCCGCGCCACTACACCGGCGAGGTGATCGTCTTCACCCGCGACGGTCGCCGTCTGGTCCAGCGTGAAGCGATCAATCGCGGATCATCCGACCGGCCGCTGAGCAACGACGACATTGTCGCCAAGTTCTTCGATAACGCCCAGCGCGCGGTCTCGCGCGAACGCGCCGCTGAAGTCCGCGATGCGGTCCTCGATCTCGAACGTACGCCGGTGTCCACGCTTGCAAGCGTGCTGCGTCGTCCAGCTTGAACCGTCCCGGTTAACTAATACTGCAAGCCTTCAGGGCAGGAGATTTCATGGCTACCATCGATGTAGAAAAGGCAGAAACAGCAGAAGAGGCAAAGGCGAATGAGGTGTTGATTCTCGACATGCTCGACCGTTTTCTCAAGACAGAAGTCAAGCCGTATGTCCACGCGCTCGAAGCCGCCGATGAATACCCGCACGAGATTGTCGAGAAGATGAAGGACATGGGCTTGTTCGGCTGCCTGATCGCTCAGGAATATGGAGGACTAGGTCTGTCGACATCGACGTACGCGAAGATAGTCGACCGGATCTCCGCTGTGTGGATGTCGGTGAGCGGCATTATCAATTCGCATCTGATCATGGCGATGACCGTGCAGCGCAACGGCACTGCGGAGCAAAAAAGCAACTATCTTCCGCGCATGGCGACGGGTGAATTGCGCGGTGGCATAGGCTTGACGGAACCGGATTGCGGCACGGATCTGCAAGCGATCCGCACGGTCGCACGGCGTGATGGTGACGAGTACGTGGTCAACGGCAGCAAGACCTGGATCACGAATAGCCTGTATGGCAACGTGCTTGCGCTGCTGGTGAAAACCGACCCGAAGGCGGAACCGCGCCACAAGGGCATGACGCTGCTGATAGTCGAAAAAGGCCCAGGCTTCGAAGTCAGCCGCAAGCTCGAAAAGCTGGGCTACAAGGGGATCGATACGTGCGAGCTGACCTTCACGGATTTTCGCGTGCCGGTTTCTCAAGTGATCGGCGGCGAAGAAGGGCGTGGCCTGAAGCAGATATTGGGCGGACTCGAACTGGGCCGTATCAATGTGGCGGCGCGCGGCGTGGGCGTGGCGCAAGCAGCACTCGACGAATCCGTGTCCTATTCGCAGCAACGCAAGACCTTCGGCAAACCGATCTGCGAGCATCAGGCGATTGCGTTGAAGCTCGGCGAAATGGCAACGCGTGTGCAGGCGGCGCGGTTGTTGACTGAAGCGGCCGCTATTGCGTATGACCGCGGTGAACGGTGCGATATGGAGGCCGGCATGGCGAAGTATTTTGCAACCGAGGCGGCGCTCGAAAACAGTATCGAGGCGATGCGGATTCACGGTGCTTACGGCTACTCGAAGGAATTCAATGTCGAACGTTTGTACCGGGATGCACCGTTGTTATGCATCGGCGAAGGCACCAACGAGATGCAGCGAATCATTATCGCCAAGAACTTGATTGCGAGGAATCCGGTATGACTTTGCCGCTCTCGGGCGTGCGTATTGTCGCGGTCGAACAATACGGCGCGGGTCCCTTTGCGACCCAGCATCTGGCCGATCTCGGCGCGGAAATCATCAAGATCGAGAATTTCCGCGAAGGCGGTGACGTGGGCCGCGCTGTGGGTCCGTACTTTTTCGGCGAGGGTGATAGCCATTTTTTCGAGGCGTTCAATCGGAACAAGTGCAGCCTGACACTTGATCTGAAGAAGGCGGAAGCACGCGGGGTGCTGCTCGATCTGGTCAAGAAAAGCGACGCCGTTTTCAACAACCTGCGTGGCGACCTGCCGGCCAAACTCGGGCTGACCTATGACCAGTTAAAGGAGGCGAATCCGGCGATTGTCTGCGGTCATCTGTCGGCGTACGGGCGCACGGGAAGCCGCGCGTCATGGCCTGGCTATGACTACTTGATGCAGGCGGAGGCCGGATACTTGTCGGTCACGGGCGAGCCGGATAGTCCGCCCGCGCGCTTCGGTTTGTCGATCATCGACTTGATGACGGGCACCACGGCCGCCATGGCGTTGCTCGCCGGAATCGTACAGGCACGCGCTTCGGGCATTGGCCGCGACATGGACGTCAGTCTCTTCGATGTCGCCATGCACAATCTTGCCTACGTCGCGACGTGGTACCTGAACGGAGATGTTGTGACTGGTCGCGATCGCCGGTCGTCGCATCCATCGCTTACGCCGAGCCAGTTGTACAAGACGCAGGATGGCTGGATCTTCCTGATGTGCAACAAGGAGAAATTCTGGGGCGTGCTGGCCGAAGTCCTCGACAAACCGTCGTGGGTCGCGGACGAACGCTTCAACAATTTCAAGGCACGGCTGGCCAATCGCGACTTGCTGGAAAAGGAGCTCGACGCGGCGCTGTCCACCGCGACCACGGAGGAGTGGCTGAAGCGTTTTGGCGGCCGCGTGCCCGCTGCGCCGGTCTATAACGTGAAGCAGGCGCTCGATAATCCGTTCGTGGCCGAGCGCGAGGGCGTGGTCAATGCCGAGCATCCGCGCTTCGGCAAGATTCGCGGAGTGGCGGCGCCAGTTCGCGTGGACGAGCCGTTGCCGTTGCGCGCGGCGCCCGATTTGGGGCAAGACACGGACAGGCTGCTCGCGGAACTCGGTTACGATGCTGATCGGATCGCCTCGCTCCGCGAGAAGGCCGTCGTGCAATGAGCGCCGAAGCGTTGCGTGACGAGTCTGGACGGGGGAGCGCGGCACTTCCGTCCCGTCCACCTATCTTCACGCAAGAGCCGATGGTCACAGTCCTGGGTCAGCAACCGCGTTACATGCAATTGGCGCAGACGCTCATCAATGAAATTCAGAGCGGCCGCTTTCCGGTCGGCTCCACTATTCCGACGGAGTTCGAACTGTGCGAGCAGTTCGGCGCCAGCCGTTCGACCGTGCGTGAAGCGGTGAAGCAACTCGTGCAGTTGGGCATGGTCGTGCGACAGGCGGGGGTCGGCACAACCGTGAAAGCCATGCGATCCGAGGGAGGGTATCGGCAAGTCATGCAGCAACTGAGCGATTTGCATCGCTACACGGCCGATACCGTCCTGCAGATTTTATCGAAGGAGACATCCGAGATTCGGGACCCCAAGATCTGCGACATGCTGACGGCCAGACCCGGAGAAACATGGCTGCGAATTGTGGGCTTGCGACGCTCGGGCGACAGTCCCGACCCGATTTGTCATACCGAAGTTTTTATTCAGCCGGCATTTCGATCGCTGGTGGTGCACGAAAGCGAATCGCATGTGCCGATCTATACGCTGATAGAGAAGCAGTTTGGCGAGCGCATTGCCCAGGTCCAGCAGGAGATCCGGGCGATCGCGATGCCTTCGGCTATCGCCGCGCTGGTCAACGTCAAACCGCGAACACCCGCGCTCTGGCTGTGCCGCCGATATCTCAATCAGCGCGGCGAAGTGGTCGAAGCCGCAATCAGTATTCATCCGGCCGATCGATTCAGTTATTCCGAGACTTTCCAGCGCGACTGGAATGCCGGATGAGGTTTTAATCAGGAGACAGGCATGTCGCTACGCAGTTATCTTTTCGTGCCCGGCGATCGTCCGGAACGTTTTTCAAAGGCGCTCGCGACGGCCGCGCATCAGGTCGTAATCGACCTGGAAGATGCAGTCTCACCCGATGCAAAAATCCGGGCCCGCGAGGGTCTCGCAGAGTGGCTTGAAAGCGGTCTCGCGGACGCGGACAAGCCGCGCGTTTTGGTTCGCGTGAATGCGTTCGGCACGCCATGGCATGAAGACGATGTGAAGATGGTGCGTGCGTCGCCAATCATGCGTGCGATGGTGCCCAAGGCCGAGGTGGCGAGCGAACTGGCTGATATCGCCTCGCGTTGCGGCGACGGAGTATCGCTGATTGCATTGATTGAGAGCGTGGTCGGCGTCGTGCAGATGCGCGGTATCGCGCATGAAAAATCGGTCTCGCGGCTTGCATTCGGCTCGTTCGATTATTGCGTCGATGCCGGCGTGGAAGACAGCGGCCGCGAACTCGATTCCGTACGTTCGCAATTCGTGATTGAGTCGCGGTTTGCCGGACTGCCAGCACCCGTTGACGGCGTTACTCTGTCGATTGATGACGCTGATCTGATTGCTGCTGACGTAGCTGCCGGCCGGCGGTTTGGCTTCGGCGGCAAGCTTTGCATTCATCCGCGCCAGGTCGAGGCGGTGAACCAGGGCTTCGCTCCCAGCGCCGCAGATCTTGCGTGGGCCGAGCGCGTGCTGGCGAAGCTCGCGGAGAATCCGAAGGGCGCCATTGCAGTCGATGGAAAACTTGTCGACAAACCCATTGTCGATCGAGCGAAACGCATTGTCGCGAGCTTTACACATTAAGCCTATGGAACGCCAACTTCTCCACGTGCGCCGTATCGAATTGAGCGGCTTTCGCCGCGCGGACGGCC
Source organism: Caballeronia sp. (assembly GCF_028292365.1). Taxonomy (GTDB): domain Bacteria; phylum Pseudomonadota; class Gammaproteobacteria; order Burkholderiales; family Burkholderiaceae; genus Caballeronia. The sequence goes on from NZ_JAQGMM010000108.1 coordinate 7,751, forward strand.
TGTACGATATTGAAGGCGTGCTCAAGGATACGAAGACCTACGACCGCCATTCGAGCGGCGTTGTGCGGCTTGCGGGCGAAGCGATTCATCAGATGCGCCTGCGCATCACGGTCAACACGGAGTTCCTGATCGTTGATGCCCATGCGGAGTCCGAAGTTGTCCCTTACCCCGGTTTCTGCGATGTGATCGGCCCGGAATATAAGAAGCTGATTGGCTTGACGCTGAAGGCCGGTTTCACGCGCGAGACGCGCGCGTTATTCGGCGGTACAAGGGGCTGCACGCATTTGACCGAGTTGATCGGCGGGGTGGCGACAGCCGCGTTCCAGACCATGAGCGAGGAGATCAACGCATCGAATAGTCAGCAGCCGTTTCAGCTCGACGGTTGCCATGCGTTGCGAACCGACGGGGACGCCGTGAAAACGTTCTACCCGACGTGGTATCGGGCGAAACAAAATGAAGCGTGACCCGCGCGGCGGAACTTGAAGGGAACCTTGAAGCGCACCCTATCCGGGGATGACCCGCTCGACCTTCAGCCGTTCGAACAAGTCGATGAACGCATCCAGTGTGCTCTGGTACGCCAAAAAGCCGGCCTTCCTGCTCTTCGACATATCGGTCACCACCTCCATGGGTCGTCCAAGGTCGGCGTCCGTATGCCACCACGATACGAGCTTTTCAACTGCCGGCTCCTTGAGTCCATAGTGTGCAGCGATGGCCTGCCATTCCCGGGCGCTGTCCTGCATCCGGCTTTCTAACGGACGCGTCACGCCGTCGAACGGAGCGGCTTCGATCCCAAAGTAGTTCGCAATCCGCGACCACATCCACTGCCATCGAAATACATCGCCGTTCGCGACGTTGAAATCTTCGTTCGCTGCCTGCTCACTCGTCGCCGCCCATTCCAGATGTCGCGCCAACAGGCGGGCGTCGGTCATATCGGTCAGCCCGTTCCACTGCGTGGCAGAGCCGGGAAATACAAACGGCTGGCCGCTCTCTTTGCACAACGTCGCATACACGGCGAGCGTCACACCCATGTTCATTGCATTGCCCAGTGCGTAGCCGATGATGGTATGCGGACGGTGCACGCTCCATGTGAAGCCGAAGCGAGAGGCGGCATCGAACAGTCTGTCCTCTTGCTCGTAATAGAAGTTATCAACCGGCTGACGGCCTTGCTCTTCGCGGAAGGGTGTCAAGGGGACGGCACCGGTCCCGTATGCCTCGAACGGGCCAAGGTAGTGCTTCAGACCCGTGACCAATGCCGCATGACCGCCTTGAAGCGATGGGCCCACGACATTCAGCACGTTGCTCACCATCGCGCCATTGACGCGAATATTTTCCTTCTCGGTTGCCTGCCGCGCCCAAGCCGTGAAGAACACGGCGTCCATGTCCAGATTATTCAGGGCAGCCGCGACTTCATCGGGCGCAGTGAGGTCGGCCGTGCGCGCATGCACGCCGGCGGTCGGCGTACCGCGTCCGCGCGACAGGCCGGTGACGGTCCAACCAGTGGCCAAGAGGTGTTCGGACAGCGCCGTCCCGATCACACCGCTGGAACCGACGATCAAGGCTCGTTTTTGCATGGCAATCAATCATTGGAAGTAGAAAGAAAAGAGCTTATTCGATAGTAGAGTCGCCTTTCGCGATAGTATTTCATCTTATTCATGAAATATTTTCTCTAATTACATGGCATCTTCCGAAGGCCTGAAAGGCATCGCTCCCTTTGTGTATGCAGCCGACTCAGGCAGTTTCGCGTCGGCAGCCGAGCGCCTTAACCTGACAAGTTCGGCCGTCAGCAAAAGCGTCGCCCGACTGGAGGAGCGGCTCGGCGTGCGCTTGTTCGAGCGAACGACTCGCTCCCTTGCGCTAACCGATGCCGGCTCGGCATTCTATGAAACGTGCGTGCGCATACTGCGCGAGCTCGCTGAGGCTGAAGCGATCCTGGCTGCGCAAAAGCTCGAACCCATGGGGCGCATTCGCATCGACTTGCCGGCAACATTTGGTCGCCTTGCCGTGCTGCCCATTGTGACGAGACTCTGCGAGCAATATCCCAATCTGCTGCCGCACGTCACGTTCACGGACCGGTTTGTCGATATTGTGGAAGAAGGGGTCGACGTGGCTGTGCGCATTGGCGCAATGAGTGAGTGGCCCGCATCGATTGCGCACCACTATGTCGGCAATGAGCGTCTCATCTTTTGCGCTTCGCCTGGCTATCTCGAGCGCCGCGGTGAGCCGCTGACTACCGACGCGCTGATCGAGCACGACTGCATCTGTTACGGAAGGCCCGATGGAACCGTGAGTTCATGGACCTTTGCTGCCGAAGGGGGTTCGGTCGTGAAACGCGCGCTGCCTTATCGCCTTGTGTTCGGTGATGCAGAGGCGCAGCTTGCGGCCGTAGAGGCGGGATTGGGTATCGCACAACTGGCGACGTGGCTGGCAGATGACAAGTTGCGTACCGGCCGGCTTGTCGAAGTCCTGAGCGGCTTCGCAACCGATGGCCTGCCGCTATTCCTGATCTGGCAGAGAGCACGGCAACTCACGCCAAAAGTGGCGGCGGTGCTGGACATGCTAAGGGCATCGCTCGCGGTGCGATGATGGAAGCGCCGTCTCCGGCATCGCCGGCGAGCTGGCGCTTTACATCGGCTTGAACTCGCACTACCCGAAGCTTCGCCATGACTGAAGGCGAAGACTCCCGGCATGCGGTGGCTCGGAACCTCGCCGGGAGCGTCCAACTGACTTACTGCACGCTACGCGCCGCAGCGATGATTGCAGCAGCAACGTCTGCTGGCTTTGACAGCATCGCCACATGACTTGCATCAACCTTCACCACAGTCGCGCCAATCTGTTGCGCCATGGCAGCCTGCAAAGGCGCGGGAATCATGTGGTCCTTTTCCGTCAAGACCCACCACGACGGCTTGTTATGCCACGCGGCTTCGGTCACCTTGTCGTCGGTACAGCCAGCGAACCAGGGTCCTTGAGTGGCCGCCACGAGGCGAGCTTGTGCTACCGGCAGGTCTTGCGCGAAGTCGTGAATGATTGCATCGGTAGAAAGCGTCAGGTATCCAGCCGAATCTTTCTGCAGCGCGGACGCCCACGATGGCGCCGGCTTTCCTTTCAAAATGTCATTAATTGACTGGTCCTTGTCAGGCGCAAAAGCGGCGACATACACCAGCGCTTTCACCTTGTCGTCATTGCCGGCTTGCGTAATCACTGCACCGGCCCAGGAATGACCGACCAGGATGACGGGACCGTTTTGTTGCTCGATCACTCGCTTCGTGGCAGCGGCGTCGTCGTCGAGTGACTTGAGCGAATTTTGCACGGCCACCACGTGCAAGCCTTTCGCCTGCAGAATCGGGATGACCTTGTCCCAACTCGATCCGTCTGCGAACGCGCCGTGCACCAGCACCACATTTTTGCCCTTCAGATCGTCAGGGGCAGACGCGGCGCTGGCCGGCGTGAATGCGCCGAGCGACAGCAGGCCGCCGAGCAGCAGCGTAGCGGCCAGGCATTTTTTGAGCAGGGTGTTCATAATGTAAATCCTCTTGGAGAAATCAGGTTTGGACGGAAATCAGTGTGCGGATTGGAGAATGCGCCGATTGGGCGACGTCTTGTATCGGTCAAATGACCGAGCCTGATCCGATGGATGCACTACCCGAGCAGCGAAAAATGAGGCGAGACTGATGCAAGACGTATCTGCTATCCGGGTGCTGGACGCTGTCAAGGCGCTTGCATTTGTCGGCGACCTCAGCATGGGGCAGCCAACCGACCATTCGATGCGTACCGGCTGGCTTGCCGGACGGCTCGCCGCCGACGCCGGCCACGACGAGGTGCAGTGCTGTGTAGTCAAGGAGGTGTCGCTGCTGCGCTGGTCAGGCTGCACGGCGAACGCGGCGGGTTTCTCGGAGTGGTTGGGAGACGATATCGGCAGCAGGGCGAACATGCTTGCGATGCGGCCTGGATGGGCAGGCGACGACGCATCCCCGGGAAGCTTCGGCGCGGCCATTACGCCGCTGGCGCAGATTCATTGCGAAGTATCGGGCGAGGTCGCGCGCATGCTCGGCTTGGCCAGCGCGACCCAGGCGGCGTTGCGGCACATTTTCGAAAGCTGGGATGGCGGCGGTTTCCCGCAACAGATGCAGGGCGGCAATGTGCCCGATGCTGTGTTTCTCGTCGCATTGGCCGGTGATATCGAGATTTTTAGCCGTATCTACGGGGTGCAGCAGGCGAAGGTGTTGATCACCCAGAAGGCCGGCCATCAGTATCCTCAAGCGCTCGCGCAACTGGCGTTGTCCCGGGCGGCCAAGTGGCTGGACGAGCTTGAACAGTGGAGTGTGTCGGCGCGCGATGAACCCTTGAATACGCAGCCGATGCAGCAATCGAGCGCGCCGGAAATCATCGCGGATGTGATCGACCTGAAGCTGCCCTGGATGGCCGGTTATTCACGGCGGGTGGCGAAAGCATCGGCGGCTTGCTGCGCGCGTTTGGGTCTTGATGAGGAGACCCAGCGCAGCGTGTATCTCGCAGGTTTGATCCACGGTATGGGACGCGCGGCAGTGCCCAATTCGGTATGGAATACGCCGGGTCGTTTGCCTGCTGCGGCTTGGGAGAAAGTGCGACTGGTCCCGTATTGGACTGCGCGGGCGGGCAAGCAGATCGCCGCTCTCGCTCGCGAATCGGAGATTGCATCGCTTGCCTATGAGCGGCTGGACGGATCGGGCTATTTCCGGGGCGCAGAAGGTGGTGGCATAGGGCGTGAAGGTCAGGTGCTCGCTGCGGCCGCCGCCTGGGTCGCGTTGCGTGCGAAGCGTCCCTGGCGTGAGGCGCTTTCCACCGAAGAGGCTGCAACACTGCTCCGCGAGCAGGTATCGGCAGGGCGCTTCAATGCCGATGCTGTCAGTGCATTGATCTCGAATGAACGTGACGAGTATGACGGGGGCGTAGTGGGCATTAAACCCCGCCCGGCCCAGGTAACGCTGCTATCGCCCCGGGAATCGGAGGTGCTCCGTCAGATCAGCCTGGGCGCCAGTAACAAGGAGGTTGCAAAGATGCTGGCGTTAAGTCCCAGCACGGTGCGCACGCATGTGGAAAGTGTGTTCCGCAAGCTTGAATGCTCGACGCGCGCCGCGGCCACTCTGAAGGCATCGACACTTAAATTGATTTGATGCCGAGGTGGTTCATTTGGGCGCGCTGGCATTGATGCCGGTCAACGAGTACCGATGGACTCACGCCGCTGAGGCGGTCGAAAGATTTCAAGTCAAATGCCCCGGGAAGCGGCTGACCTGCAACCCGGGGGCAACCAGAATCAAGGGCGCACTTCCTCCGAAGTCAGATCGCTGGTCAAGTCGTTGTTGCTTGCCACCGGCTGGACGTGCTCTTCAAGCGGGGCCGCGACGGGGGCTTGCGGCGTGTCAAACAGCGGCTTCTCGGGATGCACAAACAACCAGAGCACCGTGCCCACCGCGGCCGCTAGTGCGATGACTACCAAGGCACTCCCCCAGTTACCGGTGAGTCGCACCATGAAAGCGACGCTAACGGGTCCTGCGACGTTCGATGCGGCTCCCCACAGATTAGTCCAGCCAGACATCACGCCGGTGAAATCTCGCGCCAGGTCCTGGGCAGCTGACCAGACAACGACTTGCACAAAACCGACCGCGGCGAAAGACAGGCACAGGAAACCAACGACGGCCGCAATGTTGACCGCATAGGAAGCCAGGCAGAGGGCGATGGCGCTAACAAGAAATCCCACCATGGCGACCGGAGCACGAGCGGCCCAGACCGATTGAGTGCGCTTCAATATCTTGTCGCACACGATCCCCGCCACAAACACCGCCACGAACACGGCAATCCAGGGAAGCGATGCCGCAAACCCCATGGACTTAAGAGAGAGTCCGCGTGCGCGCATCAGATAGGTCGGTAGCCATGTTGTGTAGAAACTCTGGATCAGGACCAACAGGAAGTACTGGATACCGAAAAGCCAGAAGCGCGGATGCCGGAGGCACTTCAAGAACACACCTTTGGCGATGGCTTCTGGTTCCGACTGTCCCGCAGCAATATACGTTGCCTCCTCAGCGGTAACTAATGGATGCTGCGCGGGAACATCGCGATAACCGAACCACCACGCGATCCCCAATACGAGGCCTATTGCGCCGAACACATAGAAGACGGAGTGCCAGCCGAACTGCAAAATCATCCAGGCAGTAAGAGGCGCTGAAATGATAGGTCCGAGATAAAGTCCGCCCAGGAGAAAGGAGTTTCCCTTTGCGCGTTCATTCCTGGGAAACCAGCGTTTTACCGCGAGTACACCGCTTGACCAGTCGGCGGATTGCGCACCCCCGAGCAGCGCGCGGCAGCCAACGAGCCAGCTAAAGCCCACGCCTAACGGCGTGATGATCATCATCAAGGACCAAAGCGCGCTCGTTCCAAACAGGACCTTCCTCGAGCCATGACGCTCGGCCATTCTGCCGGCGGGGATCTGTCCCAAGGCGTATGTCCAGAAATAGATCGTCAGGATCACTGACATCTCGACAAGCGACAGACCCAGTTCCTTCTGGATCGTGGGTGCGGCGATCGTCATTGCAGCGCGGTCCAGCGTCATAACGAAGGTGATGGGAGCGATCAGCAACGAAACGATCCCCCACCGTAAATTGCCGATTCTTTTGGGCATTCTCACTACTCCAAGGATAATTAACCACGCGCTTTTTATGGAATTCCCGCTACCGCTGCGGTCCTGCTGATCACTGCCCCATCGTTCACGTCATCGCCACGCTTCAAGCGGAGGGGAGGCTATTCATACTTTCTATGCAGATGTCATGCGTGCGCGTTGTTTGCGCCAACAAAGCCGCTGCCGAGACAAGCCCTTCGTCAGCGCCGTAGATATGAAATAGTCCATCCCCGGGCTCGACCTGCTGACCCACGGTTGCCAGAAGATCCACGCCCGCGCCCAGGTCCGCAGGAGCGCCCGCTTTTCGGGCGATTCCCGAGATGGCCCAGCCATCGATCCTGGAGACGATCCCCTCCTGTTGCGCCACAATCGTTTGAACATACTTGGCCGGCGAAACCGGCGGTACTCGCCGGCCTTGGCTATCGACAATGCTTTCGAATGCACTACGGGCTCGACCGGAGGAAAGCAGTGACTCCGCAATCTGCCGGCCCTTGGAAACAGTGCCGACGGACGGCGCCCAGGCAAGAATTTCCGCCGCGAAACAGAGTGCTTTTTCCCGCAGGTCGGCGGGTGCATCCGGATCGTTATCCAGGACCCGCTTCACGTCCCGTACCTCGAGCGCGGGGCCGATACCCCGCCCGATCGGGCTGCTGCCATCGGTCACCATGGCCTTTACGTGCAGCCCCAAGCCCGTTGCCGCATACTCGAAAAGCTTACCTAAAGTGCGCGCTTCGTGTTCGTCCTTTAACTTTGCGTTCGGTCCGTAAGGAAGATCGATGATGACGTGAGTGGATCCTGCGGACCACTTCTTGGATAGAATCGACGCCACGGACCAGCGGTTTGAATCGAGTCCCAGCGGTCTGGTGAATGCATTGATCCGATCGTCAATCAACGAGTGATTCAACCGTCCGTTCCACGCAATACAAGCGCGCGCTTCACTGACGCAACGACGAACCTCTGCGCTGGTGAGATCGACACGTGCAACCGTTTCCATCGCATCGGCAGTACCCGCGGCAGAGGTGATTGCTCTCGATGACGTCTTTGGCATGGCGAGCCCGAATGCCGCCACAATGGGTACTACGATCAACGTGATCCGGCTACCGGGAACGCCACCCATTGAATGCTTGTCAACGAGTATTGGCTCGTCCCATTCAATCCGGGGCGTCAGCTTGCACCTGACCTTTGCTAGTGCGAGAACTTCGGTGTCAGACAGGTTTTGCGACGCGTGCAAAAGGAACGCGTTGATGTCCCGGTCCGAGTAACGCAATGCAAGAATGTCGTCGAGCACCGCGCTATATTGGGTTTCGTTGAGTTCTTCGCCGGCGATCTTTGCCTTCAACACGCGCATGCTGGGCGGAGCAGGCTGTGTGGCGCGGGCAAGCGCTGTGACGAAACGTTCTATCCCTTGCTCAAGCGTTCCGTCATTAAGTACCTTCAGGACCTCAACATCAGCAGAGGTCGGTTCGACCTGGCGCGTCACGCGTTTTAAAATCTCGTCCGGCGTTTCCCTGCCTCGTCCGAGAATTCGCGCGGCCAGCACGGAAGTGGGCGCGCCCACTTCGACTACCACCAGCCGCGGCACGCGACTTGAAAGCACGTCGATCATTGCCCGCGACCCGTTCGCGATGACGTGATGCCCCTGCGAAATCGAATTCAGGAGATCACGACGCAAACCGTATCTTAGTCCGTGTGCCGACCAGGTAATCAGGAATTCTCCTTGGCCGTCGAGGCGCGCGAACTCGGTTTCATTAAGCGCTTCGTGATCTTCACCCGGCGAGCCGTGAGGCCGGGTGACTACCCGACGTGCAAAGACGAAATCGCCAAGAACCTCACGCGCTCCGTCAATAAGAGAGTCTTTGCCGGCGCCGCTCGGGCCGACCACAAAAAAGAAAATTCCGTCGGACATGAAGGTTCTACTCCGCCTCGTCCAGACCGATGTCAACGCACACGGAGGCCTGGTTTATCTTGCTTGTGGAGATATAGTCGACGCCCGTTCTGGATATTTCCCCGATCGTTGCGAGGTTGATACCGCCAGACGCTTCAAGCTTCGTACGGCCATTGACCAACTCCACGGCCTTCGTCATTTCCTCAACGGACATGTTGTCGAGCATGATGACGTCAACGCCGGCTTCCAGCGCTTCCTCGACCTGCTCGATGCGATCGCATTCCACTTCGAGCTTCGTCAATACCGGCAATTGGCGACGCGCACGTTGCACAGCCTTCTTGATTCCGCCGCAAACCGCAATGTGATTGTCTTTAATCATCACGCCGTTATCAAGTCCGAGGCGGTGGTTCAAGCCCCCGCCGCAGGTCACCGCATGCTTTTCCAGCATGCGCAAACCGGGTGTGGTCTTGCGTGTGTCGATCAGTCGTGCGCGCGTTCCCGCGACTGCCTTGACGTACTCGGCGGTGAGGTTGGCGATGCCGGACATGCGCTGCACGATGTTAAGTGCCGTTCGCTCGGCGGTCAGTACGCTTCGTGCATTGCCCTGTACGTCAAGAAGCACCGCCCCCTTCTTTACATGATCACCGTCCTTGACGCGTACGACGACGTCGAGTGTTGGATCGTAGCGCTTGAACACACGGGCTGCGACGTCGATACCCGCCACGATCAGGTCCTCGCGTGCATTCATGAAGAAAGCACCCGTTTCGTTCGCTTCGATCATGACCTGTGCGGTGAGGTCACAGTACCCAATGTCCTCGGTCAGCCACATGTCAATCAGGCGATCCGTTTGAAATACGTCGTACATTGTCAGTCTCCAGTGCGTGAAAAAAATCGTGTTTCTTGATCGACAAGGGCATCAGAAGATGTGTCCCTGACGTCGAACATTACAAAATGTCGGACTACGAAATAGATAAGATTTAAAGCGTAATAGTGAAAGCGTGATAAGGCGTCTTACTGGAATTGATGTACCGGTTGCTTCAGCCTGCCATTACAGTGTCTACGCTCAAAGGCTGCGTCGAGCCTGGATGCTGAGCGCGTTGAAAACACACCGGCGGCCGTGGCGAACTCAAAACTCGCCTGAGGCGGTATCACGTTAGCGTCGACAGCTAACAGTAAGTACCCGGGACCAACGTGCCCTACGCCAACTCTTCGAGGTCCCGTTGCCGCACCATGGGCAGGTCGGAGCAACGGCGGAGGAATCTGCCCGATACCCAAGGTCTTAGTCATCTGGTCGACTCCTCCGAAGCGCGGCGTCAGGTTGCGTTTGATATCTAAAAGTCTAGTGTTCACATTATAATTTGGCAAGATATCTAAGTATATTTTTGTTGGTGCATGTGTGCTTTAGTTTGGTGAAAACCCTTATTAAATGCATCATTTAAGGGAATACCCCATCTAAAGTCACCTGCGTGGAAATGACCTTTGCCAGGAAAAATTCAATGTGTACACTCGTTCTGACTGTGTTTTACCGATCTCGGCAATGGACTGCTTGCAAGCAACGGACAGGGAGGGAGTGAAGCGCGCTCTGCAACGGGGCAGGAATCTGCAAAACACCAAAGAACTCGAAGAGAACTATCAAGTATCCGAGTTTCGTGCCGTACACCGCTTAGTACACTTCTATATAAAGACCTCATGAAACGGCTTACATTTCAGCAACAGTTGTGGATTCCTTTGGCGCTTTCCCTGATTTGCCTGATCTCTGTGGCGGGCTTTGGGGCTTACCAGACTCGCGAGGTTCGCCTGCAAGAAAGGCAGCATTCATTGAAGGATGCGGGAGATATCGCGATGAGCATCACGCGCCGTTACGCGGCGCTGGCCGCTGACGGAACGTTATCGACGCCTGAAGCGAAGAAGCAGGCGCTCGCACAATTACGGGCGATCCGTTATGGCACTGACGGATACGTATCTATCGTTGATTCAGACTGTCATGCTGTCATGAACCCTTCCAAGCCGGAGACTGAAGGCAAATACTTTGGCGACTATCAGGATTCCAACGGGAAATATGTGTACCGCGCGATGGCCGAGATCGCGAAGGGTTCTGGCGATGGGTTCGTTGACTACGCCACTCCCCGGCTTGGTTCGAAAGAACCCGTACGCAAGCGCAGCCACATCGCCACCTTCAAACCTTGGGACTGGTCGTTCGTGACGGGCGCCTACCTGGACGATATTGACGAGGCATTCAACGCATCGCTGCGCCAGTTGGTTGTGCTCGTCGCGCTCATCGCGGCCATGCTGTCAGGTGTCGTGTACTTGGTGAACCGCAGGCTGAATCGTTCGCTGGGCGGCTCGCCGGAGTACGCGGCCCTGGTCGTGAGCGCTACAGCGGGTGGTAACCTCGCGCAACATATAGACCTGCAGGCCGGCGATCAAGGCAGCCTTCTGTTCAAGCTTCAAGAGATGCAGGCACAACTGCGTCAGGCCGTGGTCGCGATCATCGGCGCGGCGCAGTCCATTGGAACGTCCACCGACGAGATATCGTCAGGCAACGCTGACCTGTCACGAAGAACCGAGGAGCAGGCCGCGTCCCTGGAAGAAACTGCTGCCAGCATGGAGCAGCTTACGTCAGCGGTGAGACAGAATGCCGACAACGCACGACAAGCTTCAGTACTGGCGGGCGATGCATTCTCCATCGCTAATCGCGGCAACGAAGTCGTCTCGGAAGTTGTCGCGACCATGGATGAGATCACCGATAGTACGAAACAGATTGGAGAGATCCTCGGGATGATCGAAGGGATTGCTTTCCAAACCAATATCCTCGCACTCAATGCGGCAGTTGAGGCCGCGCGGGCCGGCGAACATGGCAGAGGATTCGCTGTTGTTGCATCCGAAGTCCGGAATCTGGCGCAGCGTTCTTCGACTGCCTCCAAAGACATCAAGCGACTGATCGACCATTCGAATGGCCGCGTTCAGAGCGGCGCGACACTCGTCGACAATGCCGGCCAGTGCATGAAAGAGATCCTGGTTTCAGTTCAACGCGTCACCGCAATCATGAAGGAGATTGCGTCGGCCTCCGAGGAGCAAAGCGACGGGATCGAACAAGTTAACAAGGCAGTCACCCAAATGGACGAAGTAACGCAACGGAACGCAGCGCTTGTTGAGCAGGCGGCAGCGGCTGCCGTGTCAATGCGCGAGCAAGCTCATGGGCTTGTAGAGAGTGTTGCTGCGTTTCAGGTTAACTAGGCTTAGGTTTGGTGCATTGAGTTCCGCCGCAACAAGCGTTGCGGCGGAACTCGCTTGGAGACGTCCCACGCCAAGGTCGCGACCGGTTTAATGCATCCCTTGCGACGGTTCCACCTTCCTCAAGACCGGATACATTCGTGCGACCTCCTGAAGGTCCGCCTCCATCTCGGCCACCAGCCACTCTGTAACTCGCTCCACGTGCGGTCGTGCGGGACGTTGACCACTGATGAGTTCGTAGTGACGGCCCGTTGTGACAACGTGCCGGGAAGCCGGAACCAACTGGCCGGTTCGCAACGCATAGGACACGCCGGACACCCACCCTAGCGCGATACCACGGCCAATCATTGCGGTCTGGAGCACCAGTGCATAGTCGGAGAAGATAAGCGGGTCACCCGGCACCGTGCCGGCCATGCCGACGCGTTCGTGGAAATTTTCCCAATTGATTGTTGTCGGCACTAACTCGATAAGTGTGTGCTTAGGCAAATCACGCGTGTGATCAAGCGGCCCATGGCTCTCAAGATAGGACGGGCTACAAACCGGCACGATAACTTCCGGCGTGAAGGTCCAGCTTTGCTGGGATTTACGTCGCTGGTCCGCGGGGCGTAACGCAAGATCGGCTTCATCCGCGGTTCCCTGAAGGACACCGCTGATCACATCGAAACGCAAGCTGATCTCAGGAAACGCGCTTTGAAAGCGCTGGTATCTGGGCATTAACCAGTACGCAATGAAAGCACTGGAGAGAGACAAGGTGACTGTCTGTGTGCGCTGTTGCCGCTGTTTGATATCGGTCACGGAGCGCTTGATATGCCCGAAGCCCTCTTTCACACCGCGTTCGAGCAACAGCCCATCTTCCGTCAGAACCAGGCCTGCGCGCGAGCGTACGAACAACTGAGTGCCCAGCGCTTTCTCCAGTCTTACGATCATTCGACTGACGGCGACCTGCGTCACGTTCAGTTCATTCGCCGCACGGGTAATGCTTTTCTCCCGGGCGACTACTTCAAATACCACCAGCGAATTCATTGAAGAGCCGAAGTTGCGCAGGGTATCCATAACATTATGTTGTGTTTGAAAGAGCAAATGTCATTTGACGGAATTTAATGCACTGCCTATGTTCTAGCTATCCAAACACGGGTGCAGGCAGGTGTCGATAACCATAACATTCTGTCCGCGTTTGCGCAGTGGATGTTTGAAAAATGACAGCACGCATGCCCGCCAATCCATCAATCTCCCAAGTCAAAGGTAAGTTCAATGAACCGTCCTCCACGGAGCCACGACCCGCTGCTTCAGCCGCTGCGGATCCGACACCTGGTGTTGAAAAACCGGATTATGAGCACGAGCCACGCGAGTGGTTTGACGGAAGACGGCTTGCCGCTCGAACGCTACCAGCGGTATCACGAAGAAAAGGCCATTGGGGGTATTGGGCTGAGCATGTTCGGCGGCTCGTCGGTTGTAAGCCGCGACAGTTCCAACGTGTTCGCGCAGATCGATCTCACTGATGATCGGATCATTCCTTGTTTTCAGGCGTTCTCCGAGCGAATGCATCGGCATGGCACTGCGTTGATGTGCCAGCTTACTCACATGGGCCGGCGGGGAAGTCCGTACGCGTCTGACTGGTTGTCGACAATCGCGCCGTCGCGGGTGCGTGAGACGCTGCATCGAAGCATTCCACGCGAGATGGACCACAGTGACATAGCCCGCACCATCCGCGACTTCGGCCACGCAGCCCGCCGTTGCAGGGATGGCGGGCTCGACGGTATCGAGACCCTGGCTGGCGGGCACCTGATCGGGCAGTTCCTCAGTCCGATCACTAACCGGAGGACCGATGAGTATGGCGGTTCCATCGAGAACCGATGCCGCTTTGTGCTCGAGGTTCATGAGGAGATCCGCCGGCAGGTGGGCAGTGACTTTATCGTAGGTATTCGCTACGTCATCAACGAGGCGCTGGAAGGCGGCCTGACTTCCGCCGACGCGCTGACGGCGGCCAAAATACTCGAAGCGTCGGGCTTGATCGACTTCTTCAACGTGGTCTACGGGCGCATGGACACGGCCGCAGCACTTGCCGATGACAACATGCCGACCATGTACGCCAAGTCAGCGCCGTGGTTGTCCGCGGTCGCCTCGTTCAAACGCGAAGTGTCATTGCCGGTGTTCCATGCAGCGAAGATTGCCGACCTTGCTAGCGCCCGTTACGCCGTGTCGGAAAACATGCTCGACCTGGTTGGTATGACGCGTGCGCATATCGCCGATCCGCATATTGTGAAAAAACTGATCGACGGCGAAGAGGATCGCATTCGGCCCTGCGTAGGCGCATCTTTCTGCCGGGCTCATCAATGCGCGTGCATTCACAATCCGTCAACGGGACGCGAGACCTGGATCGCTCACGAGGTTGATCGAGCCCACCGCCCTGGCCGCAAGGTGGTGGTGATCGGTGGAGGCGTGGGCGGCCTCGAAGCCGCGCGCGTCGCCGCGCTGCGCGGGCATGAAGTGGTGTTGTTCGAAGCATCTCCCAAGCTTGGCGGTCAGGTATTGCTTGCGCACACGGGAAGCTGGCGTAAGGACTTGATCGGGATCGTGGACTGGCGTGCGAACGAGCTGGATCGTCTAGGCGTAGATGTCAGGACCGGCACCTATGCCGGCGCTGCCGTGGTGCTGGCTGAACATCCCGACGTTGTGATTGTTGCGACGGGCGGGATGCCCGACCTTGATGATTTGCCGGGGAACGAACACTGTACTTCGGCTTTCGATGCCCTGACCATGCATGTTCCTGCGTCAGGAAGCGCGATCGTGTACGACGGTACCGGCCGGCATGTGGCAGCGACATGTGCTGAGCGGTACGCACAAGCTGGCATTCAAGTCGAACTGGTCACGCTAGATGGGTGTTTTGGCGAGGAACTGGCGGGACGGGGAGATCATATCGGTTGGCAGCGTCGCTTCAACGAGTTAGAGGTTGCCCTGCGGCACGATTTGCGGCTCCAGCGCGTCGAGCGTCTGCCGGGCAACAAACGCCGTGCCTGGTTCACGCATGAACTGACTTCAGACATGGTTTGTCTGGATGCAGATCATGTTGTAGTCGAGCGAGGCATGATGCCCGTCGACGATCTGTTCCATGAGTTGCGTAGCGGGTCAGTGAACGACGGGAAAGCCGATCTGGATTGCCTCTTGCTCGGCAAAGCTCAACCGTGGATGACCGGGGAGCCTGCTAGTTACGAACTCTACCGGATTGGCGACGCGGAATCGTCGCGGAACATTCATGCGGCAATCTTCGATGCTTTCCGCCTGGCGCGAACCATGTAGCGCACCGCAAGGATCAATCGGCTTAATTCAATGAATATGATTCGGATATCGAACTATTGTTAAGTCAGTAGACAACATCGGCTTTTAGAAAATTGATCGTTTATTTGCGGAAGCTATCGCGCTTCGCTTGAGCAATTGATTTGGGAGACGTTTTGATGAGTACAAACAGCAAGTTGGACCGAATCGACCTGAGAATTCTTTCTCGCTTGCAGGCGCAAGGCCGCATTACTAACGTTGAGCTTGCCGACGCTGTCGGCCTTTCCCCTAGTCCTTGCCTGATTCGCGTGAAGCGCCTCGAGAACGCGGGCTATATCGCGGGCTATGCCGCGCAGATCCTGCTGGAGAAAATGGGCGACGTCCAGAGTGTATTCACACAGGTCACGCTCGCCGACCACCGGCGTGAGGATTCCGCCAGGTTCGTCGCGGCTATTCGCGAGGTGGACGAGATCGTCGAATGTCATCTCGCAAGTGGCGGTTACGACTACCTGCTCAAGTTTGTCACACGCAGCGTTGGT
>NZ_JAQGMM010000221.1 GCF_028292365.1 Caballeronia sp.
CAGCATTCGGATCAAAAGCGCCGATCGCAGGGCTTCAGAGTCAGTCGCTGTACACGCATCATTGATGGCTGCTTCGGCAGCGGAGCACGCAATAACAAGTTGTAAAGAGGCAGGCGACATCGGTACAGGCTTTTGAGAATTGTTGTGATGTGGAAGATCAGAGATAATCAACGGAGCAGGGTGCGAAGCACTCGCTTACGAAGGATTATCACGAAGGATTATCGATGACACACTTTGCTTTCACTGCCGGATCGGTCGCCGTTGTCACGGGCGGTGCCGCCGGTATCGGCCTCGCCGCTGCCAAGCGATTCGCGCAACTCGGACTTCGCGTCTGCATCGCGGATCTGGGCGCGGATCGACTCGCGCGCGCAGCGCAGGAAATCGCCGTCCTGGCAGCTCATGGAGCGGACGATGTCATGGCCATCGAGACGGACGTCAGCCGCGTCGAGGACCTGAACCGACTGGAGACGGCGGTTCAAGATCGCTTCGGCGGCACGGATATCCTCATGAATAACGCCGGGATTCAACCGGGCAGCGCACTGTTCGGTCCTGTCGCTAACTGGGAACGGGTGCTTGATGTCAACCTGTGGGGAGCTATCCGTGGCACTCAGGCTTTCGTCCCTGCAATGATCGCGCGCGGCCGTCCGGGTCTGGTTATCAACACTGGCTCCAAGCAAGGGATCACAACGCCGCCCGGCGACCCGGCCTATAACGTATCCAAAGCTGGCCTGAAGGCGTTCACCGAAGCGCTACAGCACGAACTACGCAACACGCCGGATTGCCGCATCAGCGCTCATTTGCTGATCCCGGGTTTCGTATTCACGAACCTTGCCGCTCATGGTCGCACCGAGAAGCCGGCCGCCGCCTGGACGCCTGAGCAAACCGTCGATTTCATGTTGGAAAGCCTGGATGCCGGCGACTTCTACATTCTCTGCCCCGACAATGATGTACCTCGTTCCATCGACGAACGACGCATCCTGTGGGCAGCGGGTGACATTGTCGAGAACCGTCCGCCGTTGTCGCGTTGGCATCCGGATTACAAGCAGGCGTTCGAGGCGTTCAGCCAGAAAATCGACTGACCCGCTGGCTGATACGCGGTCGCCCGACCAGCTCGGTCGCGGTGACGTTCGGTATCCTTAGCATGGAAAGATGATTGGTCTTGGGCGCCCTCCATAGCAGAGCGCCCAATTGCGACTGGACCAGTTTCAGTGTGACCGGCAGGATCGGCCTACGCCTTCAGATGCGGTCCCAGTAGCGACAGGTCTGGTCCTCCAAGTCGGTCGTGTGCGGTCTGCACCTGGTGCCAGTATGGGTAGAGCAGGGGCGGTGCGCTTACCTTGTCGAGCCGCGCGCGCTGTTCGGCGGTCAACGTGAGAGTCGCCGCGCCAAGGTTGTCGCGCAGTTGCGCCTCGTTGCGTCCACCGATGATCACCGAGGTGACGGCGGGCCGCCCAAGCGTCCACGCAAGCGCAACTTGTGCGGCCGAGACGTTGTGCTCGCCGGCGATCTCAATGAGTACGTCGACGATCGACCACAGCCGTTGCTCGTCGCGGATCGGCGGCTCGGTCCATCCGGCGAGCTGTCGCGTGCCTTCGGGCGTTGCGTCGCGGCGGTGCTTGCCTGAAAGCAGGCCGCCTGCCAGCGGGCTCCAGACCAGGATGCCCAGTCCCTGATCGAGTGCGATTGGTGCGAGCTCATATTCCGCTTCGCGTGCTTCGAGCGTGTAGTGGATCTGCTGGCTTACAAAGCGCGGCAGCCGATCACGTTCGCTCACGTGCAACGCTTTCATCAGGTGCCAGCCCGAGTAGTTGGAGCAGCCGACATATCGAATCTTGCCGTGCCGGACCAGCAGGTCGAGTGCTTCGAGTGTCTCTTCAAGCGGCGTGAGCCCATCCCATTGATGAACCTGGTAGAGGTCAATCACATCGGTCTTGAGGCGGCGCAGGCTCGCCTCGCAAGCCTGGATCAAGTGATGCCGCGACAGGCCCCGGTCGTTCGGACCATCGCCCATTGGAAAGCGTGCCTTGGTGGCGATCAGCACGCCGCCCTTGCGTTTGCCGCCGAGCGCTTCGCCAACGATTTCCTCGGACGCGCCATTCGAATAGACATCTGCTGTATCGATGAGGTTGACCCCTGCGTCGATACACATGTCAATCTGCCGGCGCGCATCGTCGAGGCCGACTTCGCCGACGCTTGCAAATTTGCCCTTGCCGCCCATCGTCATGGTGCCAAGTGTGATGGTTGACACCTTGAGGCCAGAACGACCGAGTTGACGATATTCCATGATGAAGCTTGTCTCCTATGAAGGTTGCACAGGATTCGTGACCGGCGCGCGGTCACGTCTCATCCACCTGCGCGGGAAAATCGTGCCTGTTGTGCCTACTTTTCTCGTTGACGCGCCCAACCGTGCGACGTTATCGGAGATTCACTTTTCACTCCAATGGGAATATATGCTTAGACTAAGTGGTTTTCGTGATTAATGGCATCTCAAAGGCACAAAGGGCAGGCCGCTTCCGTGATCAGTTCGCCGAGCTCGAGACCCGTCCTTCATGGAGCTCAATAGGTCTCACCGATGGCGGCGCAGTGCGGCTCTTGCGCTCAATGAGCACGACCATGGTGGCGGACATGCACATCAGCGCGGCGACGCCGAGCATCGGGACACGGTAAGAGCCGGTGACATCGTGAAGCCAGCCGGTCGCATAAGGTCCGAGGAAACCGGCGAGCGTGCCAATTGTATTGATCAGTCCGATCCCCGCCGCGGCAGCCGCATTGCTGAGATAGCGCGGCGGCAACTGCCAGAATGAAGCATGAGGTGTATAGACGCCGACGGCGCCGAGCGTAAAGGCGGCCATTACCTCGTACGGCGAGGACAGGAAGAGCGCCGTGGCGAACGACAGGCCACCTATCGCGGTAGGAATCGCGACGTGCCACGCGCTGACAGTAGTACGCCGCGCGTACTGTCCCCACAACAAAATGGTCAGTGCCGACACAGCGAACGGAATCGCGGTGATCAGTCCAATCTGGAGGACCGAATAGTGCATGGCGAACGTCCGTGAGAACTCGGCGACAATCTGCGGCATGAAGAACGACAGCGCGACGACACCAATATTGATGCCGAAGTAGATCAGCCCGAATGCAAGAACCCGCCGGTCCAGCAACGCGCTCAACGCGCTTTTGGGCGATACGCGTTGCGCTTCCCGCCGCTCCACTGCAAGCGCCTCATTCAGTTCGGCGCGCTCGTCTGCAGTTAACCAGGAGGCTTCATCCGGCCGGTTTTTCATCACGATGAAGGTGGCGACGCCGAGTGCGATCGCCGGCAGTCCTTCAATAAAGAACATCGAGCGCCAGCCGGGCCAGCCGAAAATATGCACATGCTCCATGACGAATGTCGAAATCGGCGCACCGAGCATGTTCGACAGCGGGATCGCGATAAAAAGCAGCGACATCAGCCACACCCGTTCCTGCCGAGGCAGCCAGAACGTGACGTACAGCACCATCCCCGGAAAGAAACCTGATTCGGCGATACCAAGTAAAAAGCGCAGCACGTACAGCGTATGCGCACTGTCGACGAATGCGGTCAATGACGCAATGATTCCCCAGGTGACGAGAATACGCGTCATCCAGAGCCGCGCGCCGAACCGCGCCAGCATCAGGTTGCTCGGCACGGCAACGATAATGTAGCCCGCATAGAAGAGGCCGGCCGCGAACCCGAACTGCGCGACCGTCATGCCGAGTTCGTGATTCATTGTCAGCGCTGCGTAACCGACATTCGCGCGGTCCATCTGGTTCACGACATAGAGCAGGATCAGCAGGGGCGCGAGATGCCAGATGACTTTCCGGGCGGTCTGCGGCCTGATTCGTGGCGCATTCGAGGTATCGTTCATTCAAGAGTCCTTTCTTGTTGCGTGTTGCGTTTTTCTTATGGCGGTCCGCATCCGTCGAAAGCCGTGCAGAGACGGCGAGGGCACGGTTTCGACGGCTACCTCGTTCATCGTGCGCCGCTACCGGGCTCGACAGAACGGACTCTCGGGCGCCACGTGGCAATGTCGTCGAGCGGGACAACCGGTCTCGGTAATTTCTTGAAGTCGAAACGTGCCAGGATCGGCGAGGTCAGGCCTGGCGCATCGACGCTCACGATTTGTTCGTCGGGAAAGAATTCATCGAACGCAGCCCTGAAGTGTCCGCGCGACTTCAACACCACGACGCGCGCGCTGGCAATATCAATGCCGAACATCTCGAAGAACATCGGCTCGTGGCACTGGTGCCGCTTGCTGATGACGATGACCGTCACGCCTCCCACTTGCAGTGCGACCGACGGGCCAAGGTCAAAGCTGCACCCGGCCAGTTGTCCGCGGCGGCCGACGCCTTTGCCGCGGTGCAGCCGCAACACCCGGGCGGGCACGTCGAACGGTTCTGAATAAACGGTGGTTTCGGCCCGGTTGAACCGTGCACGGAACGTTTGGCCGGTGCCGGCCACATAGGCGTCCGCCACGAGTTCAGGATCGGTGACAACGCCCAGGATCGCGCCGCGCACGTCGTGTTCATGGAGTGCTTTCAGAATAAACGGCGTGTTGCCACGGCCGCCGCCGCCCGGGTTGTCGGCTACGTCAGCAAGCAGCACCGGGGCGCGAGACGCATCGTCGCCGGTTGCTTTCGCGAGGTCGACCGCCTCGTGGAGCGGCGTCAATCGCGGGGTGAATGCGGCACGCTCTTGCCACGCGTACGTCGCAAGCTCGTCGGCAATCCGGGCTGCGAGCGCCGCGTCGCCGCGCGTGGTGACCAGTACCGTCAGCCCGTTCTTCGGTGTGTCCCCAAACGCGAATCCACCCGCAATCGAGACATTCACAATGCGCGGATCATCGAGCGCTTCGGCGCGTCGGATCATTTCTGCATACGGTCCTGTGCCCGGTGCTGTCAGCAACTGCGTCGGCGGTGCACACACGGGCATTCGCACATGGGCGACGGATGTGCGCAGTCCGTCCAGCAATTCGATGGCGATCCGCGCCGCCTCGGCACCGCGTTCGGCCATGTCCGTGTGCGGATTGCGGCGGTACGACACGAGCGCGTCGACCGCGTCGACCATCTGGTCCGATACGTTCGCATGCAGGTCGACGGTCGCGACGATCGGTACTGCCGGCCCGACGATGCGGCGTACGAGCGTGAACACCACACCGTCGGGATCGTCCTCTGCTGTCGTGATGGCGGCGCCGTGCTCGCAGATATAGACGGCGTCAAGCGGCAACGCCGCTTGCAAGCGTTGCTCGAATTCACGCAGCGTATCGGCGAAGAAGGTGTGCTCGACCGGTCCGCCAGACTCCGCGTTTGCGAACAGGATTGGTACTGGTGTCCAGGGTCTGAGCGCATCCATCGTTCGAACGAACGCCGGGATTTCCGGTGTCATCACTGGTGCCTCGCTTCTTGCGTCAAGCAGAAGCGCGGTGTCTTGCAGATACGCACGCGACATGAAATCGGCGCGCGTCGAAACCGGTGCAAACCGGTTCGACTCGATCGCGAAGCCAAGAATGGCAATGCGCGGGTTTTTCATCAATCGCTCCTCATCGGCCGGCGTCGTCGGCCCGCATTGGGCGCGGACGTTCCCGGCGGGTCATCAAAGGCAATCGCAATTTCATCCACGTTACGGTAGCGTGCGGTGGATGAACGCGAACATGGGCACCTGAGTTCGCACGCGGTGAAAAGAGTATTGGGCGTCAAATAACCGCGGGGGTTAACATCCGCTTATTGCTTCGTTAACCCCCGGCTTAATGAGCCTGCTTAATGAGCCTGCTTAACGAGCCCGATTAATGAGCCTGAGAGCTTGACCTTGATCTCGACCGAAGACCTGCATTTTTTCATTACGCTGACGGCCGCTGCTTCGCTCGCGGACGCCGCGCGCAAGCTCGATGTCACGCCGCCTGCCGTGACGCAGCGCTTGCATCTCCTGGAAAAGCGTCTGGGAATGCGCCTGATCGACCGGTCGGGCCGGCGCATGGTGTTGACCGACGAGGGTGAACTGCTGGCGGTGCATGCGCGCAGGATCTGCGATGACATCGGCAATCTGTCGGACACGCTGGCCTCACGACGCGGGACGGTGGCGGGGCATCTTCGGGTGATTGCGCCGCTCGGGTTTGGGCAGCGGTACGTCGCGCCCGTGATCGCGAAATTTCGCAGCCTCTATCCGGAGGTGACCGCAAGCCTGGTGCTATCCGATCGCCCCACGCACGTGTCGGACGACACCTGGGACCTGATGGTGCACATTGGCGAGCTTCGCGATTCGACGCTGGTCAGCCGGCGGCTCGCGCCGAACCGGCGCATCCTGTGCGCGGCGCCGCGCTATCTCGCGTTGCGCGGCGAACCACGGCATCCGGATGAACTGCGTGCGCACGACTGCATCGCGCTGCGCGAAAATGATGAAGACGTGACCATGTGGCGCTTTATGCCGACGCACCCCGGCACACCGGCGAATGTCAGGATCGAGCCGTGCCTCACGAGCAACGACGGCGGCACCGTGCGCGATTGGGCGCTTGCGGGACTCGGGATCATTGCGCGTTCCGAGTGGGACGTCGCGGAACATCTGCACGCGGGCCGGTTGGTTCCGCTGCTCGATGGATGGCAATTGCCGGATGCCGATGTTGTCGCGCTGATCAGCTCGCGACATGGACGCTCATTGCGCGCTACGCGCTTTCTCGACCATCTGTATTCGTCGTTATCGCAATTGCTTTGGATACCGTCGGTCGCTGGTGAAGGGGCAGAACGCGACACTGGCCGCGGTACGCGTTAGGCCAGGGCCAGATTGATCGAAGGGAGGTGCGACGCTTATTGGACCGATAGAGCCGAAATGGTCGCGTGACGTGAGTCTACGGGAGCGGATCACCCGTCCGTCGCGTAACTGGCAAGGACAAGGGGTATCGGATGAGCACTTCGGGCCGCCGAATGCCGAGCGTGATAAATGTTTTTTGCGGGCAATTGGGAGAATGGAATCGGTCTTGAAGATCGTTGCGCGCAGACGCAAAGACTCCGCAATTGGCAAAGTTTTGAAGTTTCCACGGCGCAGCGTTCATGTCATCCGGACAGGTTGCCGCGTGGAGTGCGGTCAATCGGATCCGCAGCTTCTCAGCACGAGCGGCAGCGATTCCGGCCTTGGATCCGGTCAAGGAGAAACGATCCAAACCTTTATGTAGAAGGCTCTTAAATCATTCGTATAGTGTGTATGAACGCTAGACGAATTACATTGGCTTTCGGCTGCGTTGTCCGAACGCCGCCCCGCATCAGGAGGCGTTCGGCGAAACAGCTTAGGCAGACTCAATCAAGCAGACTCAATCAAGCAGACTCAATCAAGCAGACTCAATCAAGCGCGCTGCTCCTTGTATTCGACGAGTACCTCGCGGTATGGCTTGCTTCCGTCGTTGCGCGCTTTGTGCGTTGCGGGGACTTTTGCGCCCTTGCCGATTTCGGACAGCACTTCGAGATACCCGTTCTCGCATTTGAGCGAGTAGACCGCGCCCGTCGGCACTTCAAAGATGCCGAGGTCTTCGCCTTTCTCGTCGAAGATATGCAAGGGCGCACCTTCGATGGCGTACCACATGTATGAAAGCGTGTGGGTATGTACCGGCGTCTCCTCGCCGGGAGCGAGCACGAAGTTCCATACAATGACCTTGTCATTCTCAAATACTTTTTCACTGCCAACGCCAGCCATGATCATCTCCTTGAATGCACGAATGGTGGGAGAGGCATCCTGCACCGCAGCAACGCCTTGCACGTTCATACTTCAGAACGTGTGGCTGGTTGCTGGACCGTACTTCGACAGCCGCGGTGCGTAAGAGCCTGTATGCAGAGTAGGCGAATCTCCCACTTGTCGTTGTCCAGGCCGTATGCAAACTTGTCACGGAACAGGCCGATTTATCATTCCGGATGATGATTTTTTTACGGGATGGTTGAGACGGTGGGAACGCGTTGAATTCATCGGAACGGCAGGAGGTTTTTCACCATGTCGGAGCCTTTGCGAATCATTCACGGACCGTTTGGAAGAGTAGCGTTGCTGCTGCTCGACAAAAGCATGGTCCTTCATGCGCATCGGGTTTCTCACGTCATCTTCAAGGAAGGCGGTCCCGACATCCAGTTCGGCATCCGCAACCGTGAGCATGTTTTGTCAGACAAGAACGTGCTGTTGGTCAATGCATGGGAGCCGCATTTCTACGAACATCACCCGCAATCGCAGCCGACGGTGCTGCTTGCGCTTTATCTGGAACCTGATTGGCTGAGAGAGGTTGACCGGCGTTTCGCGTACAGCGTTCATCCCCGTTTCTTCCCGTTGGCTTCCGTGCCGGTGCAGGGGAAGCTCAGCCGACTTCATGCTGACCTGCTCGACATCCTGACTGACCGTGAAGGCCAGTCGCTGCAAGCAGTCCAGGGGCTGGTCGCCGACATGACCGGCGAACTGGTCGGTGGTTCGCCCCGAAAGAACGAGCTGTCGGCCGCCGGGTCCGTTGGCGGAATAGCGTACGACATCAGGATTCGTCGCGCGATCGAGGCAATGAAACAGGTACGGGGCATCGCGCCAGACTTCGACGATCTCGCACAAACGGTCGGGCTATCCCGTCCACATTTCTTCCACCTGTTCCACAAGCAGACCGGCATGACCCCGGCGACTTTCAGCAGCATGCTGAGGATGGACTTGTCGATTGAAACCGTCTCGCAGCATGAGATGGCGCTTCAGGATGTTGCGCTCAATCTGGGCTTCGACTCACCCGGGAACTTCACGCGCTTCTTTGCTCGCCAGCAAGGCGTGACGCCCAGCCAATACAGGCGCAGCGTGCAATTTGTCACTGCAAAAGGACGGTGAAACCAAGGTAGCGGCGAAGTAACGACGTCTTCGTTTAGGTATCCTTTTCATAGCCCTCGAAGGAATTGCATCTCGCGTTGACTGAACCCCTTCTTTTCCCACCGCGCCGATGCGCACGAAATTCCTGCAGCCGATAAGACGGATTGCCCCTTTACGAACCTCGGGATCGGGCGAGCTTAACCACCTAAACTACCCGAGTTGTCAAAATATCCAATTATAGATAATATGTCCAAACGCTGCTTCGCACGACAGCGGGCTGGCCGGCGGCGCCGAATCGGCGATTGACGGCCACTCCCCATTCTTTTCGGCGAAGTGTCAGAAATTCGAGTCCGGATCAACATCACCATGACGAAACATACCGCTGAGCAGCGGGCGCTGTTGGACCAGATAAGCCAGATTGCCGTGGGACTGGCGCAGACGTTTGCTCCGTTCTGCGAAGTGGTTGTCCACGACTTGCTGGACCCGAAGAATGCAGTGCTGGCAATACACAACAATCTGTCTGGCCGGGAGACCGGCCATCCGGCGACCGAGCTCGGGCTGGCGCGTATCGCCGACCCGGAGTACCCGCAGGTGATTGCGAACTACGCCAACCAGTTTTCCGACGGTCGCTCGGCGAAAAGTACGTCGATTGGAATCAAGGACTCATCCGGCAAGTACGTTGCCGCCTTGTGCATGAATATCGACCTCACGCTGTTCCGTGGCTTGCAAAACGCGGTTGGACAATTTGTCCGGATCGATACCGACGGGGCAGCCCAAGAGTCGCTCGACCCGGCCGGGGCCGACCTCATCCGTCAGAGGATTGATCAGTTCGCGGCTAAATTGGCGACCACGCCCCGAGCGCTGAAGACCGAGGACCGGCGAACGCTGCTGCGGGAACTAAGGGATTCCGGGGTGCTGGAAATTCGTAGGGCAATGGAAATTGCTGCCTTGTACCTTGGGGTGTCACGAGCGACGGTGTATAGCGATGCCAAATGATGCCTACCTCCTTTTGCTCGACAAGGACCAGGTCGAGCGCCTGATGCAACCCGCCGAGGTCATGGAGGCCGTAAAGGAAGCGTTTGTTCTTCACAGCCACGGTGAAGGCCGCGTTTTCCCGGTCGTCCGGGAACCGCTCGTGACGGGTGGCATCTTCGGGATCAAATCGGGTGATGTGCAATCCCAGGGGCTTCTCGGGTTCAAAGCCGCCGGATTCTGGCCGAATAACCGGAAGTTGGGAAGTGAGCCGCATCAGGCGACTGTGATGTTGATGGACCCGGCAACGGGTCGACCCGTCTGCGTCATCGATGGCAATGCCATCACAACGATGCGCACTGGCGCGGCAGGCGCCTGGGGACTCAAGATGCTTGCACGTGCCGACAGCGCGAGGCTTTGCGTCTTCGGAACGGGTGTTCAGGCCGTGGTTCAATTGCGGTTTGCTATCGAGTCCTTACCTTCACTCACGCATGTTCAGTACGCGACGCACGACGGCCAGCGGAACAAAGGTTTCGAAGCGGCGTTCTCGCAGCGCTGCGATATCGTGCACACGAGTGACGGCGACGAAGCGGTTGCAGTCAGTGACATCGTCATCACCGCGACGCCGGGTGCCGGCCCGCTATTCAATGCGCAGGCATTGCAGCCGGGCACTCACCTGAACTGCGTTGGAGCTGATACGAAAGGTAAGCGCGAGTTGCCGGATGGTGTACTGGCCCGCGCGAAGCTGGTCGTCGACGACCGCGAACAGGCCAGGCGGATTGGCGAGACCCAGTGGGCGGCATCCACGCCAAGCACAGAGCTTGGCGACCTGCTTACCGGTAAAGAGACGTTTCACCGGCACGCAACGGATATCACGCTCTTTGACATGACCGGCCTTGCGTTGCAGGATCTGACGGTTGCGCGACTGCTGTATCGACGAGCCCTCGATGCCGATGTTGGGACCAGCATAGCGTGGCCTTGGTAGCAAAGCTTCAGGCAAGAAAGTTTGCTATCCGTCCAGTTCACTATAGTTAGCATTGCTAATGTGAAGGGTTGTTGCGTCTGGTCGTTTCAACTTGCACAAGGAAATTTCATGACTCAAGCGCAATACATCGACCCACTGACCGGAACGCTGTATCCGTTCGAGCAACCCCGTTGGTGCTCGGACAATCGGACGCCGCTTCTCATTACCGCGCAGAAGGGAATGGGACGCGATGACATTGACCGGAACAATCGCTCATTGTGGCGCTACCGGGCGTCATTGCCCGTGGACATTGCCAAACCTATTTCGATGGGCGAGGGCTGTACGCCGCTTGTGCAGAAGGAGTGGAATGATCTCCGTCCTTTTTTCAAACTCGAGTGGTTCAATCCGACGTGCAGCTTCAAGGACCGGGGCACGGCTGTCATGCTGTCGTTTCTGCGTCAGATTGGCGTAAATGCTGTGCTCGAGGACAGCTCAGGCAACGGTGGTGCATCGGTCGCTGCTTTCGGTGCTGCAGGTGGAATGCGCGTGAAGATCCTTGCTCCCGCCTACACGTCGCCAGCGAAGGTGGCGCAAGTCCGCGCATATGGAGCCGCGATCCAACTGGTCGAGGGACCCCGTGAAGAGTCGCAAGCGGAAGCCATTCGACAATCCGCCGAGATTTTCTACTCCAGCCATAACTGGCAACCGTTCTTTCTCCAGGGAACGAAGTCGATAGCGTATGAGTTGTGGGAAGACTTTAATTTCGACGCTCCGGACAACATCATTATTCCGGTGGGCGCGGGAAGTAACCTGCTGGGTTGCGACATCGGCTTCAAGGAGCTCCTGGCTGCGGGCCAGATCAAAAAGCTGCCACGGCTCTTCGCGTCGCAGCCCCTGAACTGCTCGCCACTCGATGCGTCCTTCCAGGCAGGCGTCAATACGCCTGTCGCACGGCCCGTTGCGAAGACCGTCGCGGAAGGGACGGCCATTTCACGCCCGCTTCGCCTGCGTGAAATGATTGCTGCCCTTGGGGACAGCGGCGGTTCTACGGTCGCGGTGTCCGAAGACGACATTGTCGCCGCGCTCAAGAAACTCGCGCGTCAGGGCATTTTTGTAGAGCCGACTTGCGCGCACGCCGCTGCCGCGCTCGACGTACTGACCCGCCGCGGAACCATCAAGGCGAGCGAACGTACCGTCGTGTTGCTGACTGGGACGGGGATCAAAGCGGCAGGTTATATCGCAGAACTGTTCGCACAACCAGCCTAGGTGGCAAACGCATCGACAATTTTTCAAGGGAGAAATCAAGGCAAACCGATGTGCCGGCGCAGGGCGTCTCCGATCATTCTACGCAGATCCGCCACGCCTTCAATGTCCGCACGAGCGTGGCGATCAGAAGATAGCGCATGCTTTTTGCTTGAACGAAGATCCATATCGCCATAGCGATATGCAGGCTGGCGATAAGCCCGATGCACAAGGCCGCTGACCTGCCGACCCGCGGGGAGGATCTATGCCAGGACGTAATAACAAGGTACGCGCTGCAATTCTTGCCGTAGTGGTTTCACTGTTTGCGGCGTGCGGCGGAGGCGGAAGCGGCTCGAGTGGTGCGGCTGCACCGGCGGGCGGGATTAATTTGCAAGTCGTCTCGTTCGGCGACAGTTTGTCGGATGTCGGGACTTACGCGCCGATCGCCAGTGCTGTCGGCGGCGGGCGTTTCACGACCAATCCGGGGCAAGTATGGACTCAGGATGTCGCGCAATACTACGGCGATACGCTCACCGCGGCTTTTACGATCAACATCGCTCACGAGTTGAGCCCGCAAGGCGGCCTCGGCTACGCGGAGGGCGGCGCCACGGTGGCAACGCCGGCTAACCAGAATGATTTCCTGACTGACGTGATCGGCAATATAGAAATGCCCGTCAATCAGCAGGTTTCGAGCTATTTATCTGCTCACGGCAGCTTCAACTCCGGTCAACTGGTGCTGGTCTGGGCTGGCGCGAACGACGTGCTTCGCGCCGGATCGCTTCCGGCTGCTGCGCCGGTCGTGCAGACGGCGGCAACCGCCCTGGCTCAAATTGTCGGACAGATCGTGCAGGGCGGCGCCACTCATGTCGTAGTGGTCAATGTCCCCAATATCGGACTGACGCCTAAAGGCATTACTTCATCCGACGGCGGCGCAAACCTGACCCAGTTATCGCAATTGTTTAACAGTGACTTGAACGCCGCCTTGCAGGCGAATGGACTGCAAGGCAAGGTGATCCAGATCGATTCCTATACGTGGACGGATCAGATCATTGCAAACTTCCAGGCAAATGGCTTCGCTGTGTCGAACACCAGCACTGCGTGCGATCCTGCGAAAACGCCCGACGACACAGCATTGCTGTGCTCGCCGGCTACTTATGTGAAGGCTAATGCCGACCAAACATACATGTTCGCCGACGACATTCACCCGTCGACCCGTCTGCATACCCTGTTCGCCCAGTTCGTGGAGCAGCAGGTCGCCGCGAGCGGACTGGGTCATTGAGTTTGGGGAAGGGTGACTTGCCAACGGAATCCGTCGGGTACACGCATGTTCTGTCCGGCTGCACCATTCATGCGGATGCAAGACCCCATCCAATATGAATGGTTGCTATGTTGCATCTATAGGGGGAGACTCAGACCGGGGCCCTTCCTTACAAATACAATTAAGTAGCCACTCTTCAGTTCACCGCACCCACCATCGCAGCGCTAAACACGTGGCGTTTGCACACCCGCTCCCATCCAGTTCCACGCGAGGCCGTACGGCTACGCCATGCAATCAACGATCGAAAACTGCGATCTCGAGCCCATCCATGCGCTCGGTCTGATCCAGGCGCACGGCGCATTGGTAGCATTCGATCGAGCCGGATTCATCGTCACCCGCTCCATGAATGCAGCGTCTTTACTCGGACACTTGCCTGACATGGGCATGAAGATGACCGATGCGCATTTTGACCAAACCGCGAGAGAGGCTATTGGCCGGGCACTAGAAAAACCCGAGCTGGTCCAGGAGGGCGTGCAATGTTTCGGAGCGGCCAACCGGCGTTTCGACCTCGTATTGCATTGGTCCGATGGCCTGCTTTTGGCCGAGTGGGAAGCAAAGCCGTTGAATGTCCCGCCGACCACGCACTACGCCAACCTCGTGCAGCAAAGCATCCAGCAGCTTCAGCGCAGTGCAGCTTCATCCCTGGGGCAACTTTTGCAAGTCGCAACGGACGCCATACGGACGCTTACCGGGTTCGATCGCGTCATGGCGTATCAATTCCTGCCAGACGGCAGCGGCAGCGTGAGTGCCGAGTCCAAGCGTGCCCAACTGGCGTCTTACCTTCATCTGCGTTATCCGGCGGGAGATATTCCCGCACAGGCGCGACGTCTCTATGTGCTCAACGCCATCCGGCACATTGCGGATGTCAGCGAGGCGCCGGTTGCGATCGAACCCGCCCTGTCGGCAAACGGTATGCCGCTCAATCTTACCCAATCGACTTTGCGCAGTGTCTCGCCCATTCACATCGAATACTTGAAGAACATGGGCGTCGCGGCCTCGATGAGTGTTTCCATCGTGGTCGATGGCAAGCTGTGGGGCCTGATCGCGTGTCATCACATGGAACCCTTGTCGGTTCCTCATGCGGTTCGCGTGTCTTGCACCGTCCTGGCTCAGGTGCTGTCGATCACGGTTGAGCGTAACGAGCTGTCGCAACGTGCAATGGCCGAGAGCCGTATTGAAGATTTGCGCGGCCACGTCGCCCATGCGCTGGCCTCATCGGAAGATGCAACCGCGGGACTGCTGGCCGCGAACGAGGCCATGCGCGGGCTGATCGGGTGCGACGCGCTTTCGGTCCTGATGGGACAGCGAGTGGGGTCGTTTCCGGCCAACCTCGATCGCGCGGCCGCCATCAAGGTGGCCGACTACATGAGCGATCACCGTCACGACTTGCTGGTGACCGACTCCATTTCACGAGACGTGCCGGAACTCGACGGACTACTCACGGAAGTCAACCATGCCTCAGGCATTCTCGCGATTCAATTGAGCGGCACGCCCGTCATCACGATCATCTGGTGGCGCGCCGAACTCGTTGAAACCGTCCATTGGGCGGGACAACCCGACAAGATCGCGGCGAGCGGCCCGAATGGCCTGAACCTGAGGCCACGAAAATCGTTTGAGGTCTGGAAAGAGACGGTACGCGGCAGCAGTAGAGCGTGGGACGCGACCGACCGGTTTGCAGCGCGGGAACTGAAAGCGATCTTGCAGGAGGTCGCGCTCAATCATATCCGGGCGGCCGAGCACGAACGCGCTGCTTTACTGGCAATCATGGGCCACGACTTGCGCGATCCTCTTCAGGCTATCGATATGGTCGTGACGCTGATGGGGCGAGGCCTTGTCTCAGGGGGGGACGGGGCCAAGCGGATTGAATACTCATCTCAACGCATGCAGTCGTTGATCGCTTATATCCTGGATGTAAGCCGCTTGCGCACGGGCGTAGGTCTCGCCATGGACGTTCGCAAGACAACGCTCGCACCGCTCTTGTATGCGACATTCGATCGGGCGCAACAAGCGCATCCCGGGGTCGAGATGACCGTGGAGATCGACGATCTCGGAGACTGTCTGGTAGACGCAGACCGTCTTGTGCAGGCTATCTCGAACTTGTTGAGCAATGCCCGGCATCATGGAGATATGCGCTTTCCGATCCAGGTAAGCGCAAGCCGCTACGGCGCCCAACGACGGATCGCGATCGCGAACCGAATTGACGCGGGCGCTTCGTTCACCCCTGGGCCCATGACAAGACCGTTCAATGTAGCGTCGTCGAGGAATTCGCGGAACGCAACGGGGCTTGGGCTCGGGTTATATATCGCCAACGCCATCGTTGCCGGTCTTGGCGGAACCCTGGAAGTGGATCGCATTGGTGACGATGCCCGCTTCACGATCGTGCTTGACGATAGCCCGTTATCAACGGGAACGGCTGGTCAATAATTGCCTGTCGGGCGAAGCGGTTGTGCAAACCGACAACGTCTTCCGACTGCACGCTTGCGCGGTCGGAAGACGTTCTAAAGAACTGTGGAAGCAGCCTGATTTCCCAGCGTAAAGGTAGCCGGGAGCCTATTGAGGAACCTGCTCTCTCCACCGATAGTTCTGCTGCCAGCCAAGCAGCCTCTTCAGCTTCTCGTTGCTCAACAGGGTTTCGAATTCGCCAAGCTGCTTCTTGACGGGGACGTTGGGATAGAACTGCTTCAACAGGTCTGCCGTCGGCTGGTCGGAAGATACATCGTCAGCGGCGACGTTCATGACTTCAAAGCCAAGCCCGTCCTTTTCGATGCCGAGCCGGCATGCTGTCGCCAGATCGCGTCCATCGATATAACTCCATGCAATCCGCTTTCGCAGTCCCGGGTCTTTGAACCACGTCGGGAATTTCTGATAGTCGATGGGATCAAGTACGTTACCAATGCGGAAGCAATAAATATCTGCGCCTGTACGCGCGTGAAACGCCTTGGCGGTGACTTCGTTGATCACCTTCGACATGGCATAGCTGTCCATTGGATCGACCGGATATTGCTCGTCCAGCGGAAAGTATTCCGGGTCTCGGTGCCGGTGGGCAAACACAACACCATAGGTTGTCTCGCTCGAGGCAACGATGACCTTCTTGATACCCAGCTTCGAAGCGGCGTCGAGCACGTTGTAGGTCGACATCACGTTGATGCGGAATACCTCGTTGTCGGTGGTAATGAGGATCCTGGGGATGGCCGCAAAATGAACGATCGCGTCAATGGGCTTGGGCTCGAGATCGTCGGCGAACTCTTTGAGCACGGTAGTCGATGCCAGCGCGTTGAAAACCTGTCCTGCGTCGGTAAGGTCGGTAATCAAGGTGCGTGCTATCGGCTTTGCCATGGGTACGCGGTCGAGATTCAACACTTCATAACCATGCGCGACGAG
This sequence comes from Caballeronia sp., assembly GCF_028292365.1. GTDB lineage: Bacteria > Pseudomonadota > Gammaproteobacteria > Burkholderiales > Burkholderiaceae > Caballeronia. Next base: position 16,696 of record NZ_JAQGMM010000221.1, read on the forward strand.
ATCTTCGACTACCCATTTTCCAGCAAGCCCGCTGCCGCCGGTCACTATTACTCGCTTCGTCATACGTTGTACTCCTGGTCTGATTGTTGGGGCTCGACTTTAGAACCTGATGTTACCTCCGGGTTGGCGCTGCTTCTGTGACGAACTTCATAGTCGTGCATCGGCACCCATCAGGGACAACCCCGACGCGTATGTATGACGCTCGTCACAGACACGACCGCGGACGCCGACCTACGATCTTCCTAACGAGAACTAAACCAGGGAGACATCGGTGGCCGCAATATCGTCCAAAGAGGATCCGCAGCCCGTCCAAGTGCGTCTTTCCGACACGCTGCGCGGCTGGCTCAAGATCCGCGAGCTGAATATTTTTTCGGTATTGCTGTTGGTCGGAATCCTGATCAGCATTTTCTCTCCCTATTTCCTGACGACGAACAACCTGATGGGGGTGTTCCGGTCATTTTCGCTGATTGCCATCATGTCGATAGGCATGATGCTTGTCATCATCACGGGCGGTATCGATCTGTCGGTGGGTTCCGTGATGGGCCTGTCATCGCTGGTGACGGCGCTTGCCTTTCAGCATGGGGCTGGCCCGGCCTCGGCGGTGTTGGCAGGGCTGGTCGTGGGACTCGCAGTCGGCTGTTTCAACGGCTTCCTGGTCACCTGGATTCAGCTGCCGCCCTTCATTGCTACGTTGGGAACGTTGAGCATTGGACGAGGTTTGATGTACATGATCACTAAAGGCGTTCCGGTCACACCTGATGTACCCGATAGCTTCACGTTCATCGGACAGGGGTATCTCGGGTTCGTGCCGTTCCCAGTGGTCATCATGATTTTTATGACGATATGTTTTTCCGTATTGATGCGTCAGACACGTTTTGGCCGGCATGTCTACGCAACCGGAGGCAACGAGATGGCAGCACGCCTGAGTGGCGTGCGCACCTTCCGCGTCAAATTCATTGTCTATGCACTGTCGGGGCTCATTGCTTCTATCGCCGGCATTGTCAGTTTCTCGCGCTTTGTCTCGGCGGAGCCGGCATCAGGTTTCGGGGCTGAACTCGATGTTATCGCGGCAGCGGCTATTGGCGGCGCAAGTCTTTCCGGAGGAGCCGGCAGCGTAGAGGGCGCGATTATTGGCGCGGCGTTGGCGGGAATCATCGCTAACGGGGTCGTGCTGCTGAACATTGACACCTACGCACAGCAAGCCATTACCGGTTGCGTCATTCTGATTGCGGTCAGTATCGACATTTGGCGTGTCCGCCGAAAGGGACGTTGAGACTCGCATCATCCTTATCTTGTAACACCACTAAAACAAAACCGGAGACAAAAAATGGATATGAAATTTCGCGCCGCAGTGAGCATCGGCCTGGCCACTACGGCCCTATGTCTGTGTGCGTCGACACAGGCCAAGGACGCAAAGGATATTTCTGTCGCCGTCATTCCGAAGGTGGCTGTGCCGTTCTTCGACGACTGCAATAAGGGCGCCCAGCAGTCGGCCGACAAGACGGGTGTCAAGTATCAATGGGTGGTGCCGCAAAACACGCAGGGTTCGACACAGGTAAAGATCATTGAAGACCTGATATCGAAGCACGTGGACGGCATTGCCATCTCCGTCAACGAGCCGAAGTCAGTTGAGAGCGTGATGAAGCGCGCGGAACAGAGCGGCATAAAGGTGCTGACGTTCGACTCGGACTCGCCCAAGAGCGGCCGGTCGATGTACATCGGTACCAACAACGAGTCGGCCGGAGCGACCATGGCCGAGACGATGGGCAAGGCACTTGGCGGATCCGGTGAAGTCGCGATAGTGACCGGGCAACTCGGTGCGGTCAATCTCAATGAACGCATCGCCGGGATAAAGAAGGGGCTGGCGAAATATCCGGGTATCAAGATTGTGGAAACACAGGGCACGGACGATGACCTCGCCAGAGGCGTTTCGGTAGTGGAGACAACCCTGCGGGCCCATCCGCAACTGAAGGGCATTTTCGGGGTGAGTCAGGTTGGTGGACCGGCCGTGTCAAAGGTGCTCAACACGAAGGAGTTCGGCGCTATGAAAGGCAAACTCGAGGTGCTCGCGTTTGACGATCTTCCCGATACGCTAAAGGCGCTTAAGGATGGCTCGATTCAAGCGATCATGGTCCAGCGCCCGGTCACGATGGGTTCGCTTGCGGTGACAAATTTGGTGGCGCAAATCCAGGGTACGGGAGAGCCGCCTAAAGACATCGATACGGGTGTGACGGTCGTGACTAAAGATAATCTCGGAAGCTACACCAAGTAAGCCCGGCGGGAGCCAAGGAGAGCCATGACAGTGCCATTCCTGGAGATGAGGAACATTTCTAAAACGTTCCCTGGCGTCAAGGCGCTCGATGGCGTCAATCTTCAGATCCGGCAAGGGGAGGTGTTAGCGCTTGCCGGGGAGAATGGGGCCGGCAAGAGCACGCTAATGAAGATATTGACAGGTGTCTATAGCCCGGACCCGGGTGGCGCCATCCTCATTGAGGGCAGGGAAATCGCGATGCACGATGGTAACCATGCGCGCGCGCTGGGAATTGGCATTATTTATCAGGAGTTGTCGGTCGTCGGCAATCTTAGCGTTGCGGAAAATTTGTTCCTTGCCAGAGAGCCACGCAATCGCCTTGGTTTGCTCGATCGGGCACGTATGAGCCGCGAGGCTACACAGATGCTTGAAACGATCGAACTTGATCTCGACCCATCCGCGCGTGTGAGCGAGTTGAGCATTGGACAGCAGCAGATGATCGAGATCGCCAAGGCGCTCGCGCATCAGTCAAAGGTCATCATCATGGACGAGCCGACTGCTTCGCTCAGCCATCATGAAACGCGCACGCTGCTGCGATTGATCAAGCGCTTGCGCGAGCGCAACATCGCGGTGGTCTACATTTCGCACAGGCTGGAGGAGATTTTCGAGCTTGCCGACCAGGTGACCGTGCTTCGCGATGGTCGTACCGTCGATACCTCGCCGATTGCAGACGTCACCCGTGATTCGCTGGTTCGCATGATGGTCGATCGTGAGTTAAGCGACCTATACCCGGGGTCCGCCGTGTCGCACGCAAGCAAGGAGCCCATATTGGAAGTTCGCAACTTGTCGTTGCGTGCGGTGAAGGGCGCCCAAGCGAGGATACGGGACGTCAACTTCACGTTGCATCGCGGTGAAATCCTGGGCGTTGCGGGACTGGTCGGTTCAGGGCGAACGGAGATCATGGAGATGATTTTCGGCATGCGCCCCTGCACGGGAAGTATCGCCATCGACGGCAAGCCAGTGACTATCCGAAGTCCGCACGATGCGATTGAGCAGGGCATCGGGTTCGTGACTGAAGACCGCAAGGCGCAGGGGCTGGTGCTAGGAATGAGCGTGCGGGAAAACTTCAGCCTGACTCACTTGAAGCGCTATTCGCCCTTTCAGTTCCTGCAGCGCGCTAAAGAAGAGAATAGCTGCAAACAATTCGTGCGCAGTCTCGGCATCAAGACGCCTGACACGGAACAGAAGGTCATCAATCTTAGCGGGGGTAATCAGCAGAAGATCGTGATCGCCAAATGGGTCGCGCGAAATCCCAAGATCCTGATTGTTGATGAACCAACACGCGGCATTGATATTGGCGCCAAGGCAGAGGTGCATGCACTGCTGGCGCGGCTAGCTTCGCAAGGTATCGGGATCATTGTCATCTCGTCGGATTTGCTCGAGGTGCTCGCGGTCAGCGACAGGATACTGATTGTTCGTGAAGGACAGTTGAATGGCGAGATGACGCGCGAGCAAGCGACCCAGGAGCGCGTAATGGCCGCAGCGACCGCTTGATTTTTTGATCGTTTGATTTTACACATTGAATGGAAACCCATGACAACGATAGCTGTGATTCATACCGGACCCGTGACGGTTCTGCCGATCAAGGAACAACTTAGCGAGTTGATCGCGCACGCGCGCGTCGTCAATATCATGGATGACAGCTTGCTGAACGATGTCCGTGCGGCGGGGCATCTGACACCGGAAGTCGCCAGTCGCATTTATAGCTACATGTTAAATGCGCAGGCGATGGGCGCGGACATTATCCTCAATGCGTGCTCTTCTGTTGGCGAGGCGACGGACTCGTTAAAGGAATTTATCCGCACGCCGATCGTAAAGATCGACGAATCCATGGCGGAAGAGGCCAGCGCGATCGGTTCGCGAATTGGCGTGGTCGCAACCGTATCCACCACGCTGGACCCGACCGTGCGGCTGATCCGGCGCAAGGCCGGTGAACTCGGCCGCACGGTTGAGGTGACCGAGCGGATCGCGGAGGGAGCGTTCGAGGCGCTGCTTCGCGGCGACGGTGTGCTGCACGATGAAATTCTGAAGCAGACAATCGTCGCGCTCGCCGATCAAGTCGACGTAGTCGTGCTCGCACAAGTGTCGATGGCGCGTCTCGTCCCCACGCTTGGCAAGCTGCGTGTCCCGGTGCTGTCCAGCCCGCGCAGTGGCGTCGAGGCGGTTAAACGCGCGCTAGCGGCGCTTTGACGGACTGAACGTTCAGGGGGGGCGCAGTGAACGATGTCGGCAACATGATCTGTTTCGGTGGCAGCTTGTTGCGCAGGAATTTCGCAACGAAAAGGGGCGTCAGCACAATCTTGCGTTCGTGCATGGCTGTCAGCCCTTCAGCCTTCAGGTCGTTGAAGTGCCGGTTAACGGATTCGCGCGATGTACCAATGAATTCGGCGAGCTTGTCTTGAGGGATAGGCAAATCGATAAGGACTGCATCTGCCCGACTCAGGCAGTCGAATTCGACTCCTATCTGACCGGCGAACATCACGAGGATGTTGGTCAGGCGTTTGCGCACGTCGTGCAGCGACAGATTTTCGATTAGCTGTTGAGCTTCCTGCCATCGGAGGTAGTGGCTTTTCAAGACGAACTCGTTGATTACGTCGTAGCGGGCGAGCAGTTGTTTGAAATCGGCCTTGCGAATGTAGCAAATCATGCTGGGAGCGAGCGTCTGCGCATGATGCGAATAATTGGCTTCATTCAGTACATCGCCGTCGCCGAACAACATCCCGGCCTTGATAAACGACAGCGTGATCTCTTGCCCGTCTTCGGTCAGCCTGAAGAGCCGAACGCTGCCGCTTTTGAGCAAATAGACATGATTGCTCAGGTCTTCGGGTTTGTAGATTGTTGTATTTTTTCGAACCGTCCGGTGATCGCTGAATGCTGGCATCACTTCATCGAGACAGTGACGCTCGATTAGCGAGAGAAGCTCGCTTTTTCCGACAAACCACATTGGAAGTCTCCTTGAACTTTGGCTCGTGAACCGAGAAGGGTTGAGAGCCGGTTGTGTGCAGGCGTTCGCCATGATTTGTTGTATCCGTGAAGTCGGCACATCGCTGACAGAAATTGCGTACAACGGGCGAACATTCTGACGACCCGGGTTCAGGCAACCTGCGGCGCTTGTGCTGAATATGCTGCAAGAAATGCACAGACCGCATCGGTGACTTGCCGGGTCGTCGCTGTGCCGCCAAGGTCACCGGTATGCGTTGCGGGATTTGCCGTCACGTGCTCGATGGCCGCCATCACTGCGCGCGCAGCGTCCATTTCGCCAAGATGCTCGAGCATCATGACGACTGACCAGAACGTACCGATAGGATTCGCGAGTCCCATGCCCATGATGTCGAACGCTGAACCATGGATTGGTTCGAACATGGACGGATAGCGGCGCTCAGGATCGAGATTGGCAGTCGGCGCGATACCGAGACTTCCAGCCAGCGCAGCAGCCAGGTCGCTCAGGATATCGGCATGCAGGTTGGTCGCGACAATCGTGTCGAGCGTTGCAGGGCGGTTCACCATGCGCGCGGTGGCGGCATCAACGAGTTCCTTGTCCCATGTGACATCCGGAAACTCCTTCGAAATTTCCAGGGCGATTTCGTCCCACATCACCATCGCGTGACGCTGCGCATTGCTCTTGGTGATGACCGTCAGCCGCTTGCGTGGCCGCGACGCTGCCAGGCGAAAGGCGAAGCGCAGGATTCGTTCAACGCCTGCTCGCGTCATGATCGAAACGTCGGTCGCGACTTCGATCGGATGGCCTTGATGCGCCCGGCCGCCTACACCCGAATATTCGCCCTCTGAATTTTCCCTGACGATTACCCAGTCAAGGTCAGCCGGACCACAGCGTTTAAGCGGCCCATCGATGCCCGGCAGGATCCTCGTGGGGCGCACATTGGCGTACTGGTCGAAGCCCTGACAGATCTTGAGGCGGAGTCCCCAAAGCGTGATGTGATCGGGGATCGCCGGATCGCCTGCTGAGCCGAACAGAATCGCGTCCTTGTACCGAATCGCATCAAGGCCGTCAGCGGGCATCATCACTCCATGCTCACGGTAGTAATCACCACCCCAGACGAAGTTTTCGAACTCGAACGTAAAACGACCGGTTTGCGCGGCCAGCGCTTCCAGCACTTCCTGTCCTGCGGGCACAACTTCTTTGCCGATGCCGTCTCCGGGGATGGTCGCGATCCGATAACTCTTCATCTCTGGTCTCTGAAATTTGAAAACATCAGGGAATGCTAAAGCGCAAATGCCCCCCGAAACGCTGCTAAAGTTAAACTGTCTTTAACTTGAAGTTAATAATGGTGCTGCCAATGACCTCTCCAATACAGGCAGAAGACCTGAGTTTTTTCTCTATCCTGGCGGGCTGTGGCAGTCTGACAGCCGCTGCGCGCGAGTTGGGATTGAGCACGGCGGCGGTCAGCAAGCACCTCTCTCAAATGGAAGCGCGCACAGGCGTCGCGCTGGTGAGCCGGACGACCCGCCGGATGAGCCTCACGCCCGAGGGCGAACTTTACTCGGCCCGTGCGCGGAGAATCCTGACTGAAATGGATGAGCTCGCGCAGCTTCTTGGCGGGGCGGCGGCTGCGCCGAGCGGGCTGTTGCGCGTTAACGCCACGCTGGGTTTCGGACGCAGTCACATTGCCCCCGCCATCTCGCGATTTGTGCGGCTGTATCCTGAGATCGACGTGCAGTTGCAGCTATCGGTCGATCCTCCTCCCCTTAGCGAAAATGCCTTCGATGTATGCGTGCGTTTCGGTGAGGCGCCGGACTCGCGCGTCATTGCCCGGCTGGTAGCGCCGAACCGGCGCCTGCTCTGTGCCGCACCGGCTTACTTCGTTGATCATCCGCTTCCCCGGCATCCTCGGGATCTCGTGCAGCACAATTGCATCGGCATCCGTCAGGGCGACGATGGCTACGGCATCTGGCGGCTGACAACAGGGCGGGGCGCGGCGGAGAAAGCCGAGGTTATACGGGTCCGAGGCAACCTCACGACGAACGATGGCGAGATCGCGGTCAAATGGGCGCTCGATGGTCACGGCATTCTGATGCGTGCAGAGTGGGACATCGCTGAATATTTGCGCGACGGCCGATTGATACACGTATTACCGGCCTACCGGACGCCGGATGCTGATATTTATGCGGTCGTCCCGCAACATCTACAAACGACCTCGCGCGTCAAGTCGTTCGTCGATTTCCTCATACTCGCTTTGCAAACCAAAGCTTGAGCGGCGCCCCAAGTTCGATCAAATTTTATTCTCGCGTCGCACTGACAAAAATGAATAAACACATTGCCTTCTTTCGTAACTTGAATCTCGGACGACCGAATTGCCCGACCAAGGTTCAGTTCGAAGAAGCGTTTCTTGCCGCAGGCGCAGTGTCAGCGTCATCGTTCCTGACCAATGGGACGATGGTTTTCACAACAGGCTCTGGCAGACAAGCGCAAAAAGTGTTCAATGGTGCTTGCGAGATTCTTCACAGAACGTGTGGGCTCAAAGAACCGGGCTTCATTCGCACCATGGATTACCTGACTCAGCTCATGGCTCTCGACCCCTTCGTGGAGATCGAGTCCAATAGTGTCCACGCGTGCTGTGCGTCCTTCCTTCATGCAACAGATGGCTTGTCCGTTGCACAGCTCCCCCTGGAGTCCAAACGCAGCGACGTAAAGGTGCTGCAATTGACTGATTCCGAGGCATTTAGCGTCAGTATCAAAGTCGGAAATACACCAGGAAGTCCGAACGCATTTCTCGAAAAGCGCCTGGGCGTTCCTGTCACGACACGCAGTTGGAAGACCATCGTTCGCCTGGTACAAAAGCATGCCTGAGCGCTTACAACGTTGTCGGGTTCATGCTCGTGCTCCCGGCAGCAATGGGAGTTAGATCCGGGTCTGAGCAAGCTCGCCCACGCGGCGCGATGGGCCGTGCATTTCCGGTGTAGAGTTGAGCATCATCGACTTGAGTGCCGCCCATGTCCAAACCCACGCCCGATCAAGCCAGCCAGGAGACCGCTCGTCTCGTGCTTCGTATGGATGCAGCCATTTCGGCATTCAGGGCTGGGCTGAGGTCGGGGGTGCAAGCACTCGATTCGGCGGGCCCGATTGTCTCGCATGACTCGCTCGCCTCGTCGTCGAGCGGCCGCATGTCAGTAAGTGGGATGGGCCTGGCGGAGCGTCGTGTGCCCCGTCGGCCGAACAAGGTGGAGCTCGCCATCCTCACGGCGCTTGCCGACACCTACGGCGCCGAAATGCTGACCAATTCTTCCCTCGGCTACGTTTTGCGCGTCTTTGCAAGGGGCGGCGGCGTCGCGCTCGTGCAGCGACTGCTGTTCGGTGAGTCAGCATCAGATCAGCAACTTTCGATGATGCTCACGGCGGCCCGCATCGCGCTTACCCAAATCTCAACGGTCTTCCCGGACGTGTTCTTCGCAGATGCCAACGCCGTGATTGCGGGCTTTCGACCGCGGCCGCCAGCGGGATTTTCCACCTAGAGCGGAAGGAAAAGCGAGCGCATGCCCGTATGGTTGCGGCGCCAGCAACGCAACCGGCCGAGCTAACGTTTGCGCCATCAGTGAGCCGCATCACATAGACGGTGCAGCCGTGCAGTCGCGCTAAAATAACTGCGCATTCAAAATGCGTAGCCTTTCCAACATTAAGCCACACGATTCGGTCACTCATTTTGCAAGTGGCCACGGCATCTCGCACGCGGCATCTTCATTCACACGGCGGCCCAAATCAATTTCACTGACGGTGTTCTCGGCGCTAGCCTTCATGCGCTCAATATGCCCGAAGTACTCGGGGTCGTTGTCGCGCTCGTGCTTGGCGGCATGGTCAAAGGGATTGTCAGCATCGGCGTGCCGCTTGTCGCCATGCCCATACTGAGTCAGTTCTTGCCGATCAAGCAGGCAGTGCTTCTTCTTTCGATGCCCATCATTCTCGGCAATATCCCCCAAGCGCTGGAAGGCGGTGAGATGCTGCCAACGGTTCGCCGTATTGCGGCTCCGCTGATTGGCACCGTTCTGGGAAATATCGTGGGCGTGACGGTGTTGATTTCACTCGCGCCGCATCGCGCGCAAGCGGCGGCAGGTTGTTTGCTGATGCTTGCTGCGCTTTTGTTGCTCGCGGCGCCGAAGCTCACGCTTTCGCCTCGCTTGGCCAAGCCCGCTGGCTTGGCATTCGGATTTGGCGCGGCCGTGATGGAAAGCATTGCGTCGGTGCCCGGCCCTTTGCTCGCGATGTATCTGATCGCGACAGGCGCAACAGGCAAGGCATTTACGAAACAGATCGCGATCATCCTCGTTGTATCAATCCTCACCCTGATCCTCACGTTCAGCGGAGGCACTCATACGAGCCTGAGCGACATCGCTATTTCGACGGCGGCAAGCGTTCCTGTCATTATCGGCATCGTGCTTGTGCGCCCGCTTCGCGACAAACTGCCGCCGGGCGCATTCCGAATGTTGGTGCTGCTTTTTGTACTTGCCGCCGCGTGTCAGATGATCTGGAAGTCAGGCATATTGTAAGGGTGCAGAGGCCGATGGCCCGCTAGCAACGCAGTGCACGCCGGCGCGGGCGCGGGCGTCATCAATCCGTCAATCCGGGATCTCGGGCTCGACCAGCTTTGCCAGTTGAAGAAGCGACTCTTGCCAGCCGAGGTAGCACATCTCCACGGGAATGACGTCGGGTATGCCCTCCTGGACGATGGTGAGCTCGGTGCCGCAGGACACTTGCCGCAATGAAACAGTGACGTCCATCTGGCCGGGCAGGTTCGAGTCGTCGAATCGGTCCGAGTAGCGGATCTTCTCGAACGGCACCAGTTCGGCGTACTCGCCACCGAACGAGTGGCTGTTGCCGGTGGTGAAGTTGCGGAAGGACATTTTGTGTGTGCCGCCTACACGGGCATCCATGTGGTGGACCTGACAGGTGAACCCGTAAGGAGGAAGCCACTTCGCTATTGCATCGGGTTCGAGGAAGGCCCGATAGATACGTTCGGGAGTCGCGCGCAAGACGCGGTGCAGACGGACGGTTCCGGTAGTCATGGTGTGATCGCCTTTCAGTGGAGAAGTGGGACATAACCCTACGACGTTTCGGCGACGCTGGTATCGACATAAATCAAGGTCAGTAAAAACCCCTAGGTGCCGACAAGTTTCACCCGCACCCGACGCTTCCTTCGAGTAGGGTGATTGCCATTCCAGCGTTCGGCGGATGCGGTCCGCGATATCCGGGGTTACATCGCATCGCATCGGTCTGGTAAAAATGTGAATCTTTTTCCCCAACGTGTCGAACTGGACGGTCTTCCTTCGTCGTCCCAGTAGCAGCATACGGTTTGCCCGCGCGTTCACTGCGCGTTCGTTGCGCATTCAACCAAACACCGACAGGAGCTTTTCCATGACGATTCAAAAGATCACGCCGTTTCTCTGGTACTCCGAGGAAGCTGAGGAAGCCTCTGCTTTCTATGCGGATATCTTTCCAGACTCGCGCGTCGTTCGGGTCACTGCGGTGACGAGCGCCGGTTCCACGAAGCTCGTCGAATTTGTGCTCTCTGGGCAGCCTTTTTTCGCCATGAGTTCCGGAGGAGGCGACTCGTTCAACCACTCGGTATCTCTTGTGGTCAGTTGTGACGATCAGGAGGAACTTGACCGCTATTGGAATGCTCTTCTCGAGGGCGGCGGTTCGCCCGAGGCATGCGGCTGGCTGAAAGACCGCTTCGGCGTCTCGTGGCAGATCGTTCCCTCCGATCTCATCCCGATGATGTCGGACCCCGATCCTGTAAAGGCCACGCGCGTTGCCGAAGCCATGATGAAAATGGTGAAGTTCGATGCCGCCACGCTGAGAGCCGCTTATTCGGGAACAACCGATTAACGACAGGCCCCGACCTTGATGTGCGCGATTCAAAAGCCCTGCGCCACTGCGAGTGGGTTAAGTTTAGCTAAGTCAAGCAGTGCCGGGGTGCGATCGTGGCGTGAACAATAAACTGGCGGGCGGTGCCGCTAGCATCCGAGCCTGAGCAACCCGGGAATGCTGTGACGTCAGGATTTTCGGCGCCGCTCACCAGGGAACGACGCGTCCCAGGTAGTCCAGGTAATGCAATCCAGAGCGCCCTTCGTAAGCCTCCATTGTGCTCAGCAAGTTCGGGATACTTTCCTCAATACCCAGACGCCCCTCAGGACCGCCCATATCTGTTCGTACCCATCCAGGCGCCATCAGTAACAAGGTTCTTGCGTCGTTCCGGTGACGCGCGGCAAAGCTACGCATGAACATGTTGAGAGCAGCCTTACTGCCTCGGTAGACCTCGTAGTTGCCGTTAGTATTGTTAGTCAGGCTACCTTGCCCGGACGACATGACGCCAATCGTTCCGGCCGGCTCCACGAGATCCTGAAACGCCTCGATTATCCTCATCGGACTCAACGAGTTCGTCACCATCACGCGCACGAATTCCTCGGTCGACACATCGGCGATCGTTTCACGATCATCATTTTTGACGCCGGCATTCACGAAAAGCACATCCAGTCTTCGATCTCTAAGGCGACGATGTAACGCGGTGACCTGGTCGGGAATTGTGATATCGACTGCTTCAACTTCCAGCGCACCTCGGGTGCTTGCCGAGAGGTGGCGCAGCTTTTTCATTGAGCTCTCCCTGCCGGTGGCTATGACTCGCCAGCCGCGCTTGAGGTATTCCTCGACCATTGCAAATCCGAGGCCGCGGGATGCACCGATGAGGAGGACAGTTTTCTGCGGAGTTGTGTCTTGCATTGATCATTCCCTTAAGTCATGAGCCGATACAGGGAATATATCGACGAGAGATACATGGCGGAAGACGCAGCGGGTGCACTTATAACGTGCAGCAAACGCCATGTCCTAATCGATAATGCTACGATCAGCCATGACAGAACCCGATCTGAATTTACTCATCGCGCTCGACGTATTGCTTGCCGATGGCAGCGTGGCCGGTGCTGCGCGTCGGCTGGGATTGAGTGCCTCGGCAATGAGCCGAACCTTGGCCCGGCTCCGCGCGGCGACCGGTGACCCGTTATTGGTTAGGGCCGGGCGCGGTATGGTATTGACACCCCATGCAGAGGCACTGCATCAACGCACTCAGAATGCGGTTCATGAAGCACGTGCTGTACTTCGTCCCTCAACAACGGAACCGGATTTTTCAACGTTGCAGCGGACCTTTACCATTCGTGCCAACGACGGTTTTGTGGAAGCCTTCGGCGCCGCGCTGATCGCCGCGGCGACCGCTGCTGCGCCGCTCGTGCGTCTGCGTTTCGCGCCCAAGCCCGAGAAGACGGCGGCGTATTTGCGCGACGGCTCCGCTGATCTTGAGATCGGTGTCTTGAGCGACATGGGACCGGAAGTCCGTGTGCAAGCACTATTCCGGGATCGGTTTATTGGTGTTGTCAGGCAGGGTCATCCGCTCGCGTTGGAGCGCGAGGCGACGGCCGAACGGTACATCGCCTTCGGTCATGTCGTCGCTTCACGACGCGGTCGGGCAACCGGACCGGTTGACGAGGCGCTAGCCGCCTTAGGGCTTGAGCGAACAATCGTCGCCGTGGTTCCGAGTTTTCCCGCCGCGCTCGCCGTGGCGCGAGCCTCCGACTTGATCGCGCTCGTGCCTGCATCTCTGATGGCCAATCTACCTGAACAGCAAGGGTTGCCCACGGCCGTCACCACTTACGCCTTCGAGCTTCCCGTTGCGACCGGGGAGATCACGGTATCGCAGATGTGGCATCCTCGTTTAGAGGTCGACCCTGTTCATCGCTGGCTCCGACGACTGACGCTGACTGTATGTCGCGAACGGCTGCGTGTGTGAAACGGCAGACGGAAGCGCACAGGCATTGTCCTCATTTCCGTTATGCAAAACGACTGCACGCGCGCTCAGCTTCAGCCGCTGCGTGACAGAGTATTAGCTTTCTTGATACTGCCTTCAGACATGCTGTTTTCTTGAATTTGACTCCGTACACTTGTTTTCAAGGCGACGAACTGCGCGCCGTGATAACAAAAGTCCCAGGAGACAAAAGTGAGCAAACAGATATTGCTGGAGGATCTTCCTCTGCGCCGCTTCCATCTGCGAGTGGCATTCAGCGGGACCGGTGGCCAGTTCAGCGATGGCTTCGTGCTGGGGATCATCGGCATTGCGGTGAGCATGGCATCCGTGCCGCTTCATTTGACTCCGCTCTGGATGGGGTTGCTTGGCGCTGCGTCCCTGGCGGGCCTGTTTCTCGGGAGCATGTTCGCCGGTCCGATTGCGGACAAGTACGGCCGACGCACTATCTTCGCGTTCGACATGTTGTTGTTCGCTATCATTTCGGCGGCGCAATATTTCGTGACTTCGCCGGCACAACTATTGGTCCTTCGCTTGCTGCTAGGATTGATTCTTGGTGCGGACTACGTAGTAAGCAAGTCACTCGTGACCGAGTTTTCGCCACGCCGTTATCGCGGCCGCTTGCTCAGCGTGCTTGCCGCCGCATGGGCTGCGGGCTACGTCGGCGCCTACCTTATCGGGTTTGTCATCCGTGACATTGGCCCCGACGCATGGCGAATCATGCTGGCCGCGAGCGGGATCCCGGCACTCCTCATTCTTCCATTCCGCCTGGGCGTGCCGGAGTCGCCGATGTGGTTGATGAAACGCGGGCGGCGCGACGAGGCGCTTGCAATCATACGTCGCAAATTCGGGCCTGAAGTCATCCTCCCTGAATCGTCACCCTTGTCTTCGTCACCAGCGTCTCAGCAACGACGCGGCGCGTGGTCGCAATTGTTCTCGCCGCGCTGGCGCAAGAACACGCTGGTCGGGTGTGTGTTCTATACCTGTCAGGTCGTCCCGTATTTCGCGCTGGGCACGTTCTCCCCGAAGGTGCTCCAGGCCCTCCAGGTCAAGGACAACTTCGTAGGAGGCCTGATTTATAACGTCCTGCTCTTCGCGGGAGCAATCGTTGGTCTTTTGATCGTCGACAAGCTGTCGCGCCGCGCCTTCCTCATTGGCACTTTCTACCTCGCAGCGGTGGCCCTGGCGATCCTTGCTTACGCGGGATTCGGGCCAATAGGAACCATGATCGCGTTTGGTCTCTTCGCCTGCATTCTTTCAGCGGCCGCCAATCTTGAGTTTGTGTATCCGCCCGAACTTTTTCCGACTGACCTGCGTGCATCGGGCGTTGGACTGGCGGTCGCCTCCAGCCGGTTTGGTTCGGCCATTAGCACGTTCCTTCTTCCGTTGGCGATGCAGCACGTGGGCATTCACTCGGCACTCGGTGTGTGCGTTGGTGTATTGGTATTCGGTGGCGTCTTTTGCCAAGTGTTTGCGCCGGAAACGGGCACTGCAAACCTGTCGGACATGAGTCCCGGGCAAAGTAATGAAAGCGAGTCTGCAATGGGCGGCGAACAGGGTGCCGCGCTTGCCGCCTGGTCAGACAGCAACAGGAAATAACACCAGTTGACGCTCCGAAGAAGCGACGCGCCAGATGACTTATCCTGCGGTGTCATGCAAGGACAACATTTAACAGAGCCCATCATGTCGCTGAACAAGCCAATCGATATGCACGCGGTACAAATCTTCGTTGCCGTCGCGGAAGAAGGCAGCATGTCCGGAGCAGCGGCGCGGATGGGCATTTCTCAATCGGGTGTCTCCCAGATCATCCGGCAACTCGAAGAAGAACTCGGTGTGGTGCTCGTCAATCGAACCACTCGCCCGCTGGCGTTGACGCCGTTCGGCATAGCGTTACGAAACCGTGGGGCGATACTGAGCGAGGAAATCGCGAACCTGAAGGCCCAGGTCGTTGAAGCAGGGCAAGGGATCAAGCCTGACCTGCGCATCGGGCTGGTCGACTCGTTTGCGGCGACTTGCGGGTCGGTCTTCACCAAGCGCCTGCTGGGGAAGGTTTCAAGACTGTCCATACGCACTGGATTGAGTCCTCAACAGGGCGAGGCATTGCTCCGGCGGGATCTGGATCTTATCGTCACAAGCGACGCGCTGATGGACGCCAACGACGTGGTGCGGTACCGGCTCTTTTCAGAGCGCTACCTTGTCATCACGCCAAAGGATGCGCACAAGTCTGTCCGGACCGTCGAAGACGTTCGAGCGCTGGCAAACTTGCTTCCGATCGTACGCTTCAACCGGACCTCGCAGGTTGGCATGCAGATCGAGCGCTACCTGCGCCGGATCGAGCTGCGTATGCCGATCCGTCTGGAACTCGATAACGCCGATGCCCTGACGTCGATGGTTGCCGAGGGTATCGGATGGGCAGTGACTTCGCCAATGTGTTTGCTGCAGGGCGCGGCGCATGCGAGTCGGGTAACAACCCATGTGGTGGACAACCTGGGACTTGAACGGTCGCTTTACCTGGTCGCGCGCCGCGACGAATACAGCGCGTTTTTTGAAGACGCATGCGAGACGGCGCGCGAGGTGATCGAAACGTCTTTCCTGCCCAGGCTGAAAGCGTTGGGCCGAGGGATTGAAGAACTGATTGTTGTTGATGAAAAGAATGTTGGTCAGAGCAATGTTGATGAAAGGAACTCACATGAATAAGCCTGTTTATAACGATCCACAAACCGAATCACGAACTGAACGCGACTACGTTGGCGAAGTCACCATACCCGGCGACAAACTGTATGGCGTCAACACAGTAAGGGGCGTTGAAAATCTCAGCGTCTCGCCGCTTGGCATCGCGCACTATCCGCAGTTCCGGGACGCGTTTGCACAATGCAAGTGGGCTGCCGCGTTAGCCAATCGTGACAATGATGTGCTGACTGAACAGCAGTGCGAAGCGATCGTGCGTGCGTGTCAGGAAGTCATTGCGGGACAGTTTGATGATTCGCTGATCGTCGATCTGCTGGAAGGGTCCGGCGGCACCTCGACCAACATGAATTTCAACGAGGTCATCGCCAATCGGGCGCAGCAGCATCTGGGGCAAGCATCCGGGTCATACGACGTGATCCATCCGAATGACCACGTGAACCGTTCGCAATCGACCAATGACGTTTATCCAGCTGCTTTGAAGATAGCAACGCACGCGATGCTCGAACCGCTCATCACGGAAATAGTGCTACTTGCGGCGCACTTCGACACTAAGGCGACGGAATTCGCCGACATCCTCCATCTCGGCCGCACGTGTCTGCAAGATGCGCAGCCGATGCGACTGGGGCAGGTCTTTGGCGGCTACGCGGCGCTTACCCGGCGTCTGGCGGAAGAACTTGCGGCCGTACGCGACAAACTCCGTACGCTTCCGCTTGGTGGTACCGCGATCGGTACGGGTTTTGGCGCCCCCGCGGGATATCGATCGGCTGTCTATCAGCATCTCTCAAGCATCACCGGCGTGGAATATAGGGCACCGTCGAACCCCTTCGATGCCATGCAGAACATGGACGTGTTTTCTCGCGTTTCGGGCGAACTGCGTACCTGCGCGGCGTCTCTGGCGAAGGTCGCTTCGGATCTGACCGTGCTGTCGTCCGGCCCGGTAGGAGGCCTCGGGGAATTGCGTCTTCCTGAGGCTCAAGCCGGCTCGTCCATCATGCCGGGCAAGGTCAACCCGGTCTTGCCAATGGCCATGGTCCAGTTGAGTTTTGCTGTTATCGGAAATGACGTTGCAGTCGCTCAGGCGGTTCAGTATGGCGAACTCGAGATCAATCACTTCGAGCCTGTCGTGGCGTCTCGTGTGTTCGACAGCATCATGCTGCTGACCAACGGCATCCAACGATTCGCGCAGAAGTGTGTAGCCGGTATTACGGCCGATGTCGCACGAAACGAGCAGCACCTGATGGATTCGATGGCCATGGCAACCGCGCTCGTGCCCAAACTTGGATACGCTCGTGTGAGCAAACTGGCTCGCCAGTCCGTCGCTGAAGGTCGCCCGCTGCGCAGCATACTGGAGGAGTCCGGGCTGCTGGCCAAAGACGATACGTTGGCGGCCATTCACGAGGCCTCGCTCCCGGTTTTCGGCGTGTAAGCAATAGTGGATGGTGGTGGTCGTCGCTATACGCCAGAAAAAAACCGCGCTGATTGCTGAGCGCGGTTTTTACATTGAGCTCGCGATAAGTGCGCTCTTTATCGTTAGATTTACTGGGCCTGGATCTTTCTCGGCTTTGGCGGCGTTTGCACCTTGCTGTACTGGAACTCTGGCGTGTCTTTCAGTGCTTCCTTCGTTGCGCCCGCCAGATAGAAGTTGCCGTTACGTATGTCGAGCGAGGCAATGGGGACGGCGACGTCATGCGTGGCGACACCAAGGAAGCCACCGGTTGCGATGACGGCCGCTGAAACTGTCGTATCCGGCGAAATGACCAGATCGAGGATGGAACCGATTTTCTCGTTCTTGTCGTTGTAGACCGCTTTCCCAAGGATGCTCTTTTTAGCGCTCCAGCCCTGCAGCAATGCTTGCGACTGTTGGACCGTCACGGACAGCGGCTGGGTGCCGGCCACTTGTGCTTGCGCACCCATGCTTGCCGCGCCAATCAGGGTTGCAACCGTCACGCTTTGCCAAATTTTCATATCGATTTCTCATTTCAGTAGGGTCAACGGTATGCGCAATTTCCAGGCCTGCCAGGCATGTTTCGTCCTTCCCTGCTGTTGAAGCTGTCGCTGACTGCGCTGCACGGTCATCAATGCTCGTTTCCATGTACGCTCTCACGCGGTCAGCGCTGCGTTCGCCCGACGCTCGTAGGCGTCGCGATCCTTAAGGTACACAGACTTATTTTGCGCGGCCATGGGTGCCACAAGCATGCCACCGCAGGCATCCCAAGGGACACCCAGCGGGGACAACGTAACCCGCCTCTAAAGCTGTTGCGTTGCACAAAAGTTGACTCTGGAGGCCCTCCGGACTTACCCCAATGCAAATTAGTATTAGTTTGCGGTTTCAATTTCAGTGGTGAAATATTCGTGACAGGGCTAACTTGCACACATGGCGTGGCGCAATGCGGCCTATGCGAATCGCCCCAAAAAAATAGCGGGTCAGGAGGAGGACAGATGGACACCATTGCGAGTGCTACGGCGTGTCGATGCGGAACGTGCGGTTATTGCCGCGCCGCACGCACGGACGCCCGGCGCGCCAACATTGTCCAGCCGGACCTGGAACTGGTCGCTGTGCCGCGCGACGAGTCGTTCAAGGTCTGGTCGCACGGTTATCCATATCGCACGGTGCGCTGGCACTTTCATCCCGAATACGAAATCCAGGTCATTACATCGACGACGGGAAAATACTTTGTAGGCGATTACATCGGCAACTTCGCGCCCGGCAATCTGGTGATGACGGGAACGAACCTGCCGCACAACTGGGTCAGCAATGTGTCGCCGGGCGAGCGTGTGGATGAACGCTGTCTTATCCTCCAATTCGATGCCGAGGTCGTCGCTAACGCCATCAAGGTGTTCCCGGAACTCAAGTGCGTGGAGTCCTTACTCGATGCATCGCGTTGGGGTGTGCTGTTCACACCAAGAACGGGTGCGGCCGCTGAACCCATCATGCGCGAGATGCTGGGCGCGCAAGGCATGCGGCGCATCACGTTGTTTATTGAGTTGCTTGACTTGCTCGTGCACAGCGCAGAACAAATCAAGCTCGCGAGCGCCGCTTATCGTGCGGACCCGGCGCGGTATGCCGAGACGCGCATCAATCATGTGCTTTCTTATATTGGCAAGAATCTGTCCCAGGAGTTGCGCGAGACGGAGTTGGCCGAACTCGCGGGACAAAGCGCCAGCGCCTTTTCACGATATTTCCGCCGGCATACCGGTGTGCCATTCGTGCAATATGTGAACCGGCTGCGTATTAACCTTGCGTGCCAATTGCTGATGTCGGGTGAACTGACTATTACCGATATCTGCTATCAGGTCGGCTTTAATAATCTTTCGAATTTTAATCGTCAGTTCCTGTTGCTGAAGGACATGTCGCCGTCGCGATGGCGCGCGTATCAGCAGCTCAATGCTGCGAGCGCGACGGAATCGTCCGACGCTGCGGACGCCCTGGAAGCGTTTGATTAGCGCGGGTAGACCGCGGGACGCGGGTTAGAACATGGAATCGCGCGACGCGAACTTATCTTGGTGGTTCGCCGAGAATGTGCCGGGTTCTTCCTCGACGTAGCCAAGGTGTTGGCGCGGGCTAATAGACTATATTTTGCACTACGGAGTAAATGAATCGTGACGCAGCGAGTGCCCGGTATCCACGCTGACGAAATTGACGTGAACGCGCACGATCGGCACTTAGTGGGACATCGATATCACTGGAAAACGAACCAGCTTTAACAAGAAGCTTCACCCGCGGCCTAAGTAAGACTCAGGCAAGACCGCAACAAGTCCCAAGCACGGCGGCATCTGCGCCGTCATTTTTAAAAAAACGGAGACATTCGATGACCAGACTTTCGAACCAACTGATCGGCGCCGGCGTGCTGAGCCTTGGCCTCAGCCTCATAAGCAGCACGGCTGCATTCGCCGCGCCCAGTGGCACGGTCGCCTTTCTGATGCCCGACCAGGCGTCGACGCGCTACGAACAGCATGACTTCCCGGGCTTCAAGGCGGAAATGGCCAAGCTCTGCCCCGACTGCAAGGTGCTCTACCAGAACGCCAATGCCGACGTCGCGACGCAGCAGCAGCAGTTCAACTCGGTGATCGCGCAAGGCGCGAAGGTGATTGTCCTCGACCCGGTGGACTCCACTGCCGCTGCGTCGCTGGTTCATATGGCACAAGGCCAGGGGATCAAGGTTATCGCCTATGACCGGCCTGTGCCTTCGACGCCGGCCAACTATTACGTATCGTTCGACAACGAAGGCATTGGCAAGTCCATCGCGGAGTCGCTCGTCCAGCACCTGAAAGACACGGGTGTGCCGACATCCAGGGGCGGCGTGCTCGAGGTCAATGGTTCGCCGACCGACGCGGCCGCGGGACTGATCAAGAAGGGCATCCACGCCGGCTTGGCGGGCAGCGGCTACAAGACGCTGGCCGAGTACGACACGCCGGACTGGGCGCCGCCGAAGGCCCAGCAGTGGGTTAGCGGACAGATCACCCGCTTCGGCTCGCAGATTGTGGGTGTCGTGGCGGCGAACGATGGTACGGGTGGCGGCGCCGTCGCGGCCTTCAAGGCAGCCGGCGTGAACCCGGTGCCGCCGGTGACCGGCAACGACGCGACGCTTGCGGGACTGCAGTTGATCATCGCGGGCGACGAGTACAACACCATCCTGAAACCGAGCGAGATCGTCGCGGCTGCAGCGGCGAAAGTGGCTGTCGGCTTCCTGTCCGGCCAAACCCCGAAGGGTGAAACGACGCTCTTCAATACGCCGTCCCAGCTCTTCAAGCCGGCGGTCATCACGGCGAAGAACCTCAAGGCCGAGGTCGTCGACAAGGGCTTCGCGAGTGCCAAGGACCTGTGCACCGACCGTTATGCCGACGGCTGCAAGAAGCTCGGCATCACGAACTGAACCGTCACGAACTGATTCGGCGCGACGCCGGACGGGATCCGGCTCGTGCCGGGTCCCTCTACTCTTAATGAGGTATCCGTCCCATGACTGACGACTCCACAACACGGTCCAGGCGCGGTGAGCTGGTGCTCAGTCTGCGCGGCATCTCGAAGCACTTCGGAGCGGTCTCGGCCCTGACGGACATCGAGCTCGACGTGCATGCGGGCGAGGTGGTCGCCCTGGTGGGTGACAACGGCGCCGGGAAATCGACGCTGGTCAAGGTGCTCGCCGGTGTGCATCAACCCAGCACCGGCACGCTCACGTTCGGCGGCAAGGAGGTCGTACTCCCCGATCCAGGCGCGGCGCTCGATCTCGGCATCGCCACGGTCTGGCGTTGCCCGCCCGATAGCGACGCGACCACGTCGCGCACACTCGGAATGCGGGCCGATAACTCGTTCAGGAGTGTCCAGGCCTTCACCTCCATGGCGACCTCGTCGAGGCGCAGCGGATTCAGTTCGCGTCCAAGGTAGATGTTCGCAACGACATCGAGGTTCTCGCAGAGCGAGAGGTCCTGGAATACCGTGGCGATGCCGAGATCGAGCGCCGCGCCTGGATCGGGTAGTACGACCTCCTTGCCGCCTAACGTGATCGTGCCGGAGGTGGGTTGATGAACGCCGGCGAGCACCTTTACCAGCGTCGATTTCCCGGCGCCGTTGTCAC